>JALSID010000424.1 GCA_026981825.1 Planctomycetota bacterium
CTGGCGCCTTCCCACAGCCTGCGAAACACACCGGCGTAGCGACCTACGTTACCGTTGTCAGGGCTGACAAAGTCCCGGTACGCCTCCAACAGCGTCTGCTGGTTCTCACGACGCAGCCACAGTACGGACATTCCGACGGGGGCACCGTTCGGATGGCGGTGACCGCTGGGTACGCCGTCTACCCCGAGAACGATGCCGTCAGCAGTGTCAACGAGGAGCGAAGGCCAGGGGCCGACGTCGCTTGGGTAAAGAAGTCCGGTGGCGTGCACTCGTCGATCGAAAAAAGCTCGCCACCTCTCTCCATACGGGTCCCCGGCGAAACCTGGGGCCAAAAAGACCCACCGGACCAAGTCTGCCCATTCGAAGGAAGGCAATGCTGTCTTGATCGCGCAACCTTTGAGGTCTGCTAGCGCCGCGATGTGCCCCTGCATATCCTACGAATCCCCGCTATCGACCGGTGCCGTGCTCCTAGTTGCACCTTCCACCTTTAGCGATAGTTCAGCTATCCGATGGCCTGTTGCCCCTTTCTGCCTCAGTCAGAGCCCCAGCTTGTTCCCGCGGTATCAGCAAGGCGTACCCATTCGGCAATCATTAGCATTGGAGTGACTTCTGGCGGTCAGGTAGTTTGCTACAGCCCCTGCACCCAGGGGCGTCCGGCCCGCCATCCTGGCTCCCAACCGTAGCGCCGAGCCCTGCCTGGAGGTCGATCCCGCCGTAAAGACCATCCCTCCGTCAGCTTGTGTGTCCGCTCTCCCCCGGACCATACGTCAGCACAGACTCTTGGATTCCTCTCAGTCGCTCGGGCGCCACGCGCCAGCCAATGTCGCTGGCGCCAGGATAGGGCAGCATTCTTTTACTCGATCCGCGGCACGACGGGTACCCTCCGGTCATAGGACGCTCCAGAGGCTCTCGCCTGTCCTGTTTGTCCACGTTGTTGTTCAAGCGGGCGGCGAGAGTGTCAGGGTAGGCAAAGCCCGCCCAGCACCGTCGCTACCGACGACCATGTCACCACAACCTGGTGGACTTATCGCAGGCCTCAAAGAAAGTCCTTCTCGAGCTGCCTCAACCCCTATTGCAACAGGGCGGTCGCTGCCTTCCATTCACGATCAATTACCCCTACGAAATCGCGGACTGCCCTCAATTGGTGCTTGGGGCGACGCGAAAACAAGTCCAGGAACATTTCCCACACCCCCCCTCCGTTCTCGCGCGATTTCGATTGCTACTTTCAGCACGATGCCATAGACGGCGGCTGTAAACCGGGGCGCAAAGGATCGTTCGGTCCTTTCGAAGATCGGTCTAAGATCCGCTCCGCCGTTGCCATCTCCGCCATCTCCCTTCGCAATCTCTGCTTTTCGTACCCGGAGGCAACCCGTTGTGAACACCGGGATCCACCAACACTGGAATAAGACCTCCACACTGGCCGGGATAAGGCGTCGAAGCCCTACGCGTTCTGCCCACCAATCTCTGGCCTCCGCTAGACGCTGTCGATGGTCCTTTCCTTCTAGGAGGTAGGTCTCGCACCGAGTCAGCACCGCGAAGATCCATGGTATTTCCTTCAGTTCTAGCACCTTAGAAATTACGGCGGACACACTGTCCACGGCCATCGCCTTCTCACGCGCCACGCCGAACGCTTCCACCAGTGCGACGGCGTCGACGACGAACATCACGATGTCAACATCATGGAGAGACATCCCGTCACGACCCAGCACTTCGCGAACCCGTTCTGGACCCTCTTCGAAGGTTAGACCACCGATGTCGAGCATATGGATCGTGATCAAATCAAGAAATTTGGCGGCCGGGGGCGCCGTAGCGGGACACTCAAGAGTGTAGGTGTAACGAAACAGCCGATCCGCCGGGGTGCGCGTTATGATGCTGTCGACATCAATAGGGCTCCAGGGAGCCGCGCGATTTACTGCGTCCTCCAGGCGTTTCACACGCTTTAGGGCGTCCCGGATTCCCGACGCGCGAAGCCGGAGGCCTTCTGGAACACCGTTGAACCGAGGGTGCCCCATGAGCCCGGCGAGGGTCGTTTTGCCGGAGCGACGGGGACCAACGAGTAGGACGTTGATCTCGCGAGACGAACTGGCCATGGCTACAGCCTCCCAGGTGTTATAGGGTCCGAAGCTGTCCGGCGAACGCGACAACCCGATCAAGTGCGTCATCTACGGTTTGCGTTAGGTTACTGAGCATAGTCACGTCCAAGAACTGGTCTGCCCAGAGAATCGATGCTCTCTTCTTGCACCACGACATCCACTCCGGCAACGCGTCCTTGCGTCGGACGAGCGCGTCCACAAGGTCTTCCACCCAGACGTGTATCAGCCAGCGGACGTCTTCTTTAAGGAGTTCCCGGAGGCGGTTCTCGACGAGGCGAAGGGTAAGGTGAACCTGCGCTTCCAACGCTCGGCAGATGCATTCCGCCTCTGCCCTGGCACGCCTATCGAGTGGCAGATTGGCAATAGTGTGATCTTGCAAACTGTCGAGGATACGTTGTTCCAATGTGATCGACCGCTTCGTTGGTTCGTTTGGCTGGAAGTCCGGACGACGGCACTCGTAGGTGGCGGACAGGGCTTCGAGAACAGGCCGGACGCGGAAGAAGATGTCCGGAACGTCGGGCTGCCGCCGGGCGAACCGCATCAGGGCCGCGCCGATTTCGGTGGCGCCTGCCGCCTGAAGGTCTGTCGCAAGAGCTTCGAACGGTGCTGCCTCATCTTGGCCCGCTTTCCTTAGTGCGTCCTCTAACTCGGGCATTGCGCGGAGTAACTCGCGTAGCCTGACCTTCAGTTGACACGTCGCCTCTTCCAATACCAACTCCCCGTCATCGGCCATGAACCGCACTTGTCGCGCCAGGCGCTGGCACAGCTCGTCGAGGAGTAGCTCGGGGGACTCCGGTCTTAGGGCGGCTAAAGCAGTCGCGATCTCGGGCACCTTACGAAGAGCCCGAAGCGCGAGCAATCGCGCGTCGTTGAGTTTTTCCTTTATCCGGTCGCTCAGGATGTTATGGAGACAGGCCGCCAGGTGGGTGCGGAGCTCGTTAAGGTACTTCACCAGCGCCGGCCCGTGTCCCTTCGCTCTACGGATTCCCTTTTCGATCGTTTCCGCATCCGGAATTTCCCGGAGAACCGGATTTGCTAGCCCCTGCACCAGCGCAAAGGCCTCTTCGCAGACCTGTTCGTCCTCCAGGCCCTGCACAGCAGTCAGTGCGTCCTGCAGGTGGTCTAAGGCTTCTGTCAATCCGTCCATGAGGCGTTCTACTCGCTCAATGAGATCGGTCTTGCTGGGCTGCGCGCTTGACACCAGAGCCTGGATTTCCTTCAAGACGGACCGGGCCTGGGACGCGTTCTGCTCGAGCGACGAGGCCAGCGCATTGAGGTCAACTCCCATTCCCTTCCCGTCGCTGGCAACTCTTTCGATCAACGCCGCCACACAGGCCTGAACCTCTTGTGAGTTTGCGCAGTTCAGTCGCTCGATCCAAACCCTCCCCTCTGTATGTTTGCGTATGTTCTCTACGAAAGAGTCGAGGAGATGCCGGTTGCCCGGCGTTTCATTGATGACAGTGACCACTGGCGTGTCGGCTGACACCTCGTTAATTCTGGACTCAACCAGATCCATCAGCGCTGCGTCGGCTTGATGCCAAAAATCTCCCTTTTCCTTCGGCATCCGAATGACGATAACCAGGTTGGCCGTCTTCCCGATGGTTTCGAGGAGCTGCTCGCGATGTTGTGGTGCCAGCTCGCCAAGGCCTGCCGTATCGACTATCCTTACCGGCGCGTTCCCTAACATGGGCATGGAGCAATGTACTGTTACCTGCCGCACCACCGCCCAAAGCAGTGACCGCTCTTTACTAACATATTTCGGAACGTCGCGGAGGGAAATGGCGTGGCCAGCGCGGCCAAGATGCGTCCTGTACCTACTCACTGCTTCTTGGAGGCCTTTTAGCTGGGTCCAGAACCCCAGTCGTTCGTTTGTCGCGTCTGCGCCAGAGGGTTTAACTGCGTCGAGATCCGTATCCAGGAAGTCGGACAAGTTGGTTGGGCGCCGAATGCCCAAGGTGTTGCAGTAGGGAATAATGACCTGTTGGAGGAGCGACGTCTCATCGTGATAGTCCACATCGGCGGAGGGGGGATCATCTGCGGGGATATTCGTGATCTGAGCCCTGGTGCCTGTAACAACGAGGCGGTCTCCGGTCGGCAGGACCGAGTCGTCGAGACCGGTCAGCGATTGAAGAAACGTGCTCTTTCCCATTCTGGCGTAGCCGACGACCGCTACAGTGAAGCGATCCCCTCGGATACGACGAACTGCTGCGTCCAATTCGCTTCGGAGGACATCCACGGACGCCGCGAGCTGCTGGAGCCTTGCAATCGCGTTCTGGTTGTCGCGAAGCACCGGATTTGTATTGATCCACTCGTTCAGTGCCGCGAGCGAGGGCTCCAGCCGTTCGTCCATCTCACCTAGGAACGTGTCGATACGCTCTCTGGCGCGTTGGCGTAGTGAGAGCAGTCTTTGGACTGCCTGGCTGACCGGGGTGAAGGTGGGACCCTTCCCGTTGACGGGCTGTCCTCCGTTTTGGAGCTGATCGGCCGTCTGTGACTTGTTCCTCCGCGACCAGAACACCGCTTTCAACGTCTCTACTCATTCTCTAGTCAACTGCTGGGCCTGCGGCTGTTTTTCGATGCGTCGCCGCGCACAGCTCAGCTTCTACGTCAGGGACCACAGCCAGACGACGAACGCCAGCAGTCCTGCGTGGCCAAGTGTCGCAAGACTGGGATCTGCACGTGCCGCAGCAACGGCGGTGCAGCACGTTTGGCCCAACAAGAGCACCAGCGCGATGGCCAGCGCAGACACCGATCCGTTTGGCAAAGCCTGAAGGCCTGCTGCCGAAGAGGCCCCATGAAGTGCCGCCCACGTGAGGCCCCAGCTCAGCAACGACCACGTGGCCGCCCCTGCCAGAAGATCGGACCGGCTGAGCAGGTAGGACAGCGTGCACTTGGGCACAGCCGCAAGTCGCGCCATCGCTGCGTGCAGCCCAAGCGACAGAACTATTGCTGGTGAGAGCAACGCTAACAGTAGTGAGCGTTGCATGATGAGGGCCGCGGCCATGGCCAGAACCGTGAAGACAAGGGTCAGAGCGGACCAAATCCTGTTGCGGGCCGTTAGCATCGACCTGAGCGAACTGAGCGCGTGCGCCTTCAGTCTTTCCCCGTCAGCGACCGCGATGGGGTCGGCGCACGGGTAGCGGGCGCACTGACTCCATGCCGCCACCGCGAGGGCGAGCGACAGGAACAGCCCCAAGCCTGTCCCGACCAGGTCGCCAGCGGCGGTGAGTGCTGCGACCACGCAGGCAACTAGGATACCGACGGTCCAAAGTATCCACCGTGGCCGCGAATCGGGCTTCACATACGTACGCGAGCCCCCTGCTGGCAGATCCGCATCGTCGGTGGCGATCACGAGGGAGGCCGACCCCGCGGCGGGAATGCAGGCCGCGACCCCCTCGGCCACATCCAGGATGCCGTTCGCATCGCAGCGTCGCGCATAAACCATAGCGAAGTGGTCGGTTGTTCCGGGCTCCCTCGGAATGGTCTCTTCATCCAATGGGCCCACCTTGATCTCTTCGAAGCTGCGGGAGAAGCCCACCGGGTCGCACACGGATTTCCCGTCCACCGGGTAGTCCGCATGTCGTGCGGAGTACTGGTCACGCGTTTCCTCCCACCATTTCTCGAAGACGGAGGTGTAAGCAGTCCCCACAGGCTCGCCTACGCCAACAAATGATCGAAAGGCGCGGAACATCTCGTGCTCCGCGTTGGCCCCATCGTGGTGCCACAAAATCGACATGCCCAAATGCGATCCGTTCGGGTGTCGCCTCCCCGTGGGCACTCCGTCAACCCCCAGGATGATGTCCCCACCGGTTCGGACGAACATTGCCGGCCAGGGGGCTCCTGGCTCGGGTAGTTAAAGCTGGTAGCAAACAGGTGCTTGTCAAAGAAGGCCAGCCACTGGGTGAGGTCCCGACGCTCGTTGAACGTTCCGGAGCGCAGGAACCAGCGAACGTCATCCGGCTTTAGGCAGTCAAGACCGGCCCGTACTGCACACCCTCTGGGGGCATCTAGCACCAGATGCACCGCCGCGGGCATGGAGTGTTGATTGGTGGCGGTGTCCGTTTGTTGCGATTCATGCCTCCCAGCCATGAGGCATCCCCTCACCGAACCCGTTCGACAATTCGCCCCCGGCGCGGGCCCCTCGCTGGCAACCAGCGGTAAACGCTGTACCCCAAGCCTGGCCCGAACCAAACCGGACAAAGGCTAAGTGTAGCACAACTCGCCCGGCGATGCAAGTCCCTCACGAGCGAGCGACTCGCGCCTCCTCGTCGGCGGAGCATTGGTAGCGTGACCCGACCGGCGTCCAGAGCAAAGCGCGGCTCTTCAGGAAGCGACCGATCGCGATCGTTGCGATCGCGCGCCGCGCGGCCAAGCGCGGAACGCTCGCCGCCTCAGCCCCCGATCCGCCCTATCGGTTCCATCTGTCCGATCGGCCTGAGAACAGCGCTGAGCACAGGCCGGCCACCAGGCGCCGGGGGCCGAAGAAACGCCGGACCGCCGTGGCGCCGGCGACGGCGCAGCAGTACCCCCGCCGGGCCCCGGCGGGGGAGGATTACCCGCCAGCCGGCGCCCGCACCCGGCCGCGTGCGCGGAAGCCCATTCCTCGCCAGCGGCGCCTGCTCCCCCGTGACGAGCCGCAGGCTCGGCGGGTGCCGGCGCTTATCCCCCGCCGGAGCCGCTTGCAAGAACAAGCAATGCCGCCCGCCGCCCGGCGGGACCGGAGCTCCGCCGCTGCGACGGCGGAGCAGTGGTAGCGCGACGCGGCCCCGGGTCCGCGCCAAGGCGCTGGCGCCAAGGAAGCGCCGGCGGAAATGACCCCCCCGCCGAGCGAAGGAACGCGTGCCCGTCGCGGGATGGGCAAATGGGGCGCGCGCTTTCTCGCCGCTTCGGCCGCTGGCCGAAGCGGCCCGGAGCCCCCCGCCCGGCGGGACGAAGGGAGCGGCGGACCGCCGTCGCGCCGGCGACGGCGCAGTGGTAGCGCGACCCGGCCCCGGGTCCGCCCCAAGGCGGTGGCGCCAAAGAAGCGCTGGCAGAGATGACCGCCGCCGAGCGAAGGAACGCGTGCCCGTCGCGGGATGGGCAAACGGGGCGCGGTCTTTCTCGCCGCTTCGGCCCGCCCGGGCCGAAGCGGCCCGGAGCCCGCCGCCCGGCGGGACGAAGGGAGCGGCGGACTGCCGTCGCGCCGGCGACGGCGGAGCATTGGTAGCGCGACCCGGCCCGGGTCCGCGCCAAGGCGGTGGCGCCAAGGAAGCGTCGGCAGAAATGACCCCCGCCGAGCGAAGGAAACGCCCCGCGGTGGCGGCCACGGCAATGGGATGCGCTCTCTCCCGCCGCTTCGGCGGCCCGCCGAAGCGGCCCGGAGCCCGCCGCCGGGCGGGACCGGAGCTCCGCCGCTGCGACGGCGGAGCAGTGGTAGCGCGACCCGGCCCCGGGTCCGCCCCAAACCGGTGGCGCCAAGGAAGCGCCGGCGATAATGGCCCCCGCCGAGCGAAAGAAAGGCCGGCCCGTGGCAGGATCGGCAAGGGGGCGTGCCCTCCCTCGCCGCTTCGGCGGCCCGCCGAAGCGGCCCGGAGCCCGCCGCCCGGTGGGACCAGAGCTCCGCCGCTGCGACGGCGGAGCAGTGGTAGCGCGACCCGGCCCCGGGTCCGCCTCAAAGCGCGGGGGCCGGGCAAGCGGTGGTATGAATGGCCCCCGCGGAGCGAAACAAAGCGCGCCCGTCGCGGGACCGGCGGTGGCGCGCCCTCTCTTGCCGCTTCGGCCAGCGGGCGAAGCGGCAGACCGGCCAACGGCACTTCCCCGGCGCGCGGGCCGTCAGGCTGCTTTCGGCAGCGGCCTGCGATGCCGCCCGACGCATTGCCTCTTGGCCCGGGCTTATGCGCGGAG
>JALSID010000425.1 GCA_026981825.1 Planctomycetota bacterium
AACCGTCGTTGTTCACGTCGCAGACTACGACCCCCTGTCCCCGACCGTCGGTCCGGTTGATCCCCAGGTCGGGACAGACGTCGCGGAACGAGCCGGCACCGTCATTGCGATAGAGGGCATCCACCTCGGGGGGCAGCAACCGTGGGCTGCAGTAGATCCTTTCCGGGGGGCTTCCCATGATGCAGTTATGGGAATCGTGCCAACGAAGATCCCACTTGCCGTAATGGCACACGTAGATGTCGGCGGCCCCGTTCAGGTCGTAATCGAAGAAAGCGGCGCTCGTACCCCAGCGTTCCTCCCCGGTGCCCGTATCATCGGTAACGTTCCGAAACGTCCCATCCCCGTTGTTTTCCAGCAGGATGTTTGCCCCGTAGCGGACCAGGTAGATGTCGGGGAAGCCATCGTTGTTGTAGTCCCCCACGGCTAGCCCCTGAGTGAACCCGAGGTAGTCGGCGCGAGCCAACGCCTCGACCTGGATGAATCGTGTCCCGTGCAAGTTTCGGAAGAGTCCGTTTGGAGGGCCGTCCCGCCCGCTTCGCAACTCTCGGCTGCTCGCCAGATAGACGTCCAGCCAGCCGTCCTGGTCGTAGTCGATAAATGCGAGCCCATTGCCGTTGGCGGTCGGGAATAGCTTTTCTGCCGTGGTACCCGAGTAGGTCACGTAGTGCAAGCCAAGGTCAGCAGCCACTTCCTCAAAGTAGATTGGGCCCCGGTTGGGTTCTGGTTCGGATTGTTGCGTGGTCTGCGCGGTCGGAGATTGCTCACCCCCCTCCTCAATGGCCCTCGGCGCAGTTCTGGTAGCAGCGGCACTTGTCTCGGGGGCGGAGGCAGGGGTTCCGCAACCGGTCACCGAAAGCAAACCGAGGATCGCGACGACTAGAACCCGCCCCGAAGCGGCGCAACGCTTGATTCCAGACACCAATCTCATCGCCCCACGCTGTCTGCTTTCCGCTCCGCACAGGCCTGGAGCTACTCATTGGAGAGATCCGTTATCCCATTTACGGACGGTTTCGCAGGGGGGTTCTGCCCAAGGCGGGCACGGTTGGCCGGACCGAGGGAAAGTGTACCGCCCTCCACCAGTGGGGCGCAGATCAAGCCATTCTGCGTCCTTCCCGGTCAGCGGGCGATGGCCGATCCAAGAGCGAGAGGCTTGGCAGAGCCGACTTCGCGTTCGTGATGGGCCTGGATTCCATCAACGCCCAGAGGTAGCCTGGGACAGTTCGCGTGCTTTTTCCTCCTGTCCGAGGAGGCGATAAGCAGCGATCAGGCCCTGGCGCGCGGCGTCGTTGTTCGGTGCGATTTCCCGAACCCGTTCGAACCAACGGACAGCTTCCTCAGGGGAATCGCGCAGGGCGAGCTGGCCGAGCTTCAGGAGCGAGCGCAAGTGGCGAGGATCACGCGCAATTGCCTCTTCAAAAAACTGGCGGGACCGCTCGGTATCGCCTTTGTTGTCGTAGCAGAGACCGAGGATGTAGCAGGAGTCTGGCTTGTTACCAAGGTCGCGCGCCTTCATCGCGTACTCTATCGCCCGGTCAATGTCGCCGAGCTGGTAGAGCGTTTCCGCATAGGCCTGGTAGATCACGTCGGGCTCAATGTGGGTTTTTTCCTGATCGAGATCGGGTGCCAGTTTCAACGCTTCTTCGAAGTGCTGCGCCGCTTCCACGAACTGCTCGCGCTGAAACTCCAGCAACGCCAGCAGCAGCGTTCCTGTCGCTTCCCAGCCTGGAAGCAAGCGAAGGCGCTGCGCGAGCTTCATCGCTTCCTCATGACGTTCCTGTTGGAGTCGAATACGGATCAGTTGGTCCAGTGCACGGCCTTCGTCCGGCCATCGCTGCAAGATTTCGGCGTACACCATGCCTGCTTCGGCCCAGAGCTTGCGATGAACCAGGCCGGCGGCGCGCGCGTAGAAATCGTCCTTTTCCTCCAGGGGAACTTGAGAGAAGTACGCCTCTGCTTCGGCGAACCTGCCCATGCGCACATAGGCACGGGCAGCGAGCAGCATCGCCTCGTGGCTGTTCGGATCCTTCTTCAGATACTCCTCGGCAAGCTGAGCGGCCTGGCGGAATTCCTTGCGGTCCAGCGCTTCGCGGGCTTGCCGAAGGGGGTCTGCGACCCAATAGTGGGCGCCGAAGTAGACAGCGGCAGCGATCAGCGCCCCAAGAACGAGCACGATGGCGAGCAGCTTAAGCACGGTCAAGACCGGCCAGCCGCTTCCACTGCCACGCTCCATGCGGGCAGCAGTGGGCCTCGTGCCCGGACCTTCTGACGACGCTGCGTAGTCCGGAACAACCTCTGTTTGGCTGCGGTCAGCCTGTGCTTGGGACTCACCCATGTCTGCTCACAACTGTGTGTCCTGTCCCATTACCGCAGTTTGCGGCACCGGTCTCCCCCGGCGGATGCCGGCCGGATTGCAGGGTATGGCCGACTTATCGAGCCGCGAGCCGCACGTGACTCGGGCTCGCGGCCGATCGGTTGGCTTGCTCGGCTTCGCCCCGGCCCTCGGTTCGTTGCTGTGCGCCCGGAGGCTTCCGTTGCCCAGGCACAAAAGCCGGGGGATATTCAACGAGAAAGATCATCCGCGTCGGAGGACACCAGACCAACTTGGCGATCGACTGGGCAGGATAGACGTCATAGGCGACCAGTTCGGTCATGTCCTCCGGATATTGCGATCGCCAGTTTCCATCAGCTACCAGCAGGAATTGCTTCGGTTCCAGGTCGCCCGGCCGCCAGCGGACCAGGCCGCGCAACTGGGCCTGATACTCGCGCTCGCGAGTGAGACTGAAAGCTACCGCTCCCTTTATCGACACCTCTCCTCGGAGCTCCGCCTCGGCCACGCCATCCTTCACCGCTACGATCCGCCCTTTGCACCGCACACTTTGGACTTCCTCCGGGCGTAACCGCATCCGCATTTCACCCGAATAGAAACGGGTGGCGATTTCGAGCAGGAAGGGGCGAGGTAATTCGAACTCGGCGCCTTCCGCCGGCTTTTGGGGCAAAAAGGTTCCCCAAATACTCTTGGGGATGTCGATGTCGTCTCGGAACGGTTCAAAATTGGAACCGTCCAGCAGACGGCCGAATACCTTGAGGCGGGTGACGTCCGAGGGGCAAGGCGACGTCTCAGGCCACTGGTTGACAAGAGCACTCTCTGGCAACGGCAAGGGCGGCCTACTCTCGATCTTCCGCCAATCCCGCAGGGCAGCCTCAATGGTGCCGAGCATCGGGGCCGCCGCGGTCTGGTAGGAACTGCGTAGCAGTTTGCCGTCGGGCGTTGTGATCCAGATGCCCTGCGTCATGGGATCCTGGCTATGGATGGCAAGGAAGGCCGCGACTTCGGGGTCTTCGTCAGGCGAGGCCATGATCCGCTCTGCTTCCGGATCGCCCAAGCCGGGAATGCCGACCCATGTGGGCAGAGCACGACGGATCTCGAACACGACCGGCACACAATAGTCGAGAATCGCTTTCTGGACCGCAGGGTGGGACAATGGTCCGGACCGGACCAGGATACCCATCCCTCAGCAACGGCCCACCGGGGCGTTGGTTCCCCACAGGAACACGAGCCGACGGGTCTTTCTCGCCAGCTCCTGGGCTTTCACAATGCTTTTTTGCCAGGGCAGATCGAGCCAGTGGTACTCTTCGGGCTGAGGTCTTACCCAGGCGGCAAGTTCCGCCAGAGGAGCGTCTGAGGGGGGAGCAGGGGGGAGCTTCGCTCTGGGCGGAGGTGGTAGTTCCGTCGCCTCGGCCAACTGGAAAGATGTTGTTTCCGGACGAGTCAGGAAGTACACCGTGCCGGTAACTGCTGCGCCGAAGAGGGCTGTACCAAGGAGGCTCGCCAAATAATGCTGCGTGACCCACCGGACAAGTCGCATCGCCTGCTCTCCTGTCTATGCCCACATCTACCGCCCGCGCCCGGCTGCTCCTTCGATTCTAACCGAACCTACGGCTTCTTGGCACGGCGCGTTCGTCGGTTGGTGGGCCGACGGTGCGGAGCAGAGGGCGGGCTCACGGACCGATCGGCACGTGATCGCCGCAGTCCCCGGGCGAAACGCGCGAGCGGACGCTTGGCCCAAATAGAGGCTCTTCAGACCGGTCACGAGCTGCTAAACTTAGAAAGAGTGTAAGCCATCGAGCAGGTGGAGAACACGCCACATCCGTACGGACCTGCGGAAACAGCGCGGAGGCAGTGGTGGTCGCCAACCGTTCCCTGGTCGTGGCCGCGCTGACTTTCCTGGTAGTGGGCGCTCTGACCGCTTACGCTGCTCTGCAGGCCGAGGCGGTTCGCGAGTTCCGCCACCGGGCCGAGGTGGCCGCCGTCACCTCTCAGGTAGCTCAATCGCTCCGCCGTCAATTTGTCGTGTACGAACAGCTTGCCCACGCCCTGCAGGCTCTGTTCCGTGCCAGCATGACTGTCGAGGAAGACGAGTTCAGCGCATTCGTGCGGCAGATCGTTGCGGGCCGTCCTGAGATCATTGCGTGCGCGTGGGTGCCGACCAGACCGAAGGGAACCAACGAAGGCGAACCGGTATCTGACGGCAACGCGAGGGGGCAGCATGGCACCGGCTACTGGGTATTCCTTCGACCTGGCACATGGCCTGGGGGAGAAACGGGGGCCGATAGTCTGGCTAAGCTACTGCGCGCCCGGGACGCCGCGCCTGGGCAAGTGGGTTCGCTTACGGCCCTGCTCTGCCGTTACGGTACACGGGCGGCCATCTGCTTCTGCGGTCCCGCCCAAAGTCGGGGTGGAGTACTGGTGCAAAGCCAGCGGGGGCAGATCGGGGTCTTTGTGGATCTCGAAGAGAGTCTCGGTCGGGTATTGGATGCTGCACCGAGTCAGACGGTGGAAATCCGCTTGGAGCTGGGCCGTGTCGTCGCAGAGGCGGGCCACGCTTCGGGTGGTTCGGAGTGGCATGTGATTCCCCTGACCGTGATGGATACACCTGCCCGTCTTCACGTTGCCGCTAGATTCCGTGCCACGGCTACCTCCTCGGAACGGCTATGGCTTTGGGGATTCGGGATCGCGTGCTCCCTGCTGGCCTCGGCTTATGCGTACCTGATCGCAAGCCAACACGATCGGACCAGGAAGCTGGTCGAGCAGCGAACGCGAGAACTGCAGAAGGCGAACCGTCAGCTTCAGGGCGAGATTGAGCAGCGCCTTCAAACGGAAGAGGCGCTCCGCCGGGCGCGGCAGAGGGCCGAACAGGCCGCGGCCACGAAAGGCGAGTTCATCTCCAGAGTCAGTCACGAGATCAGAACCTCGGTCCAGACGATCGCCAGCGTTGTGGAGCTGCTTCGACGCTCGGAGCGGTCTGAGACACTTCAGGGGCATATCCGCTTGCTGGAAAGCGCAGCGCAGGCCCTCCTCGACCTGGTCGACAACGTGCTCAATTACGCCCGAATCGAAACCGGGCGACTCGATGCACGCCCCAGCGTCATCCCCCTGCGAGAACAACTTACGGACTGGGTCCGACTCTTTGCGGTCCGTGCCCGGGAACGCGGGCTCGAGCTGTTATTTGATCTGGACGCAGCCGTGCCGGCCGTCGCTGAAGTAGACGCGACGCTGCTCCGACAGGTGGTGGTCAACCTGGTTTCGAATGCGGTCAAGTACACCGAGCGCGGCTACGTACAGGTGCGAGTTCGTGGCATATCGGATAGGGGGCGCATCGAGGGTATCGAAGTGACCGTGGAGGATAGCGGTCCGGGGGTGAGTCAGGAGCAACGGGACGAGATGTTCAAGCCGTTCGTCCGATTGCCCCGCAAGCAGGGGCGACAGGAGCCCGGAACGGGGCTGGGACTGGCCATTGTGCAGCGCTCGGTTCAGACCCTGGGCGGTTCGATTGCCGTTGAACCGGTGCTGCCCCACGGGACCCGATTCACGGTGCGCGTGCCCTGCCGGCAACTAGCATGCTCGGTGCATGCCGTCATGCCCCCGTGGCGTTCGAAAGTTGACCGCGTGCTGTTGTCCTGCCAGTCCGACCGCTGGCGCGAGTTGTTAGAACGTTGGTTTGAACGCTGGGGGTGTGCGACCGCTACCGATTGGAACGAGCAGTCAGACTTTCAGGTTGCGGTGGTCGAGTTCTCGGACGAAGCATCCGGCAACGGCTACTGGGGCAAATGGCTGCCGGTAAGCGGCAAGCCTACCGTTGTTCTCACCCACGGTCTCTCGACTCCGCTCTCGTCCGCCGAGCAACGAACTCAGGTATCTTGGCTGACCAAACCGCTGGCCCCAGACGAGCTATCCGCGGCCATAGGGCGGCTGGTGTGGCCCGGCGCTCGGGAGCGACAGGAAGGGCGAGGCGACAAGGAGCCACGCCCTTTGCGGGTCCTTCTCGTGGAGGACACCCATGTGAACCGCGTTCTGCTCGAAGGGGTGCTGCGTGGCGAGGGATACCGGGTGCGAGCAGTGGGCTGTCTGAGCGACGCGTGCGATTTGCTCGGCCGGGAACCGTTCGACGTCGTGCTTTTGGACATTGAGCTGCCTGACGGCAACGGGTTCGAACTGGCACGCAAGCTGCGCGCACGGGAGCAAAACGGGCCATGTCGGCGTACTGCGGTCATCGCAATCAGCGGCCACACGGGTGTGGAGCACCAGCGGAGGTGCGCGGAGGCGGGAGTGGACGTCTGCCTGTGCAAGCCGGTTAACCCGGAGGCAGTCGCTGCAGCCATCCGACGGGTCTTGCGCAGTGGGGCCACAGCGGAACGAGCAGAAGCCGGCCGAGACAGCGAGTGGACCTGGACAGATATCCGGCTTAAGCATGTCGATTTGAACGCTGCGTCACGCACCGTGGGCGGTGATTGGTCGCTGTACAAGCGGGTCTTAGCGGCGTGTGCCCAGGAAGTGCCTGAGTTGGTAGAGGCGGTCGAGGGGGCGATTAAGAAGGGGCATCCCGACGAACTGCGCAGCGCTCTGCATACCCTTCGGGGGGCTCTACGGACCGTAGGGGCCACCGGCATGCTGGAGGACTTGCGCATCGCAGAAGGCCTGGCCGCACGTGGAAACCTTGATGCTCTGGCGGCACTGTGGGGGCGAGTGCGGCCCAAAGTGGTGGAGTTCTTGACCAACGACGTCCGAGTCCTGCAGTCGTTGACCGAAGAAGAATGGAATCGTCTCGGTTCCCGCGACAAAACGCTTCGAGCCTTCTTTCGGCCGGTTTGACAGGATGTCCAGGTGTACGTTTGCGGTTTTAGCAGCGAAATACGATTGCTGCTCAGCAGTAGCCGATCTGGAGAGCCGCGATGGGTTGTGTGCTGGTGGTTGACGATAGTGCAACGGATCGTGAGTACCTGTCTGGGCTGCTGGAACGGGTTGCCGAATGGGATGTGATCGCCGTCGAAAGCGTGCAACAAGCCAAGCAGGTCCTTTCGACCCGGCCGGTGGAACTGGTCATCACGGACCTACGGATGCCTGGCGAGAGCGGCCTTGATCTCGTGCGGTTTCTGAAGGAAACCCACCCGAACATTCCGGTGATCCTGGTTACAGCGTTCGGTTCGGAGGACGTGGCCGTTCGGGCGCTGCGCGCCGGTGCGGCCAGCTACGTGCCCAAGAACGCCGTGGCGCGCGAACTGGTGGGCACGGTGGCCGACGTTCTGGATGCGGCACGCGTGCGAGCGGCAGAGCGGCAGGTCCTTGGCGCGCTGATGCGGCGCGAACTCTACTTCCGCCTACCGTCGGCACCGGAACTGTTCCCGGGTGTCTGCCACGTCGCTCAGGACATCTTGCAACAACGGGGCGTAACGGACACGAACCAGCTCACTCGCATCTCGGTCGCCATCCAGGAGGCTTTGAGCAATGCGCACTTCCACGGCAACCTCGAGCTGCCACCAGAAATGCGCGACGAGCAGTTCGACGCCTACATGGAGCTCGCACGCCAGCGCGCCCAAACCCCCGAGTTTGCGGCCAGGCACATCCACGTCTGGATGCGAGACACACCGAACATGTTCGAGGTCGTGGTGCGGGAT
>JALSID010000426.1 GCA_026981825.1 Planctomycetota bacterium
CGACCGGTCAGAAAACGGCACAGAGCCCGGTTAACCTGCTTCGCGAGGAGCTGACGGACCGTCTGGCCAGCATAAACTGGGCCTCGTGGCTTGCGGCTCCCGCTCGTCTCGCGGACAGACTCATCGAGCAGGCGGGTATCAACGTCAAGCCGATTACAGTGGTGGCCATGTCAGGTGCCCTGGGACTGGTTGGGCTGAGCGTTTTTCTGCTCCTGCCGCTCACTGTGGTTCTGCGCCCCCTGGGTATCGTTCTGGCTCTGCTTCCCTGGTTGTGGATCTATCTCTGCCGCAGGCGGCGGATTCGCCGGTTCGAGGCGCAGTTGCCGGACGCTCTGGGCATGTTGGCCCGAGCCATGCGCGCCGGTCACAGCCTTCCCACAGCACTGCACATGGTGGGGGAAGAGATGCCACCCCCGGTTGGAGAGGAATTCCTCCGGGTGTACGAGGCGCAAAACCTTGGTCGCCCAATCGAGGAGGCTCTGGAAGAACTGGCCGAACGGGTACCCCTCGTCGATGTCCGATTCCTGGTCACGGCAATTTCGATCCAACGCCAAACGGGTGGTGACCTGTGCGAAGTGCTGGACAAACTGGCCTATGTGATCCGTGAGCGGTTCAAGCTCTATGGTCAGGTGCGCGCCTTGACCGCCGAAGGTAGGCTGAGCGGCTGGGTGCTCAATGCCCTGCCGGTGATCGTGTTCATCGCACTCTTGTCGCTCAATCCCGATTACGTGTTGCTCCTATTCCGCGACCCGCTGGGCAAGAAGATGGTGGCCATCGCGGGGGTCATGCAGATCGTGGGTGCGCTGGCCATACGCAAGATCGTAAACATCAAGGTTTGACGTCTCATATGGGATGGTGGGGACATGTTTGGAGCCGACGCAGCAGGAGCCGACATTGCTCTCGCCCTGAGCATCATGGGGGCGGTTTTCTTCTCGATCCTCGCCATCTATTCCTGGATACAGGATAGACGCAGTCGGACCCTGGGGCGGATCGAACGGTTCGCCCGTCGTACCGGCGCTCAGAACACAGGACCACAGGATACGTGGTTCAAGGACCGGATCGACAAACTCCTCGAAAAAGCAGCCCCCACGCTTACCCGCCCGCTCATGCCCAAGGACGAAGAGGAGCTCGGCGCGATGCAACAACGCCTCTCCTCGGCCGGTTTCCGCGGAGAGCACGCGATCACGGTGTACCTGGCCAGTAAGGCGCTATCGGCCTGTCTTTTTGCAGTCATGGTGGCGTTCTTGGGCGAGTCGTTGCCCATCGTTGGGCGGTACTCACTGCTGTTCCGCGCCATCATCGGGGGGGGCGTGGGACTCTTTCTGCCCGACCTCATCGTTGGACTGATCGCGCGGAAACGGCAGGAGAAGATCTTCTACGGTCTACCCGACGCCCTCGACTTGCTGGTGGTCTGCATTGAGTCAGGGCTGGGGCTGGACGCGGCACTGAAGCGAGTCGCTACAGAGATCGATCGCGCCTGCCCGGTGCTGGCGAAGGAGTTCGAGTTGTGCGTCTTGCAACTCCAGATGGGAAAGCCCCGCAGTGAGGTGTTGCGCGATTTAGGAAGGCGCAACGGTGTGGAAGAGCTACGCGCCCTTGCTGCAACCCTGATACAGGCGGATCGATTCGGCACCTCAGTCGGCCAGGCTCTGCGGGTGCACTCCGACGCCATGCGCACTCGCCGCCGCCAACAGGCGGAAGAACGGGCCCAGAAGACGACGGTGAAACTCCTCATCCCCTTAATACTGTTCATCTTCCCAGGGATTTTCGTCGTGCTGGTCGGTCCGGCCGCAATCATGATCATGCGCAACCTCATGACCCAGTAGTCCCGTTCTATCCGAACTTGGCATCTTGTTCGATCGAAAGCAACCGCACCAGGGAAAACCTTCATGATCGCTAGATCCACTACACGGTTTGCCGGGAACCGGTGCGGTTGCGGCTCGCGACAGGTCGAAACACGAGGAAGCGATGTGAGTTCCTGTGCTTAGCAAGGAGGCAGTCATGCGCGCGGCAAGCGGTGTCGTTCTGGCCCTTCTCATCACCGGTCTCTCTCTGCCCGGATGTGGTCTCGCGGTTCGCAAATCCGCAATGGTGGGCGTGCAGCTCGGTGATGCCGGCGCGGCCAAGGGCAAGATCCGCCCTGCGGTGGCTGAGGGGGCGACGAGCGGAGCCGCCGCTTCCGGTGCTACGGATTCGGTGGTTCATGACAGCCACGCCGAAGGAGCCGAAGGAGGAACTTCCCATGTGCCCGGCCACCTGACCGTCTTGTTCAACACTGCCGAGGCGCATTGGCACGCGTTCAAGACATGGTTTATTCGTTCCTATCACAGGAGTACACGCTGGCCCAGGCCGTACGTTACCCTCTCCGAAGCGGCGTTCCGCGACCAGTGGGACGTCCAGGCGAACGCAGGCCAAAAGTACGTGCTGGGGCTATTCGACTTTCACTTTGAGGCAGGTTCGGGCAATCTTAACGCCGCCGGGCGACGTCGCTTGCTCGACCTTCTCCGTTCGATGCCACCCAACACGCGAACGATCTACGTGCAGGCAGCGCGCTCAGCGGCAGAGACGGAACAGCGCGTCAGAGCGGTCCGAATGGCCGTGGAGCAGAGCCCGCTGCTCCACGCCCCCGTGGAGGTGGCTGTTCTATCAGATGCCCCAGCGCCGATCAGTGGTCCGGAAGCATCCAAAGCTGCCCGCAACCTGGTCGAGAGCGTGGGCGAGTTCCCACGCTGGATGGACCGCAACACGCGCATCAACAACGACCAACAACGACAGCAGAATTGACCCGGCTTGAGCTCCGCTCGCCTAGCGCCCTGAGCGGCACCGCGTTGGCGTGGCTCCCATGCTTGTAAACGTGCGCTACAGGCTCCCGCACTCGATTGATCGAGGAGCACCTGGCTTTGGCGCGGCGCACCCGAGGTTAGGATGACCTATGGTTGAGCGGAGCCTATCGACAAGATCGACACGTAGCTCGGGGGGTGCCTATGGAGCTATCCGTGGCAACCGAACGATCCCAGCGAAATGCTGAGCGTGCCGTCCGGATCGCACCGGCCCCACCGGCGCCGGCATCGATCGCCGACACGGGGCTTCCTGAGCCCTTTGTCGTCGATCTCGTCCTAAAACACCTCTTGCTCGAAGGGGTCTGTTCCGGATTCCAGCTTGCCCGCCGCATGTGCTTGCCATTCTCTGTGCTGGAGCCCCTGCTGGAGTGGCTGAAACAGGAGAAGCAGGTGGAGGTTACGGGAGGCGAATTGCTCGGGCCCATTTCATACCGGTTCACATTGACCGACCTGGGGCGTGACCGGGCACGACAGGCCATGGCAACGTGTCAGTACGTGGGCCCGGCCCCGGTAACTCTGGATCAGTACTTCCACCAGATGAAACGACAGTCCGTGCGGGGTTTACCCTGTACGCGCGAAGCGATCCTGGAGGCGACCGATGGCCTCATTCTGGACGACGATCTCATCGATGGTCTGGGCCCGGCCGTGGTGAGCGGGCACAGCGTCCTGCTCTTCGGCCCCCCTGGAAGCGGTAAAAGTGCGGTCAGTCAAGCGCTGGGACGGTACCTGAACTACCACGGCGGCATGATCTGGATACCTCACGCTCTGTACGAAGCCGGCAGCGTGATTACTCTCTTCGATCCGCTGGTTCACCGGAGGTTCGAGGATTTGTTTCCAGAGCTGTCCATCGAGGAGGCGATTACGCAACAAGGTACCGACCCAGATCAGCGTTGGGTATGTGCGTCTCGTCCGGTCGTCGTGGCGGGGGGCGAGCTGACGCTGGAGATGCTGGACTTGAGCTTCAATGCCACCGGCAATTTCTACTATCCGCCCATTCAGCTCAAGGCGAACGGTGGGCTGCTTGTGATTGACGACTTCGGTCGCCAGGTGATTAGCCCGGAGGCTCTGTTGAACCGCTGGATCCTGCCCCTGGAAGAACGGTTTGACTACCTGACACTTGCAAACGGCAAGAAGATCAAGATTCCGTTCGAGCAGCTCGTAATTTTCTCGACCAACCTCGATCCGAACGACCTCGCCGACGAAGCTTTTCTCCGGCGCATCCGCTATAAGCTGCCGTTCTCCGCTCCCGATCAGACCCGTTACGAGCGGATCTTTTCTGGCGTCGCCGAGCGGCTTGGCCTGACGGTCGAAGAGGGTATCGTCGAACACCTCTTCTCCACCTACTACGTCGGTGGCAAGAAGCCGCGGGGAAGCGACCCCAGGGATTTGCTGGAAATCGTGGCCAATATCTGCCGATTCCGAGGAATAGAGCCCGTCGTCACCAGTGCGCTGATCGATGAAGCAGCCCGACGGTTTTTCGCGAGCGAGCTGCGCCCGGCGAATGCCGGTGGCGGCCAGTAGGGCCGCAAAGTTAACAGCCTGTAGGAGCTCCAGGAGTGGAATGGAGTCCAATGCGAGCCCTGATCCGGTGCGGCGCCCATCTGTTGGTCATCGCTGGTACGCTCGGCATGCTCGGGTGCGGTACGGCCTCGTGGCGCGTGGTCAGGAGAGCCTTGCCGAAGCTGGGCGATCCGGCGGCGTCGGCTCATCCGTCGGCGGGCTCTGGGCCCACGCAGTCCGCGCCGGCTGCTCAGGTGTCCAACCCGGACCACGAGGGGTTCTTCGCGAAGATCCTACCCGCCAGTTGGCTGGTTGAGGAGGGGGCGGAGCAGCAGGACCCGGAGGAAACCAAAGCCCACCTGCAGTACACGATGGGACTTGCGCTCGAAAAAAAAGGAGAGTACCTGGCGGCGGAGGACGCGTTCGAAGAAGCCCTCCGCATCAAACCGGACTATGTTCCCGCGATGGTCGCCCTGGCTCGCATTTACCAGCGGACGGGGCGTGCCGATGTGGCCCTCCAGCTTTACGATCGCTTAGTGGAACTCGCGCCCAACGATCCCGCCATCTGGAACGACCGTGGACTGTGCTACAGCGAGCTCGGGGATCTCGGTCGCGCAGAGGCGTGTATGAAGCGGGCGGTTGACCTCGATCCCATGCGCGCCCTGTACCGGAATAACCTGGGCATGATCCTGGCCCGGCGTGGCTATGAAGAACAGGCCTGGGAGCAGTTTCGACTGGCCGTAGGGCCCGCCCTGGCGCACTACAATCTTGCCGTGATCGCGTGGGAGAAGGGCGATCTTGTTGAGGCCCGGCGACGACTCAAACAGGCCCTCGCTCTTGATCCGAAGCTTGGTCGAGCGCAGGCGTTGTTGGAGGCGATCAAACAGGGAAAAATCCCTGAGGTGAGTTCCAAACAGCCCCTCGAGCTGCAGCCTTTACGGGACGTTTCCGATGCGGAGCAGCGTCCGCGTGTCCGCGTCCTTGCGGTCCGGCCGGATTAGGATGGACCGCCCGCCCCTGTGCAGACAGCCTGGTGCCCACCGTGACCTGCACATCCGCTGACCGTTCTTCCCAATAAGATAGGGTTAGCACCACCCGCAGTCAGCGTTACGATGAGCGTCATCGGCCCTGCACAGACGGAAGCGGCGTTCCGGGCAGTTGTCGGACGGCTTACCGGAACCGTCTTTACCCCACGGACCGTGCGCCTGAAGGCCCCCCTTTCGGTCGATCAACTGGTGCAACGTCTGGCTCCGTTGCCTGGTCCCGTGGTGCTGGCCAGTGCGCGCGTCTGTCCCCTGTTAGGGCGGTTCACCATCGCAACGGCCGACCCACTGCTCCATGTGACCTGGCGAGGAGGCGCCTGGTATCTGTACACGGCCAACCGTGTGGAGAGAATCGATTCTCTCGATCCGCTTGCGGACCTGGCAGAGCTATGCCGTTGCTTCCGTTTGGCCTCTCTTAAAGCCGATCACGTCCCGTTCTGCGGCGGCTGGATTGGGTGGTTCGGGTATGAGCTGGGTACGACGATTGAGCGGCATCTACCGGCGAGGTTCGACGACTTCCGCCTGCCCTATCTCAGCTTGGCGTTCTACGAGTGGGCATATGTGGAGGATCGGGTGGGGAAGCGTGCGTATCTCGTCGTTGCAGATGCAGAGCGGAGGGAGAGAGCTGCGTGGTGCGAACGGCTGCTTTCTGAGGGGGAAGAGAGAGTTTCCCCGTTGATTGGGACGTATGTTATCGGTGCCGGCGAGCCGCTTGCTCCTGAGGAGCTCGCCCCGTATTTCCCCACGCCGTGTGCCACGATGGGGGTCTATTCTGACTTCACCGTCGAGTCGTACCTGCGTGCGGTACGGCAGGCACTGGCATACATTCACGCCGGTGACGTGTATCAAGTCAATCTCTCCCAGCGGTTGGTGCTGCGGCAAACGGGCGAGCGGCCCGAACGGGTGTTTTGTCGCCTGTGCCGGGTGAATCCGGCTTTCTACGCCGCCTGGTTACGGCACGGAGAGGTGGAGATCGTGAGCTGTTCGCCGGAGCAGTTTCTCCGTGTGCGCGGGCGACACGTTGAGACACGGCCGATCAAGGGTACGCGGCCTCGCTGGCCCACTCCTGAAGCCGACCTGGCTGCTCGCGTTGATCTTGCCACGAGTCCGAAGGACCGTGCCGAAAACGTCATGATCGTGGACTTGCTTCGTAACGACCTGGGCAGGGTGTGTCGGTATGGAACGGTGCGGGTCACGGCGCCCCTGGAGGTCCACAGCTACCCCTTTGTCCACCACCTCGTGAGTACCGTGGAGGGGGAGTTGCGCGACGGATGCGGTGCCGTGGATCTCCTTCGGGCGGCATTCCCGGGCGGATCGGTGACCGGGGCACCGAAGGTCCGCGCCATGGAGATCATCGCTGAGCTTGAGCCGACCGTTCGAGGGCCCTACTGTGGCGCTATAGGGTTTATCAGTGTGGACGGAACGTTGGAGCTGAGCGTTGCGATCCGCACGATGACTTTCGCCCGGGGCTGGGTGCAGGTGCCCGTGGGGGGAGGCATCGTGGCTGATTCTGTGCCGGAGCGCGAGTACGAGGAGACCTGGCACAAGGCACGTGGTATGCTGCGAAGTCTGGTGGAGCGGTGAAGGCGCCACGCGGACCGAAGAACTTGTTCGGTTTTCACCGGCGGCCCTGTCGTTCCGCAAGACCCCTCCGAGGGGGAGTCGATTTCAGCAGTGGTGCGATGGAGTGAGCATCTAAAGGACGGGGGCGGATCGGGTGGTCTGGGGGCCGCTGTGGGCCGTCCGTCGGGCGAACGAGACGCTGCTCTGCCACGTGGCCGACGGCGCGGGGTAGGCTATTACTGGTCCGGATAAGCGTGACGAAGTCGGGAAAGTGGGAGCAAATGACCGCTACAGTGTGGGAGCTGACAAGTGGGGTGTTGTATGGCCTGATCGTGGCGAGTTGGGCTGCCGTGCTTAGGGGTAAGCTGGATTCTCCGCGGCGGTGGTTTCTCGCAGCGGTGGCCGGCGTCGTCGCCGTAGCCGGTGGGGGCATGCTGGCACGAGGGGGCACGACGGGCCTGGTGCTGACCTACCTGGTTCCGGTTCAGACATTGCTGTATCCGTTCGCGTGGCCGTCAGCCGATTCTCGGTTGGTTCATTGGGGGCTGGGGGCAAACGTCCTGGCAACGGTTGGACTCGCCCTTATGCACAGCTTAGCCTAATCGCTGACGCCCTCACCCTACTGAGGGGGCGAATTGGTCGCGATTCGACCCCAAAACCGGGCGACATTTTGTTCCAGCGGTTCAGGCTGCCAGAGTGGGCAGGCGGTGCGCCACCGCGTCGAGTCCAGCGACACGTCGCGGGGACGTGGTTCGGGGCTTTCCCAGTCCAGGCGGCTTGCCGGTTCACAGAGCTCCACGGGTATTCCCACTGCCCGAGCGATCCGGCAGCCCATTTCATATCGGCTAATCCGCTCTGGTCCCCCTACGTGGAACAGTCCTGCTCGGGGCGACCGAAGCCAGTGGACGATAGCGGCGGCCGCATCGGGCAGAGCAAGG
>JALSID010000427.1 GCA_026981825.1 Planctomycetota bacterium
GACCTTCACTCACACCACCCCTCCGAAATGGGCTCACCTACTCCTTCAACTGTCAAGCTCCACGCCCACCACATATCACGCGCACCCCAGCCACGCACGGGGAGGCGGCCTGGCCTGCTCGGCCCCGCGACCCGGCCATGAGCCTCCACTGTACTCGTGGCTTAGCTCGCAAACGCTCCTGCCACTACCTGCGGGCAATCCCCACTGAGGGGGCACCACCCAGCGGCTCCCAAAATGCGCTGTTTTTAACGCTTATACCGGATGTGCCGGTCCGTGTCAAGACCCTTTTTGGAGAATCGAGACGGCTCGGATCAGCTACCCATTACAGTGCCGGAGCCACCCGTCTAGCGAATATGCATAAGATAGGTAATTTAGATAAACTGGCTAATCCCCCCTTCCGCACACGTGCTCACAACCGAGGGGGCTGCCCACTCTCGCATGTGCGAACCGCCCACCGAGCCTGGTCAAACCGTGCGTGCTCGTGTACCCTTACGACAGGTTGAGTCGATCAGGCAACCAGCGTGGCGAGGCACAGAGATGCGCAGAGTGATGCCGACTTCCCTACCAATCCTTGCGTTGGCCTGTGCGATGTCCACTGTCGTCGGCGCGGCGTGGCTCGGTGCATTGCACAACCGAGCTGCCAGCGAAATGACCAAGTCCGCCCAGGCGTTTCTCAATGCCCTCACCCCAGAACAGCAGCAGCGGGCATTGTTCCGCTTCGATGACCCCGAAAGGCTCAACTGGCACTACATCCCCCGCCCAAGAAGGGGGCTTCCACTGAAGGACATGACGCCCAAACAACGTGAGGCAGCCCACGCACTCCTGCATGCGGCCCTTAGCACGATCGGTTACCGCAAAGCCGTCGCAGTGATGGCACTGGAAGCCGTGCTGCACGAACTAGAGAAGGGGGGCCGAATACCGCGAGACCCAGAACTGTACTACTGGAGCATCTTCGGAACGCCATCCACCAAAGGACGATGGGGCTGGCGAGTGGAAGGCCACCATCTATCCCTGAACTTCGTCATAGACGACGGCCGCGTGGTCTCCGCCACCCCAATGTTCTACGGTGCAAACCCCGCAGTCATTCGTAACCGTGTCCCCGGAGGCCCACCGATCGGTACCCGAACGCTAGCCAAGGAGGAACTCCTTGCTCGCGAATTGGCGCAATCGTTAACCGAGGAGCAGCGGCAGGTGGCTGTGGTTGCGCGCAAAGCCCCCCGTGACATCAGAGCTGGGGGAAGCCCGCAACCGCCGCTGACAAGACCTATCGGCATCCCAGCAGCTCATCTGACGCAACGGCAACGGGACCTCCTGTGGCGCCTAATCACGGCTTACGCGGAGAACATGCCAGCAGAAGTGCGCGATAGCTGGCTCGAACAGGTCAAAGCATCCGGCATCAACCGAGTTCATTTCGCGTGGGCCGGTGGACTGGCCGAAGGAGAGCCTCACTACTACCGAATCCAAGGTCCCGACTTTCTGATCGAGTACTGCAATGTCCAACCCGATTCCGCTGGCAACCCGGCAAACCACATTCACTCGGTCTGGCGCAGCTTGCATGGTGACTTTGGACTGCCGCTCACTAACAACCACTAGGCCCCCACGGTAGGATCTCGACCACCCAGTGGATCCTTGCAGCAAACTGCCAAAGGTACTCGTTCGTTCCGGCTGAACCATTCCGCCGCCACACGCAGCGCAGCGATAGCGAACAAGCCTCAGATTCACCCGCCAGGATCTGGCGGATGTCTGATCGCCCGCGCCCCCACTGGGAACAAGCTCCAGAGCCATCCGAACCACTGACAGCCGTGCTGCGTTCGCACGCCGCCCCACTGGGGCGCTCCCGATCCCCACCTCTGCCCCGATCGCCGGTGCTCAGCCCGTCCTACCAGTACACCACCTGCCAGCGTGGGGCCTGATTCCCTTTCTGGGCGACATCGTGTGAGGGAACATCCACAGTGGCCCCCTACTGCGTGCAGCCTTCCCAGTAGACAAACACGACTGCCCCCCATTGCCTCGCCTCGCATCAGCCTGACCTGGCCACTTGCAGAGAACACAGAGCCCCACCTTCATCTGGCTGTGAACTACCTTACGTTGCTAGCGGCCGCCCAAGAACGCGATGGCAGTCACTCCGACCGGCCCGACGCAGCCCCCTGGCGCTAGTGTCCAAGTCCGGTTCTGCCCACACAGAGAGCCCGCAGCACTGCGCCTGGCTGCCCTCCATACAAGGGCAGCTCCATCAGTGTTCTGCCAATGTCCCCCCCAACACTCTCATCGCAGCCCGGTACGAACGATAGGAACGGTTACTCATGAGCGATTCCCCTGACTCACTTCGATCCGCCAGAGGGGTCCTCATGCGCTCGGATGAGAGCCACTCCGACTTGGAGAAGGGGACTCGGCGCCGCCGCATTTCTTCGCCATAATGGGATGTGGCGTCACGAGGCTGTCCGCATTGCCGCGGCGGATACACCCGCCAATGGGCTAACGATACCGGACAGCAGGACCTTGAGGCCCGGCGATCACAGTCTCAAGGGGGCCAACTTTAGAGGCAGGGTACATGTTGGCGCCTCGCCAGGCGGGGGCATTCGACCATGGCCAACTCTGTACCTAGGCAAAACGGGTCAGGTGCACAGCAGCAGGTTCCGTGGATCGCCTTTGTCCTCTGCCGCGAACAACATGCCCGTGTGACCGTAGAACCGAGCGTTGTGGTCAAGCGATTCATCGGGGATGCGTACTCCGCCGAGGTCGGCGACGAAGACGGTACCGCTCTGATTTCCTGTGGCGAGGACTTCTTCGGCTTTCTTGGACCGATGCCGGCCTCTATCCCAAACCAGGAGGCGCAAAGGGCTGCTGAGGGGAACTTCACCTGGCCTAACGCACCGTACGAAGTGGCACAACACCAGTCGCACGTTATTGTCGCCCTCCAGAATGCGGATCGCTATCCACCTACAAAAGCCGCCCTCCTACTCACCCGCCTCACTCTCATGGCGCTGACGGTGTATAACGGCTTCGCCGTCTACTGGCCCGAAGCGTACCTGTGTCACTCCCGGCAGTTCTTCGAAGACCTCGCTTCTCAAGCGTCTGACCAGCACCTACCGGTTCCCCTTTGGATACGTTGCTACCTCGGGCGCAACCGCACCGGCTCATTAGCCGGGTTCACGTGGGGCATGCACCAGTTCGGCCTCATGGACTTCGAAGTCGAGAGGTGCAACCTGGGGCCAGCGGAACTCATCGAGCTCCTCTGGGACCTCGCGCACTACCTACTGGTCAACGGACCGATCATCGGTGACGGCGACACGGTTGGCCCAACCGAAGAAATTCGTATTCTCGTGAGGTACGGTATGAGCAGGAGCAACCCGCCGAGGCAAGTGTACAAGCTCCTTTTCTGACCACAAGCTGGTCATCCCCAGGGAACCTCAGAGAAAAGGGCACGGGTTTTGGGTGCACGCGAACGTCAACGAACATGGGTTTCGGACGCCAGAGGCCCTCCCGTCGTCAGCCGGAGGGTGCTCAAGGAGGCATGTCCACCCCTGGCGGGAAGGTGTCCCCGCATCGCTTGATAAGAACTCGGAAAGACGTCCTAATCCGAAGAGCGCGGAGCAACTTGGCATCCAAGAGACGCGTATGGTGTAACTTACACTTGTACACTGTCACATCGTGCACAGGCAAGGAGGTGCTATGGTTAACTCTAAACCCGGTGGTGAAGCTGGTTCTGTCAGGAACGGGCCTCCTCACGATGGCAACGCTGGGCCCTCAGCCTGCTTTATCCTTTGTCGTCGGGAAGAACCCAATTTCGAGGTTCATCCAAATCAGGCTGTGGAGGAAGTACTCGGTGAATCCTATTG
Organism: Planctomycetota bacterium; assembly: GCA_026981825.1. Classification (GTDB taxonomy): domain Bacteria; phylum Planctomycetota; class Planctomycetia; order JALXBF01; family JALXBF01; genus JALSID01. Next base: position 3,840 of record JALSID010000427.1, read on the forward strand.
CATCGAGTCGGCGAAGTTCAAAGGTACCAACATCCTGGTGTGTCGTGACGACAGGCTCGTTGGCGCGTTGTCTCACGTTCCTGCCCCGATGGACCCCGAGGAAGACCTAATAGAGGCTGCCTCTGCGAACCCCAAGTGGCCTGACGGGCGGGAGCAAGTGGCGAAACACCGATCCCTAGTGATCGCCGCAGTTAACGGCGAAGACGACCTTTCCCCGGTAGACTGTGCCATCCTACTTACACGCCTCGCCGTCGCCGGTCTCCAGATCTTTGACGGGTTTGGCGTGTTTTGGCCGTACGCGGATCTCTGCAACCCCCGCGAATACTTCGAGAAAGTCGCCACCAAGATAAGTGATGGCCAGCTAGCCATCCCGCTATGGATCCGTTGCGATCTTGTACGGGCCCCGGACGGGACTCTGGCGGCGTCTACCCGGGGAATGCATCAGTTTGGCTTCGCCGAGTTTGAAGTAGACCGGTGTTCGCTTGATCCACAGCGGGTGATGAAGTTCCTCTGGAGCCTCGCCCAAGCTGTGATTGTTCGTGGTGTCGTGGCCGGCCCAGCTCGTGTCGTTGCACGGTGCATGGGACTAAGGGTTCGAGTGATGCGTGGCCGTAGCAGGCGAGCCCCCGATCAAATGGTGTACAAGTTGGCGTTGAGATAGCGCACGCTCGCACAACCGGCGCCTGACAGGCGACTCCGCAACGAGTGTGGATGCCCCGCAGCTCGCTAAGGGAGTGCTGCGGTCGGGCGGGACAGGCGAGTTCTGTACGCGCGATCGCTTGCTGCAGCTCCCTCGATCCGCGCTGCATCGGCAATCTCACTCCGACCACGCCTGGTGTGCGCCGACCAAAGCCACGAAAACAACCGTGCGACCGTTCGTGCTCGGTGGTCACGTACCGGCGTGTCAGCGTCTGGACCTCGTTGTCGGTCGCCTAACAGGTGATGCGCCGGTTCAGCTCGCTCGTTCGAGCTGAACCATGGACGCACGAGCGGGTTCTCCCAATCCCTGCCTCAGGCGGGATGCGACACTAGCCCTTGGGCGGCGTGGGAATGGCTCCCATAGATCTATCGGTGGGCAGCACACACAAGGGGGATAAAGAGATGGCTTCGATCGACAACGAAAACTCTGACACCAAGGTCCACCGCGACCACGAGGATGAGTCCTACAAACCAAGGCTCTGTTTCGTGCTGTGCACCCGGCAAGAACCAGGCCCCCTGGCACACGCAAACGACGTGGCCAGAAGGATCTTCGGACCTCACTACGAAGCCGAGGTCGACGAAGCTAACGGGCAGGTCTCCGTAATTCACGGTGGCAATCTCGTTGGTATCTTGCAGCACGTCGGAGCTCCTGTTCCTGGCGGAGAGGCGGAAGACAACGCTGTTGGCAACATCCTCTGGAAAAATGGGCCGAAGGAGGTTGCAACCCACCGCTCCCATGTGATCGTCGTGGTCTTCCGGAGTGAAGAGCTAGAGCCGATAGAATCGGCTACCGTGCTCACCCGGTTGGCTATGATGGCTCTCGAACTGTTCGATGGATTCGCCGTTTACTGGGGAGCAGCCCCGGTCACAAATAGTAGGGAAGTGTTCGAGCTCTTCGCCCAAAGTCTGGCAGATGACCTCCTCCCGGTCCAGATTTGGCTCAAGTACTCCGCTGAGCGCAACCCTGATGGGTCCTTCAATCTGTACACATGGGGCATGGGACAGTTCGACCTCTGGGATCTGGAACTCCACCGATGTCGGATGGACCTAGCCGATGCGCTGGACTTCGCATGGTCTGTGGCAGAGTACCTACTCAGCGAAGGGCCGATCCTGAAGGACGGTGACACAATCGGACGAAGCGCGGATGAACGGTTTCCCATCCAGCATGCGATGAGCATCACGCCACCCCGTCGTCCCGTGTACAGGATCATCTGTGACCCAGACGTCCAGGCGACTGACTCAAAGGCCGCCCGTTAGCGGCCACGGAGTCCCTCTGAGCATCGGGATCTCCACGCGGAAAGCTGGGGCCTATGCCTTGGCCTCCCTTTCGTATCGGCCCCTATCCGCACAAGAAGCATCCGCCACTGTCGGAAGCCGTTACGCGAGACCAATCTCAGCGCCCCCAGCCCCATCCATGCCTCTGGCATCACCGCAATGTACGTCACCCTGCCAGGCACATGCAGCCGTGTTGTATGTCCTCCGTGTACGCGGCAGGCGCCCAATCCTACGCCGCGCCCTCAGGTGCCCTAGCCGACACGCTGGGTGCACTCGTTGCAGCTCGGGAACGAAGTCGGTCGGAGGCCGGCGCACGGTCAGAGACAACCGGCTTAGCCGCCCTGACCACCAGTCGGCACCGCCTCCCGAAACGGCATAAGGCCCCTCGTACTCACCCTAGCCCTTCTTCGGGTGGGCGGGCAGAGCCTCTCCGCGCCAATTCACGCACGACCGCGGCCGCAAAAGAAGAGCACCATTAAAGGCCCCCTGTATTGCTCAACGCGGCAGATACCAACCCCCAGGCCACCAACCAGCTCCGAGCAGGTTCTTCCTGCCCTGCGGCCAGCCCCTCCAGCCAATCCCTTCGCGTGCCTTCATGATTCGGCTATTCAGGAACGCCTACTACCCCTCACGGCTGGCCCGCTAACCTGGCCCTTGGCGCTGCTGCACCGGCTTGAGACGCAATTGCCTTCAGATGGAGCCACTCCGTACTCGGAAGCGTCCATCTTCCAGCCGCTAGGGTTCAATGCGCACCTGCGCCCAGATATCAAATTGAGGCGGAACTCCTGCATCGGGAACGTAAAGAGCGATGTCGCTGGCCAATTTTTCCAGAGCCCCCAGTGCCTTATCGTTCCTGGTGTTCGACGCAAGAGCTACGTGGATACGACCGAGGTCCTTACCACTCCGTGACCTGTACCCCTTGGGAAACACAGCAACGTAGGCCATGCCGCCGTCAATCAGGCCGTTGTGCTCGAGCTTTCCGCGCGATTCCCTACCCCACCCCATGGCATCCAGCTCTTCGACTGTGTAGCTCTTCGAAAGGTAACGTGTGATACGCAGGACACTCGTTGCCGATGCTGTCCACCCCCCTGCGGCCAGCCCCACACCTGCATCGCGGAGTTCAACCTTCGCTACTTTGCCCCCGCGGACCGTGTACGGATCCGAATCCAGCGGATCGTGCACGCGACTCATCGGTCGCACTTTGCCGTTCAGACCGAGAGGTCGCAAGTAGTGCTCGGTCGCGTAAGTCCGGTAGCTCTGCCCTGTAAGGGCCGGAACGAGAAGCGTCCACAATCCGAAGCCGTGGTTAGAGTAGGACGAATCCGACCCAGGTGCGAACTTGAGTGGCCGTGTGCGGAGAAAATGCCGGTGAATTTGTTCGTAGCTGAGTCGAGTTTCGGGAACGCCGAACATTCGACTAGCCGCGCCCGTATCGCCGCTCCGTTGAAAACCCGACCGGTGGTCCAAGAGATGCTGCACCGTGATCCTCCTCCACCAAACGCTTTGGTCGTAGAGAGCTCCACCGTTGAGCTTTTGAATCGCAGGTGGAAGTGAATAACGGTACGGTGAACGATACCGGTCCAAATCCCGACTACTGCCAGCCGATGCCTTGCCGTTGCTGTACCACACGTACACGTGATCACGACTGGAGATGCCTATTCCTCGAATGTCGAAGCGCGACATGATTCCGGCGCGGATCGAAGCCGTCGTGTATCGCTTCGGCTCAGAGTACGCGCCGAATCTCAGCGATGTGCCAGAACTCACGGTGCCGTCGTCGTACCAGACATACACGTGGTCGTTCGACTTTGCGATGGCCGCCCCAACTACCATCCACATGCTTTTTCCCGACGGCAACCGGACCTTTGTGTCGGGATCGTACTTCTTGCCCAGATTGCTCGGCGTGCCGACGCTTCGTGTGCCGTCGCTGAACCAGGTGTAAACCTCACCGGAGCGGGATACAGCGATGGCACGAATGTCGGTCACTCGTTTTGAGGCCGGTAGTGTGAATCTCCGTGGCGGCTGGAGTCGACCCAGCTCCCCGCTCCTCCC
>JALSID010000428.1 GCA_026981825.1 Planctomycetota bacterium
GCCAAAGCATCGATATCTCTTCACCAGTGAGTCGGTCACGAAGGGACACCCGGACAAGATCGCGGATCAGATCTCCGATGGGATTTTGGACGAAATCCTGCGAAGGGATCCGACCGCCCGGGTTGCGTGCGAGACGCTGGTGACCACGGGGCTGGCCCTGGTGGCCGGCGAAGTCAGGACCGAGGCGCGCGTGGACTATAGCTGTGTCGTCCGCCAGATCATCGACGAAATCGGTTACACGTCGCCCGAGTATGGTTTCAGTGGCAAGCATTGCGCGGTGCTGATTGCCTTGAATCGGCAGAGTCCGGATATCGCCAGGGGGGTTGACGAGGACCCGAGTCGGGGCAAGAAGCTGGGGGCCGGGGATCAGGGTCTGATGTTTGGCTTCGCGTGCAACGAGACCCGCGAGTACATGCCTTTGCCCATCGCGCTGGCTCATCGGATCGTGAACCTGCTGGCCGAACTGCGCGAATCGGGAGAAGTCCCCTGGCTCCGCCCGGATGGAAAAACGCAGGTCACCGTGGAATACGAAGGCTTCACCCCCAGGGCTGTACGTACGATTGTGGTCTCCACCCAGCATGATCCCGACGTCAGCAACGAAGAGATCCAGGAGACGGTGAAGCAAATGGTGAAGGAGCGGGTGCTGGGTGAGGAATGGTGGAACGACGAGATCACGTGGCACATCAATCCAACGGGCCGCTTCGTTCTAGGGGGGCCACATGCGGACACGGGGGTAACCGGACGGAAGATCATTGTGGACACCTACGGGGGTAGTGCGCGACACGGGGGTGGTGCGTTCAGTGGCAAGGACCCCACGAAGGTGGATCGATCGGCCAGTTACATGGCCCGTTACATCGCGAAGAACATCGTGGCCGCTGGCCTGGCACAGCGGTGTGAGGTGCAGCTTGCGTACGTGATCGGCGTATCGGATCCGGTCAGCGTATCGGTCAACACGTTCGAGACGCACGTGGACGGGGTACCGGACGAAAAGATTGCCGCTCTGATTCCGGACATATTCCCCCTGCAGCCAGGGGCCATCATTGAGCACCTCAGGCTGCTTCGTCCGATTTACCGACAGACTGCCGCCGGTGGTCATTTTGGCCGCGATCCGGAGAAGTACCCCGACTTCACCTGGGAGAAGCTGGACAAGGTCGACGAGCTGCGTCGCGCAGCGGGGCTGGCGTAGGCGAGTTTAGGTGCTGCGCGATGGACCGACCTTGGGGCTGCGGGGGGCGGCTCGGGGTAAAACCGGCCGGCAGAGCGGTCCAGCGTGCGCTTTGCCTCGTTGGCCGCTCGTTCGCCACACGGCTGATGAAGTCGCGCCTGGATCGGCGTGGGGCGGAGGGACGCGGCCCCAGGGGGCGCGTGGGATGGCGTGGGTTGTATAGGTTCGCACCGCCGCTGCGGCGGGTGGCGTGAGGCCCGGTCTCCGCACCGGCGGCGATCCGATCGGGCTGGTCTGGCGCGGTCGGGTACGCAGGCCAATCGGTCGGGGGCTGAGTCTGTCCGCGACCGGAACAGCGAGGGGCGAAAGATGCCCTGGGCCGGAATGCCCCGGAGCGGGGTTCAGTCGATGGGGGACAAGACGAGATTATCCCGGTGGATGACTTCGTCGTAGGCAGCGGCACCGAGCATTTCTCGGATCTTCGTCGTCCGAAGGCCCTTGATTTTGCGGAGTTCATCGGCGCTGTAGTTCACCAGTCCCCGGCCCAGTTCCACTCCCCGTTGGTTCAGGATGCGGACCGGCGAACCGGGTGAGAAGTTTCCCTGGACAGCGAGGACCCCCACCGCCAGCAGGCTGCGGCCCTGGTCGCGAAGGGCGCGCTCAGCACCTTCGTCGATGACGATGGCTCCCTGGGCACGGGCGGAGAACGCCAGCCAGCGCTTGCGGGCACTTAACATTCCCCCCTCCGGGAGAAACAGCGTGCCCACGCGTTCCCCCGCGAGGATTTTCTGGATGATTCCCCTCCGCCGCCCGTTGGCCAGAATCACGCATTCCCCCGCCGAACTGCACACCTTCGCTGCCTGTAGCTTCGAAGCCATCCCTCCGGTACCGAACCGGCTACGCCCCGGTCGGACGAGCCGGTAGATTCCGGCATCAATCCGCGGAACGATGGGGATGACTTCGCCGGCCAGTTCACCGTCCTCATCCGAACTCGGGCGAAGCAGTCCGTCCACCACGGACAGGATGATCAGAACGGCGGCCGGCAGCATGGTTGTGACGAGAGCGGCGAGTCGGTCGTTGTCCCCGAACTTGAGTTCTTCGACGCTCACGGTGTCGTTTTCGTTGATGACCGGGATCGCGTTACAGGAAAACAGGGCGCGGAGCGTGTTGCGGATGTTGAGGTAGCGGGTGCGGTTGGAAAAGTCGCTGGCGGTCAGGAGCAACTGAGCGGCGTGAAATCCGGACGCGCGGAAGGCTTCATCGTAGGCCCGGATTAAGTAGGATTGTCCCACGGCAGCGGCGGCTTGGAGCTGGGCCAGGTCGTTCGGCCGGCCGGGCAGACCGAGCACACCCACGCCTGCTCCCACCGCTCCGCTCGAAACCACCACCAGCTTCTTGTCTTTCTCGAGCACGGCGAGCATATCGCGGCAGAGCGCGCGGAGCCGGCGCCGATCCAGCGTACCGTCGTCCCGGGTGAGTACACTGGTTCCGATTTTCACCACGACGGTTTTTGCTGAGGTAATGACTTCTTGCCTTACGGGGTCAAGCATGGATTTCGGCTCAGGGGGTATCTTCGTCGTGATGCTCGTCTGTGCAGTTCCCAGGATCGGCCGGTCGGTCCCATAGCATTGTTCGTGTGCTGAGCGGTGTGAGAGCGGCGGGAACGGGCTGTGCTCGTTCCGCGGGTGCGCAACGGACCGCCGGGAGGCAAGCTCGCGAACCGGGCTCGGTCTTCTCCGTTGGCTCACGCGCCGCTCCTCTGGTTGCCTGTGATGGGCGCCGTGGGGAGCTCCACGCACTGGAGCCCGTTACCTGGGGCGTTTGGAGGTGCGCAGGACCGGCGGGGATTGGCCGAGCCGGTGGTGGCGCACGGCTGCATTTTCGTTATAATCGTTTGTAGCCGGTTCGGCGCGTTGCGCGGGTGAGGATCCGTCTGGGGTAAGTAAGCCCGCCGGAGGAGACGAGACCGGTCGGCAAGGAGTGGAGGAGTGCCGAGATGAGCACGGACACGATGACTTCCTTCATCGCTCGCATTGGTGAAACGGCGGGTAAGGTGTGGCACTATCTGAATGAGCATGGTCCGCGTCCGCTGACCACGCTGTCGAGGGAGCTTGGCGAGCCTCGCGACCTGGTGATGCTTGCGGTTGGCTGGTTGGCGCGCGAGGATAAGATCCGCATCGAAGAGGGCCGACGTGCACGGTTGGTGAGTTTGAAGTAGTCGTCCCGCGATCTTTGGGATTCGCTTCGCTTCAGCAGCGGAGAGGGCTGTGGCTCACGTAGAGCAACTTCTAGAGCGCGCGCGTCAGGCGTTGCGCGAGGGGGCGTATCGTACGGCCCAGGGGCTATTCGCGCAGTGTGTCTCCGTCCATCCGCGCTCAGACGAAGCCTACTTTGGCCTGGCCCTCGCGTCCGCCCTGCTGGATGATTTTGAAACCGCCGTCGATCATTTCCGTGCGTGTGCGGACATCAATCCGCGGCGCGCGTCGGCGCACATCAACGAAGGAATTGCCCTGATGATGCTGGGGCGGTATGACGAAGCGATTCAGGCGCTGCGACGCGGCTTGCAGCTCTCTCCAGGATCGGCCCTCGCCTACTACAACCTTGGGCTCGCGTACCGAAAGAAAGGCGTTCTGGATCTGGCGGGCGAAGCGTTCCGCGAGGCGATCCGCAAAGATCCTCAGTTGATTCAGGCGTACCTGAACCTGGGAAACGTCCTGTTCGATCTCGGTCGATTCCGCGAGGCTGCGGTGGCGTACAACGATGGATTGAAGCGGGCGGCCGAGAACGAATCCCTTCGAGCTGGGTACCGGGCAGCAACCAAGATGGCCGAACTGAAGGAGACGGCGGAGGCGGCCACCAAGCCACCTTGGGTAAAGAAGACAGCCGCTAGTGGTGCCCAACCAGGTGCCCAGGTGGCCGGAGAGCAGCCGGCCGTGCCGTTTTCGTCGGTCGTCGAGCGGGGGGATGCGCTGGCCCGTGTGGGCGAGTTGGCGGCAAACCAGAGGAAGGGGATCGAGCAGATGATTCGTATCCTCGAGGGGGACATTCGCAGTTCTACCGGCGATCTTATCCACGCTCTGGTTCATTCCACCGCCGGAGCCAGTCAGGTGGTGGCCATACTGCCGGCTTACCGCGAGGCGATGGAGAAGCTTATGGGGTGTGCGGCAAGTGTCCGTGAAGGTACTCGGCAACTTTCCTTCCTCGCCAGTCGGTTCGAAGCAAACGCCCGCCACACCCGGTAGAGGCGGGTTCGTGCACGTCCGGCTCGACATGACCTGCGCGCGTTCTGGACCTGAGGAGAACTCTTGGAGCCGGTTGTCTTGGTGCAGGCTCCTTGCCGGTCGCGTTGCTCGAGATCGTTCCCCCGAGGCCGGGCGCCGCGGTGGTGCAGGGCCGTTTCGTCCGCCAATCGGGATGTCCGCAGCAACCCATCGGACCAGCACCAACCGGGCGCGAACCGAGTCCGGGCCGTCCTCTTTCCCGCCTTACCGGCCAGCTAGCGTTCGCGTTCGTCCTCGGCGTTCCTGCCGGGCTTCACGTTAAGAGAAGCCAAGAGCTTTTGGTACGCAGCAACTTCAGTGCCGTGCAGGTCGCTTATGACCTCTTCCGGGGGGCCGAGCCTTTCCAGAAGTAGCCGTGCATCCGCGTAGCGGCCGACCTCGTTGTAGGCCATCGCCAGGTGATATCCAATGTGTGCCGCAGGCGCCGTCTGGTAAGCCTCTTCGAGCAGTTCCAGCGCACCACCAGGGCCCTCGATGCGCCCCAGCCGAAGCAAAACGACCCCCTTTGTGTCGAGCAGTTCCGGGGCCGGGCCAATCCGCTCGATGGCCTGGTCGATCAGCTTCAACGCGGTGTCCGGCTGATCGAAGTACTCGCTCAAGAGCCAGGCAAGGTTGTTCAGTGCAACCACGTTGCCTTTGTCTATCATCAGCACCTCGCGGTACAGGTCGGCTGCCGTTCGGTAGTCCTTCTCGACGTCTTTGAGGAGGGCCGCCGCCAACCGTAGTTCCACCGAGTTCGGCGCCTTGGTGATCGCTTCCTGGACCTGCTGGTTCAGCTTCGCGAGGTGCTCGGGTCGGATTGCTGGGTGCCGCGCCAGCCGGGTCGCGCCCAGGGCAGCTCGCTCGGGGGGCAGCTTCTTCCAGCATTCCTCCAGTACCTGCATAGCCTTCTCGATCTGTCCCTGGTCCGCAAGCCACTGGGCCACCAGCAGCAAGCCCTCTGGGACGCGTTTTGCCACGTTCCGGTACATCCGACCCGCAGCCTCAGAGTGCCCGATCAGCTCATACAGACGCCCGACGAGGGCAAGCCCAACCGTGTTCGGACCGTTCTCTTCGTCGCCCATGTACTTCTGTTCGAGCCGCTCGAGTACCTCCAATGCGTCATCGTCCTTGCCCTGCGCATGCAGCAGCCGCACCCGCAACTCCGCAGTGCGGAACCGATCGGGCTGGAGCTCTTCCAGGCGGCCGATCCAGTTCTCGGCATCGGTGAGTTCGCCTCGATCCAGAAGCAAGCGGGCGTAACCGGCGATGAAAAAGGCGTTGTCCGGATTCTCCGCCAACACGCGCAGGATCTGTTCGCGGCCTCGGGAAGCCTGGCCGTACCGGTAGTAGAGTCGCCCCAGGAGGAAACGTTCGTGGTCCGAGATTGTACGTTCGCTGAGCAAGTTCTCGAAAATGCGGATCGCTTCTCGTTGCATCCGCGCGCTGTTGCGGCTGGCCAGAAGCATGGCCTTGACCCGCTGGTCGTCGCGGCTGTCGGGGGCGTCGGAGAGGTTCTGTTCGATGAGCCGATAGGCCTCCTGCCACCGGGCATAGCCGCCTCGCGTGGCAAGCAGCGCTGCCAGACGCCTCCGGTAGGCGCGAAGGAGCTCGTCCGCGTTCTGCGGCTCGGAATCGTCCTTTGTCGAGGGGGTCTCATCCTGGAGAAGTTGGATCGCTTTACGTAACAGGTTTTCGGCCTCGTCGTATTCGCCGTTGCGAATGTGGAATTCTGCCGCGGCAGCGAGCACCGCCGCATTGGAACTGTACTGGGTAAGCAGCTCTTCCCACGATTTCTTCGCCTTCTCCAGGTCGCCGAGCAGCTCGTAGCAGGCTGACCGACAGGCCGCGAGGGCATCGCCGGTAAGGTGCTTCGGAATCTCCCGTTCAACGACCCGTTCCGCCTCCTCCTTGCGGTTATTGCGGGCATAGTAGGCGACCAGCGCCACCCAGATCTGGGGGTTGTCGGGAGCGAGCTCGGAGGCCTTTCGGAAGTGCTCTTCAGCCTCTTCGACGTGGCCGTTCGCCTCAACCAGCCGCGCGTACCAGATCCGAGCAATCGGGTCGTCGGGGTTGCGCTGGAGGTGGCGGCTGGCGAGCTCCAGAGCCGCTTCGAGATTCTGACTTCGAGCAAACACGGTGGAGGCGGTCAGGTCCACCTCGGGCGGGATAGCCTGCTCCGCATGGAGACCGCGAAGCAACTCGTCTGCCTGCCGAGTTTCCCCCTGCTGGATCAACAGCCGGACTGCCCCCGCGATCGTCCCCGCCGATCGGTCGCCCAGCCGCACAGCGGTCACGTAAGCTTCCGTGGCAAGGTTGGTCTCGCCGGACAGCTCATAGAGCCGCCCAAGGAGGGCGTGAGGCTTGTGCCAGCGCGGACGCTCGTTACGAGCTTGCTCCAGCAAAAGCCTGGCTTGCCGAAGTCGGTTCTCGTCGGGGGGTTCCCCTGCTTCCAGGATCAGCACCAGGGCCTGGCCATACTTCCAGATCGCACCTTCGCGGCCGAAGACGCTGCGTGCCTCGATACGGCGCATTTCGTTGACCACCTTTCGGAGGGTGGCAACGTCCTTGTCCTGGAGTGCCAGGTCGAACAGGAGCACGCGCGTCCCGAGATCGTGTTCGGCCAGTCGCGAGGCCCGTTCGAGCAACTGGCGCGCACGCTGTGTATCCCCGAGTCGGAAATACAGCAGCCCTAGGGTGCGGAGAAGCTGACTTCGCTCGATCGGTTCGAACGCTTCTAGCCGCTGGGCTGCTTTTTCCAGTTCGCTGCGGAGTTGCTTCTCGTCGGTGGAGATGATCCTGAGACGGGCCAATCGTAGTGCTACAGCGTCACCACACGCCTCACGGCCTCGGTCGAGTGTCTCCAGCGCTTTGTCGGGCAGGTTCCAGCGGCGATAGTGTTCAGCCAGGGCCACATAGAGCGAAAGCTCGTCCGGATGCTTCTTGATCGCCTCGTCAAGCACCTCCAGCGCCTCCGTCGCGCGGCCGCGCACACGCAAATAGTCGGCATAGGCGGCCGTGAACGGCGGAGAATCGGAGAACCTTTCCCGCAACTGTTCGGCAACACGGTCGACGACTGCCCACGTCCTCGCCGGCTCGGGACGAGAAAGCTGCCCGAGCACGTGAAGCCGCAGCAGCAGCGCGGCATGCTCGGGCCGGAGCTTGCCGAGCCTGGCGGCGAGCCGCGCTTCGCTGAGTGCGGAGTCGAGTTGTCCCTGAGCGGCGTAGAGCTCGGCAGCAGCCCAGCGCAGGTAAGCCGCCTGGCGCTGCATGTTGATCGCTGTCTGGATGTTCTGCGCGGCCAGATCCAACAGCCCCATCAATCGGTAGGCTTGTGCGCTGTAGTAGAGCGCGCGAACCTGGAGCGAAGGCAGACCGGCAGCGCGCACTACAGCCTGTTCGAGATG
>JALSID010000429.1 GCA_026981825.1 Planctomycetota bacterium
CGGTAGGTACGTCTCCTTTGCGCGCCGGCCGGCAGTCCTCCCTCGTTATGAGGCGCAGCGCGGGTGCTGGCCCACAACGTGGGCGAGCCGGGCACAGATGCCGTGCGTTGGCATCCATGGTCCCGACGAGGCGGCTGCGTGCGAGTCTGGATGCCCATTGCAGCGCGGCACAGCGGCGCCTGGGTACGATGCTCGCTAGCGGGAACTCCCCGACGGCGCGACCTCGGCTCAGCGCGGGGGTTCCACGAAGAGGAACCGAAGTGTGGGCGAGTGGGCAGGTGCCCACGGCGCATGGAAAAAGCGGGTTGCACCGGAGGGTGCGCAACCCACTCTATGGGCGATGCAGGGCTCGAACCTGCGACCTCCGCCTTGTAAGGGCGGCGCTCTAGCCAACTGAGCTAATCGCCCGAACGAGAGCTACCCGGCCTGGATTCGAACCAGGACTAGGGGAACCAAAATCCCCTGTGCTACCACTTACACCACCGGGTAGCTTCGCTACTCTTTTCTACGTTCCAAGCTCCGGATTGGCAACACGTCTTGCGTACCGAGACGCCTTCTTGCACCTATTCCTTTTCTAGATGGGGCCTTGCGCGCATTGGGCCCTCTGCGCGGTCCGGGGCTTCGCGGCGCGCCGCGTGCCTGTTCCGCCTTCGGTTTTGATTCTCGGCAAGACGGGGATCGTTCCGCACTCTACGGCCACTTCGGGGGACGCCCGTCGAATGAAGTGTCCCGATCGGGTCGACCCGGTAATGTGGGTGGCCAACTTCCAGGAGCTCGGCTCCGCATTGCGCGGCGATCAGCCGCGCGGCGATGGGCCCATGCGGGCTTCGCTCCGCACGGCGAGGTAAGGCGCCCGCAGGCTCATGCCGCGGCCGTCAAGAGCGGAGGATGGCTCAAGCCGGCACCGATCAATCTTGGCCGGGCACCCACAAGCCGGACGCTTTCTGTCCCTCGTCGTGGCTCGAAGGAGACGTCCCTTGATCCGGCGTCCAGAGCCGCCCGCTTGGTTCTGGCGTCACCACGACCGAGCGTGCGTACTGCCGAAGCCAGCGGGCCAGCATGCGAAAGTCAACGAACACGGGCGAGCCTTCCTGGCCCAGCTCTTCGTCACCGCTCAGCCCTAGCTCACGATCAGACACGAACTGAACAAGCTGGTGCGCCGACAGCCGACTGCCGATGCCGCGCCGGATACCACGGGCCAACTGGCTCCACGGCCCTTCTGACGGAACACCCGGCAACGCCTGGTCACCAAAGATCGACCGTATGAACCGGTTGAGGTCGGCGTTCGCGTACCGAGAGATCAGACGCTGGAGGTTCGTGGCGGCCTCCGCATGCGCCTCCCCCGCGTCTGCCTCCCGTTCAATGCGTGCGAACCCTGCGAACACGTCGACGTAATCACTGATCCACTTTGGAGCCAGGCCGCTCTCCACCACCTGGCGTATCCGGTCATGAACGCGATTGAGGATGTCGTCGGCGGACTCGGGGGCTTCCGTCAGAGTGCGGAACAGAAGCTGGAACACCAGCACACGCTGGTTTTCGTCGAGCTCGTGATAGCGGTCGAAAAGGAGTTCCAGGGCCTCGATGAGGATATCGGCCCCGGGATAGGGATCGAACGCGAGCTGAGCCAGGAGTTGGGCGGGTGGCGTGTTCTTCATGTCCAGGAGCGCCAGCCACTTGGGCACATCGGGACGGGTACCGTCAAAAGACGGTCGCTCAACCCCCAGCGTGTCATAGACGAACGAATCCCGCGTCGTCCTCACCCCGCCGGCTAACGTTCGCTCGATCAGCAATGCGATCGTTTGCGCGATCACACGGTCTCGCGTATCTTGACTGGAAGCCAGTTCCGAAAGAGAACGGCCGCGGAGCGGTTCGATGTTCGCAACCGGGTGCGTTGCGACGCCGCGTAGCAAGCGAGCCAGCATGTCGTCCTGCAGCTCTGCTTCGTCCGTCTCGGCTGTCTCGTTCCGGCGTCGGACGACTGCCGCTGCGGCAACTGCCAGCATCCCTAACGTCTCAAGTCCGGATCCACCGAAAACGGGCGGCACGGGTACGAGCGAGGGGCGGTCGTCGGTTCCGAGGCGCCCGCATTTGGCGAGGATCTCGTCCCAGTACGCCGTGTCAGGCACACTGCATACAAGCTCTTCCCCCTCTTTCGTTGTATTCCGAACCAACACCACCAGATCGGCGGGATCGATCGCATCGGCTTCCTTCCAATCCGATCGCGAGAGCACAGTCCAGTTGTCCGCGGCTTCAACAATATGCCCTTCGGACAAGACTGCCTGTGCTGCTTCCACGTAGTCCGCGGGAATCAGCACGGTCGTCCGCCTGATTTGTTCGTGCCCGACCTCACCCACCAGCCACAGCGCTGTGACGGCACCCATGAGCAATCCAGGCGACTGTGTTTCCTTGAGCAGATTAGCCAGCGTCACCACGCCAATGATCCGATCGTCAACCGCCAGGCGGAGGCATCCGGCGAGGTAGGCCGCCTCCGGGGATTCGTCTGCCAGGGATTCGGCGGTCGCGATCGCGTGCCAGAGCATCCCCTGTTCCACCTGGATCAAAGCACGCTCCAGGGGCGAGGTGTGATCGGTGCGGGTGGCCGGCAAATAGGGCGGCCCCCCAAGAATGCCCGGCAACTTCTTGCTGAGCGACAAGAGGAGCTCTTCCACCTGCGGTGTTACTCTGCGGAGTTGTCGCAGGATGGGACTGAGCCACCAAAGCGCGAGTGGATTGTTTCGCGCCAGCACGCGCAGGTAGGGCGTCCACGCATCCAGGTGGAGGTCGGTGGGGAAGAAGCGTTCCCAGTAGTCCAGAGCCGGATCTACGGTGCTATCGCCGATAAAAGGCAGCGCTTCTACGAGGGCCGCGTGGGCGGCATCGGAGTGCGGTCGCTGGAGGAGCAGCATACTGGCCGTCACGCCGGCTTCCACGAGCAGACGTGGCACCTGGCGCAATCCTTGTTCCGCTTCAGCAGCGGCTCGCAGGTAGTCCAGCTTCAGGCGCAGGAAGAGCGGATGCTCGGGGAATTCCTCCAGCTTCTTCTCCAGCGCCTCGCGCGCGTGTCCGAATTGTCCGGTGCTGATAAGTCGGTAGATCTGCGCCGCATCGCGTAGCTTGTCCTGGCAGCACCACTTCAGCTTCTTTCCGCTGCCGCAGAGGCAAGGGCTGTATTGATCGAGAGACATCGCTCACTCCGTAAACTTCCACCCCGGTTCATACGGGTGCGGTCCCTGCATTGCTACGCATTCGCCACCCTACGGCCATTTGGCGTGCAACGGGACAGCGGTCGCCGGGATGCAGGTCGTCGCATCGCGGTGTCAAACACGCGCATTGTACAGCTCCGTGTGGGGCTGGGCCAAAGCGCGGAAGACGTTCGCCTGCGATTACCGGGCGGTCCGGCATGGGCGAGGACCGTGCAAAGGGCCAATCTTGACGCTCGGCAGGCGAAGAAATTGCTAGAATGCCGCATTGGACGAGGGCGTGGTTGGCGGCACAGAAGGGAGAAAAGCGGAATGGCGCACCGTGTCCACGAAGTGGTGTTCTACACCTATCCGAAGCTGTTGTTTGCGTGGCCGATCATCGTGCTGGGGATTCTGTTCTACCCGCTTGCCCAATTGGGGGTGTCCCTAGAGATCCTGGGCTGGATCTACACCATCACTCTTGTGACCGTGGTCCTTACTATGGGAATCGACGTGAACCGGGACGTGGCGGTGGTGTGGCTTATTACCCTGATTGCGATCTTTTTCGGCACCGCGTACTTCCGTACGAAGGGATACGACTTCGTCAAGCCGGTCGCTTCGTTCCTGGCCTACTTCCATCCCCGGTACGACCCGGGTATGGGCTTGTGTACCTCGGTGTTTTTGGCGGTGCCGTACGGTTTCATGCTCGTGTGGGCCCGATTCAACGATAAGTGGCGCGTGACCCACAACGAATTCGAGCACTACTCCTTCGGCAAGGTGGACAAGGCACTCGCGCGGGGGGCCAAGACGGTTCGAACTGCCTACCCAGACCTGTTCGAATTCTTGCTGGCCGGGGCAGGTGAGCTGATCATCGCGGACTCCAGGGGCCAGCAGGTCCTGGCCAAGATCGAGCACGTTCCCCTGCTGCCCCTTGTGCGGAGGCGCTTAAGCCGTATTCTCGAATACACCGCGGTCACACCGGCCGATATTGAAGCTGCTGAAGAGGGGGAGGGTGAGGAGCAGGAGGTGCTGTAGGGAACGAGTGATCCATCCTCCGGCCATGTCCGGGGCGCCCCCGGGCTGCAACGGATCCGCCCGGTTCGGCCATGCTGGAGCTCACCGGGCGCCGATTCGCCCCCCATGCCTGGTGCGACTACGTTCACGCAGGCAATCTGCCACCGGGGCGCGATTTGCAATCGATCACTCTGGACTCTCCAGGGCGGCTGCGGCTTCCATCTGTTCCGGCGGCGCAGCCGCCTGGCGCTTCCCCCCTGTCCAACCCTAGCGCTTGAGCCCGAGCGAACCTGATCCCACTCCGTGGGCGATACTGTGAAGCGGCACAGACGCGGGGTGCGTCGTGACCTACCAGCGGTGACGCCTGATGCCCGGTTCACTACTATGGTGTACGGGCCGGTGAGATAACGGCAGCTATCCAGGGCTGACTGCGCCAGGGGGGTTACGAAAGATGCCCCCCTGACATCGCTGGAGGCCCACCGGCTTCTTCGGCGGGGTCCCGTGAGGTTAACATGCCCACCGCGCTCCGCTGCATCCAGATGGCACAGCAGGAAGGGGTTGGCCGAATACACGGGAGAGTGCACGATGCGCACGATGGTTCTTGTGCTCGGTGGTTGCCTGGGACTGTTCGGTGTTGTGGCGTACGCTGTGTTCGCATCCGCGCCGGAGGCATCGCCATCCCCGCCCACCGCCGAACGAGACAACGTCCCGCCCCCTGGTTTTCGGGCGCTCTTTAACGGCAAGGACCTGTCGGGTTGGAAGGTGCCGGAGGGGGACAACGGGCACTGGCGCGTCGTGGATGGGGTGATCGACTACGATGCTCGGAGCGAGGCGCCCGGGGACAAGAACCTCTGGACGGTCGAAGAGTTCGAGGATTTCATCTTGCGGGTGGACTGGCGGATCAAGGAGACGCCCTACATCAACCCCCGCGCACGGATCATCAAGCCCAACGGGGAGTACAAGCTCGGGCCGGACGGCCGACCGATCGCGATTG
Source organism: Planctomycetota bacterium (assembly GCA_026981825.1). Lineage (GTDB taxonomy): Bacteria > Planctomycetota > Planctomycetia > JALXBF01 > JALXBF01 > JALSID01. The sequence goes on from JALSID010000429.1 coordinate 5,188, forward strand.
CGGTGCCGGACTCCGATTCGGGCATCTACCTGCGCGGCACACCGAAAGCGCAGGTAAACATCTGGTGCTGGCCTGTAGGTTCCGGCGAAGTGTACGGCTACCGGACCGATCCTCGCATGCCCCCGGAGGTGCGGGCGGCGGTGACGCCTAAGGTCATGGCCGATAACGACATCGGAGAATGGAACAGGTTTGAAATTACCCTGATCGGCAATCGGCTCACCGTGGTACTGAACGGTAGGACGGTGATTCGCAACGCACCGTTGCCCGGTCTGCCCGAGAAGGGGCCCATCGCTCTTCAGCATCACGGCGCGTGGCGGGATGGCAAATGGGTCAGCCCCCCTGCGCTGGTGCAGTTCAAGAACATCTTTATTCGCGAGCTTTAGGAAGGCATTGGACACGGACCTGGTAGTAGAAGCGAACAGGTTAGCGCGATGACGGAGGCCCCCCAGATCGGTCGGGCACAGGCGGCCGGTAGAGCAGTGTTGTTCGTAGTTCTACTGGGCGCGGTGAGCCTGTTTGCCGACGCGACCTATGAGGGGGCCAGGAGCGTGCTCGGCCCCTATTTCGAGCAACTTGCCGCCGGCATCGTGTTCACCGGCGCGCTGGCCGGGCTAGGGGAAGCCGCCGCGTACGCCCTTCGCGTGGTCAGCGGTTATGTGGCGGACCGCACGGGAGCTTATTGGACGTTCACCTTCCTGGGCTACGCGGTGAACCTGGGGGCGGTGCCACTTTTGGCCCTCGCCGGCAACTGGGAGCTGGCCGCCGTTCTCGTGCTCGCGGAACGCCTGGGCAAGGCGTTGCGCGTGCCTGCGCGGGATACCCTGCTTGCTACCGCCTCCCACCGTCTGGGATATGGCACCGCGTTCGGCATCCACGAGCTGCTCGACCAGATCGGTGCAGTTGGGGGGCCGATCTGGGTGGCTGTGGCTTTGGGGATCACGGGCGAGCTGCAGGCAGCTTTCGCGTGGCTCGGTCTACCCGCTGCCCTGGCCCTGGCCGCTCTGCTGTGGGCACGCGTTTGGTGGGGACGCAACGTCGGGCGAGCGGATCGTCCGGGGGCAACCACCGAACACACCGAGGGGGACGAGGTGGACCAGCCCGCAGCGGTCCGACGAGCAGCACGCTTCCGCCTCTTTTGTGCCTTCGTGTTCCTCACCAACGTGGCGTTCGCGAGCTGGATGTTCCTGGGCTACCACTTCAAGGGGACGCTGGGGATCGGCCCCACCTGGATCGCGATTGTGTACGCGGTGGCCATGGGAGTGGACGCCGTCGCCGCCGTCCCGCTGGGAACCCTATTCGACCGGCTCGGCACCCGCATCCTGGTCGCCGCACCGTTGTTGGGGGCAGCAGCGAGCGCCGCTGCATTCCTGGCTCCGGGGTTCCCAGTCGCGTTGGTCGCCGCGACGCTGTGGGGGCTGGCAATGTCGATGCAGGAGACCGTCTTCAAGGCCGTGGTGCCGCTCTTGGTCGGAGAAAAACGGCGGGCCACCGCCTACGGTTGGGTGCAGGCCAACCAGGGGATCGGGTGGCTCGTCGGGGCCGGCGTGCTGGGGACTGTGTACCAAACTGTTGGGACGGTGGCGTGCGCGGCACTGGCCGGCGCCGTCGGACTGGCGGCGGCCGGACTGGCCGGCAAAGGAGTGACCTGACTGTTCCGTCCGATCGATTTCTTGGAAGCAACGCGATGAACCCAATGCTCGGCGCGGGCCAAGGCGACCTGGTGGGCCGATCGCTGGACGAACTGCCCACTCCGCTTCTTTGCCTCGACGTGGACGCTCTGGAACGCAACATCGAGGCGATGACTGCCATGTGCCACGCCCACGGCAAGCAGTGGAGGCCGCACATCAAGGCACACCGCTGCCCCGCAATCCTGGAGCGGTTGAAGAAGGCCGGCTGGCAGGGCGTGACATGTGCCACAGCAGCGGAGGCTCAGGTCGCGGTTGCCTGGGGATTGACCGATGTGTTGATCGCGAATCAGTTGGTGGGGGCTAACCTCGAACGGGCTATTCGGCTCGCTCACATTGCGGCTCCCATACTCACCTTCGACTCACTCGACCAGGTCCACCTGGCCGATCAACTTGCCCATCGCTATGGCGTCCGCCCCCGAGCGATCGTGGAGCTGGATATCGGCATGGGACGTGCTGGTGTCGCGGACATGGCAAGCGCCCTGGGATTGGCCGAAGCGATCGACCGGACGGCGAATCTCGAGTTCGTCGGGGTGATGGGCTACGAAGGCCACCTTCTTGCTCACCCGGACCGCGAGGAGAAAGCCAGACTTATTTTCGAGTCACTGGACCGACTCGCTGAGCTGGTCGATCGGATCCGCAAAAAAGGACTGAACTGCAACATCGTTTCGGCAGGGGGTACCGGCTCGTGTGAGACCACCGTGCGGCATCCGGCGGTGACAGAACTCCAGGCAGGGGGGCTTGTGTTCATGGACGCCTACTACCGGCACCGCTGTGGAGTGCAGCGGTTCGAACACGCGCTGACCGTGGAGTCCAGCATCACCAGCGTGCCCGCTGCCGACCGGGCGATCATGGATGCTGGCCGCAAGACGCATGATATCTCCCTCTGTGAACCCGAGTTCATTGACCCGCCACGTGGGCTGTCCGTTCGCAGCCTGAGCGC
>JALSID010000430.1 GCA_026981825.1 Planctomycetota bacterium
TCTTGTGGATACCGAACTCTGCCGCCACATCCTTTACCGGCATGAGCCCGTCCACCACCGCAGAGACAACCCGCTTCGGGTCCGGCCCTCCGCCCTTGTCCAGCTCTCGGCACCTCTCGCAGCCGTAGCGATTGCCGCTCGGATCCGGCCTTCCACACTCACACCAGCCGTCACTGCGGCCGTTTGGGGAGCGCCTGCGCTTGCAGGACCCCCCGTGCTTGGTCTTGCCAAGGGCAAGGTCGTACTCCGAGAGGAGCCCGCCGCAGGCCTCGCAGTAGTGGTGAGGCTCCGGGGCCGGGGGCGCGGGCAGGTCCTTTGGGGCAAGGGCGCAGCCATGGCAGGCCAGCAACGGGTAGCGCATCCTGTCTGCCTCCCCCAAACATTCCGTGATGCGCTCGCAGTCCCACACCCTGTACTCCAGCGGGTCATCAATGGCCTTGTGGGCATCCACCCGCACCGGCGCAGGACCTACACGATCACCTGTCCGCATGTCTCGCACCTACGCGTGTCATAGATCCTGATCACCACCTCATGGCGGCCCCTCTCCACCTTCTCCTGGGAGTAGACGAAGTTGAGCCTGGGATCCCCGTCGTCGATCCCAAGCCAATCCGCCACCCCATCCCGGACCGCCTTGAGGCAATCCCGCAGGTTGTCATCGTCCATCTTTCCGAAGCTGCGACGGATCAGGTGGATCGTGTACTCCTCGCAATCAGGCACCTCGTTGTTGTAGGCGAGCGCATCACGCGCCATCTCACGTTGCCTCATCGCCTCGTTCCAGAGCGCCCGCCATCCGCGCCGGTTGTTGCCCTTGGCCCTCACGCGGATGTGGAGGGTAGCTTCGGCAACCGGACTAGAAGGGGATATCATCATCGTTCCCTCCGCCCTTCGGGGTCAGGAAGGTGATGCTCCTGGCGCTCACATCCAGGTACGTCTTCCCCTCGTACTCCCGAAGGGAAAGCTCCCCGGACACCGCCACGCGCTCCCCCTTACTCAGCCCGGCGCATACCTCCGCCAGCTTTCCGAAGGCGCGAACACCGACCCAGATGGTCGCGTCCCGGAAGCCGGAGATCGCCACGGGGAAGCTCGTCACATCGGTGCCGTTCTTCGTGACGGACTGCTTGGCGTCACGCCCAAGCCGTCCGGTAAACGCAAACACGTTGAGATCCATCTTGCCTCCTACGCCTGCCCCACACTCGGGGCGATTGTCAAAAGCGATTGGGTCACATTCTCCATCAGATCAAGCATTCTCATGATCTGCTTCTTCTGCCGCAGCAGCTCCACCTGAAGCTCGGACACCTGTGATTCCAGGTGTGAAAGCCGCTGGAACGCCAGCTCCACAGCATCCATGAGTGCTTCCCTCTCGCCGTCATCCATCGACAACCTCCACTTTCTTGTACTTGCGGCCGGGCTTGATCGCGCCTGCCTTCGCCAGCCGGGCCATCACTGCGTCGTAGTTCTTCTTCGCCGCCTTCTTGATCGCAGTCTTCGAGAGGCTGACGGGAGGCTGAATCCCAAGCTCCCGAAGGATCGGGATCGCCACAGCCCCATCGATGGATTCACGGCCTTCCTTGTCGACCTCTGCGACAACCCGCCCATCACCAAGCGGAATCGGCTTGAAGACGGCGCGTCGTTCGAGCGCCTGCCGCGCCCGCTTGGCGATCGCCTCCACGGTCTCCAGGCGCCGCCAAGCTTCGGCTGCACCATCGTCGGTGGAAAGGTCGACCTCCTCCCCGAGCGCCGAGACCTCCGCCTTCACGGCGGGGCAGAACGGCAGGGAGTCACAGAACCGGCACTGCGGGCCGGTGGAAAGGTACGCGTCTGGAGCGTGCTCAGCCTCGGAAAGATCGGCTTGAAGGTTCGCGAGAGCATCCTGAATCAGATCAAGATCCAGCTCATGCAGCTTCACCAGCGGCAGCAGCGCAGCAGAATCACCACCACTCCAGACGCGCAGAATTCCGATGGAAGCCTCGGTGACCCCGTAGGCCCGGCTGGCAGCCCATGCCAGGAACTTTAACTGCCAGTTGCGGTTGGCCGGGGGCGGGTCCGTGTACCCCGTCTTAAGGTCGATCACCGTCACGGAGTCCGGGTGACGGATCACAATATCCGCCGTTCCGCAGATCCAATCCTGAGGGGCCTCGGAGTAGTCGCGTTGCCCTAGGGTTTGTAGCGCCTGCGCCTCGCCGGCCATGGGGTTCCCCGCGAACTTCACTTCCGTGTTCGGCGCGCCCATCTCCAGAATCTCGTCCAGCGCAGCCAGCAGGTACGGAGACCTGGCCCACTGCTCGATCTCCGGCGACGGCACGGGGGGCGCTCCGTTCAGGTACCCCTCCACCCATTCGTGAAGCAGGGTCCCGACGGAGGCGCCGTCGTTGTGATGGGAGTAAGCAGGAAGCACGGCCGAAGCCGGGCATTCCATGTACCGCTGAAGGGACGATGCCGTGATTCGTTTCATGTTCAACCTCCCAGGCGCTTCTTCATGTCGGAGTAGGCCTTCCGCACCCCCTCATGGGCGCGGATGTACTCCGGTGCTTTCTTCAGGATCTCCGCCAAGCTCTGGAGATCCTCCAGAGTCTCGGCCTCCTCCAGCATGGCAATACATGCGTCGGGCGTGTACTGCCCTTCAGGCTGCTGATTGTCTGGCTCCGGCTCCGGGGGCGGCGGGTACTTCGCGCCACCCTCGTCCTGGAGGCCGACGCGCTCACCCTCAAACTCTGCCTCGTCCGAGGAGTAAGCGAAGCCATGGAGCCCCACCAGCTTCAGGATCAAGCGATCCTTGGCGCGCTTCTCGGCCATGGCGATGGGGTACGCCTGCCCAGGCCCCTTCCCCAGGCTCGTCGGGCTCGCCTCCCCGGTGGTCCATTCCTCCCGGTCACCGAGCCTTCCCCTCACCAGCAGCC
>JALSID010000431.1 GCA_026981825.1 Planctomycetota bacterium
AGCCCCCTCCGGATCTGATCCCCCTCGTACACGCCGGCGCTGTACAACGCCACCACTCCGGCCGCGGAGCGAGGCGGCGCACTGGCACCCCCATGAATCATGTACATAAACCCCCCGTCCGCATTCTGGCTTCGCCGTACGTAGTCGATGCACTTGTCCACCACTTCTTTGGGCACATAGATGCCCGCGTTCCGAGCTGCACGAAGGGCCATGATCTGGCAAACCGTAACCGAAATATCCGCATCCACCGAGCCTGGAAAGTACCGCCATCCCCCGTCCTTGTTTTGACTGTTCACGATCAGGCGTACCGCCTTCTTGAGCTTCTCCCGAATCGACGGGTGCTGGGTCATACCGTAGGCTTCGGCCAGAAACATGGTGGCAAATCCGTGGCCGTACATCGGTCCGTGGAATGTGGAGCCCTTCGACTCGATGAAGCCCGATTCACCCGTGCAATCCAGGATGTAGCCCACTGCCCGTTCCACCACGTCCCCGTAAGGTCCTTCCCCAGGCACATGGCCGGCCGTCATGAACGCCAGCCCTGCCAGGGCAGTGACCGCCACATTGCCCCGGAACCCGCCCGAACCGAAGGACCCGTTCGGAGCCTGCTGCTGGGCAAGCCAGGCCAAGCCGAGATCGATCGCAGCACGGACGCGCGGCGTGTACAGGCTGACCATCGCAGCCACTTCATCGTCCGATCGGACCCGGGGCCGCTGGGCGGCTTCATCCCGACGAGCAGGCCGCTGGGGGTTAGCCGCACCAGAAACGGGTTCTCCGGAAAGCAGGCCCCCCGAGACTACCAGAAGCGCAACCAGGAGCGCCATGCCGCCGGTCCATGATACGGGAGCGAGGCTCTTTTTCCCCCGCAGCCACCAGAATTCCCTACGCGCGCTCATCGCACCCCGGCTCCTCGCTCGGCCAACGTGCGGAAGTACCGCTCGATGAGTGGCTCATACTGTGGAAGGAAGGACGCACTGAACGCCTGTTCCATTTGCTCCCGCACCTTCGGCGGCAGGTGCCCCCATACAGCTCGCGCCATCCGCTCCAGCTCTGCCTTGGAACGAGCGTCCGGTCCGCGGGGCATCACGCGTTGACCGTCACGGGCAGCCTGAGTACCGGTCTGCGTCGAGCTTTGCTGTTGCTGCTGCTGAGCACGGCTCTGGTCCCGCCGCGCCGTCTGATTCTGCTGGCTGCTCTGGCTCTGGTTCTGGTTTTGATTCCGTTGCAATTGCTTGAGAAGTTCCTCGATCTCCTTGATGATCTTGGCCTGCAGCTCGATCGTCTCCTGGCCGGTGTCGCGTTCGGCGAGCCGTTGCTGCACCTGGCGCATGTGGTCACCGATCCGGATCAGGGGGGGATCCTCCGGCTCCTCTTGCACCTCGCCCTTCGCTTCTTGCTCAAGTTTCTTGAGCAGCTCATCGGACAAGCCTTCGAGCAGGTTGTCTTTCTCCCCTTTCTTCTCTGGCTGGACGGCGGCGGGCTCCGGCTTTCCCGCTCTCTTTCGTTCCGCCTTTTGAGCCGTCCCCTGACCGGCCGAACCACCGTTCTCTTGGGCAAGCCCTTCGCGTGCAACGCAAAGCGAGCCCGCCAGCAGTGACGCTGCTATCAGGAGTGTCGAACCCCAAACCCAGAGCCTAATTCTCTTGACCATCATCTTGCTCCATGGCTCCGTTGTCCGGAGCCTCCGGAGTGAGTTGTCGAACGATGTCCGCAAGTTCCCCCTGCAACCGCTCCAGCTCCTCCAGGCGCTGCTGTTGCTCCGGCGTGAGCTGGCCGGTTCGTGCGCGCGTTGCCTCAATCTGTTCGGTTTGTTGCTTGATGTCCGTCTGCAGCATCTTCAACAAGCGCAACTGAGCGACAAGTTGCATCAGACCATTGGCACTGCCACCCTGACCGCCCCCTTGACCTCCCCCTCCCTGCTGGTTACCCCCCTCGGCTTCCCCCTCTTCCGGCTTCAGAGCCTCCAGCAGCCGGGCAAACTGGGCGGCGGCCTCACGCTGCGCCCGCTCGGTTTCCTGGCCAACGTCGCGTTGACCGAGCCGACGCAGGGCGGAGTCCATGAGGGAGATTGCATTCCTGAGCACGAGGACGTAGACGGGGGCGGCATCCAGAGCGTCGATCAACAGTTCCGTCTCCTTGCGGATCCGGTCCTGCTCGCGCCGCGCCCGGGCGACCGAGGCGAGCAACGGTCGGCTCCACCGCCCGTTCCGCTCCTGGCGCTTCGTGCGGATCCGAGCCGTCTCTTCGGCAGCGGCCACCTGGCGGTCGTGGAGGTGGACGATCTGGCTTTCGATCCGACGGAGCTGCTCCATGGCCAGCAGGGCCTCGGCTTCGCGACGAGCTCGTTCCAGCTCTTGTTGAGCTTGTTGCAGGTCTTCGAGCACCTGTTCTTGTTCCTGCTCCGCCTGGTTGGCCTGATCCTGCTGCATGGACTGGGCCGCGCGGCCCATCCGTCCCGCAGCGGAACTTGCGCGACGGGACGCGTTGCGAGCGTTCAGGCGCGCCATCTGTTGGGCGAGCCGACTGAGTTCCCGTTCTAGCTCGCGCTGCTGGCGCGCCAGTTCCTGGAGCTCCCTCCGGCGGCGAGCTTCATCCTGCTCGTTCGCCGCCCGTCTGGTTCGCTGAAGCTGCTGCAACTGGCGACGCCGCACTTCCTCCAGTTTCTTCTCCAGTTCTCGGAGCTGCTTGACAAGCTGCTCCAGGTTTGGCGTGCCCGACTGCTGCAGAGTCTCGAGCAAGTTGCGCAGGTCCTGAGCGGCCTGCTCCTGTCGCTGCTGAGCCTCCCCCACGCGGTTGTCGCGCAGCGCCTGGGAGGCCTGCCGCATCAGATCCTCGGTACCCGCACGCTCCGAGTTCTCGGCCGCCTGGCGGAGCATCTCGGCCGCCACGGGATCCTCCTGCGCCAGTCGCTCGCTGAGCGCCTTCATCCGCTCCTGGAGCTGTCGCAGAGCGGCCCGGGCATTCTCCTGGCGACCGGCCAGTTTGCCGAGTTCCGCGCGCAGGTCCGGCGGTAGATCCTCCGGCCTCCGTCCCACGGTCCGGGCCCCTACGTCACGGGACTGCTGCGCGAGCTGTTCCTGTTGCTGGGCGAGCCGCTCGGCATCGCGAGCGATGGCCCGGAGGTTCTCGTACCTGCCGAACTCATCCAGCATGCGCGCCAGGTCTGAGATCACCTGTTGCTGGGCAGCTTCGGCGCGCTGCAGGGCCTCGGTACCCCGCTCTCCTAGCGGCCGCCGCCGACGGGCCGCTTCCTCGGCAGCACGACGAGCAACGAGGAGCTGTCGCTCCGCCTCCGCCAGAGCGCCGCGATCCAGCAGATCAAGCGCGGTAATCAACTCACGCAGCCGCTCGGCCAACTCGTCCTGCTCCAACGCGTTGTCTTCCAACGCCTTCAGCGTTTGCTGGGCGAGGTCACGGACCCCTGAGGATCGCGTCAGTAGCCGACGCACCTGCTGCTGGGAAAGCTCCGCCGATCGGATCTGGCCGAGGTCCTCCTCCTCAACGTTCGCCCCCTGCCGAGCCTCCTCCAGCGCATCGGCCACATCCTGCCGCGTGTGCTCCTCCTGGCGAAGGACGCGCTCCAACTCCTCCTGAATCACCCGCTGCCGGTCAACGAGCCGATCGAGCAGTTCCTCAGGCGTAACCACGAATAGCCGGTACACGCGGCTCTTCCCTACGTTCGGCCCCCGCAAGTTGTCCATGTCGCTGGCCGCCACGTAAAACGACACGACCTGGCCCAACTCCAGCTTCAACGGCTCCAGCGACCAGCGGTGCTCGAACTCGACGCGCTCCTCAGGAGGATCAACCCGGAGAAGCTCAATCTGCTTCGACGCCTCGGGCTCCTTTTCCTCCCCCATCCAGTGGGACAGCCAAACTCTCCCTACCCCAAAGTCGTCCTTCGCGCTGCCCCGGACGGTTAACACCGCCTTCGGTGTCACGTATGAGGTTCCTTGAGGCTCAACCAGGAAGACCTCGGGTGCCCGGTCCTCTAACGCTCGGATCTGAAACCGCACTACGTTTCGATTACGCAACCCCTCGCGATCCTTCAGTTCCAGCCAATACGAAGTATCGCGGTCGATGCGGAAGTTAACCGAGGCCCCTAACCCATCCTCGGACAACGCCATCTGCACCGTACGCCCGCCTTCAAAGCGGAGCAGCGCCTGACTCAACGGCTTGGTGAACTTGGCCGTCAAACGCACCTCGCTTCCCCAAACCGCTCGTACGTTACCGACGCCCTCCGGTAGCCCCTTCGGGGGCGTGCGGGTGTATTTGGGGAATCGCACTTCGCCGTGCAGTTCCGCCACATCGGGAGGGGGAACAACGTCAACGTGTGCCGATCCGGTCCGCGCGTTCCCCGCTTCGACCCACACGTTGAATGGAGCCAGGACACTCTCGACCCCGCCCGCGAAGGCCCGGCGCCCGACCGGCCGCAACGGCTGGACGGCCACGGTGCCGTCCTCAAACTCCAGATGGACAACCGCCCGGTCAGGCACGCGGCCTGAAACGACTTCGACGTGCACCTCGTACGGGTCCCCACGTGCGACGCGAGTCTTCAGATCTCGGAAGGTCAGCACAGTCTGGTACGGCCAACGCGCGCTGCCGAACGGGGCGTACAACCGAGCGACGCCGATGGCAACGAGGTCGCCACCCAGCACGAGTGCCGCCAGAGCGATACCCACCGAGACGGTCGCCGCGAGCGTCGCGAACCGATACGGTCCCTGGCGCAGGATGACCCCGCTCTCCACCGCTCGCAACTGCTCGCTCACCTTGCGAACCACAGCGGCACGCAGTTCTGCCGAGCCGGCCACGGTCTCGTCCCCCTCTTCCCGGAGGAATTCCACGGCACCGGCCAGCTCGTGCTTGAGCGACGGGTAATAGCGCTCGATCTGACGAGCGAGCCAGACATCGGAGAGCCGCGTTAGGGCGGGACGGACGAGATACCGCCAGGCCACATAGGCGGTGGAGCCCAGCACAAAGGCCGCCAGCAAGGTGCGCACACCACGGCTCAACTCCAGCGCCCAATCGAGCAGGATCGCCAGGGCCGATCCACACACGAACACACTGCCGACCAGGAACAAACCTATAAGGAATAGGCGGAGCCGAATTCGACGACGGACGCGGCGGAGGTGTGCCTGAATGATCTCCGTCATCCCAACTCCTTAGCTCGCCGTCATCCCCGTTGGCTCAACGGTTCCGGAAATGCCCACGGGATGACCGTATCACTTACGAACCTACAACGGACCCTGATCGCCTGTGCTTCGCGCTGTGGGGCCTGTCCGGACCGGCGGGACCGGTACCCAGCGTACGAAACTCCGTGGACCCGCGGCAAGGCCACTTGCGAGCGTTCTGCGCCACCGCAAGCCCTGCGCATTATAAAGCGCCGCCACCGAGCTCCGCGGCCGCTCCGTGACAGACACCGTACGCCTGAGGTGTCCCGCCGCCGGCGATTGACCACCCCCTCGGCACCCGCGAGCCTCCCGACGGCCCCGGCCTCCGCACGCCCGCATGCCTAGCCCCCTTCCGCTGACGCCAACGCACGATCGGTTGGCGATCAGCGCCTGACGGCACCGCCAGCCGTGCGCTCCGGACTCACGGGCGCGTACCAGGCGTCCCGGAGCATGTCCCGCTGCAGGATTTCGACCCGGCTGCTCGATCGCCGTCGGACTCGGAGGAGCCCGGACCGATTCAACAACGTGTTATCATGTGCGAAAGGTGCCCGCGGAACGGCGACGCCGGATGGCGAGCCGCGTGGGCGCAAGCTAGTGAGCTTTCCGTAGATGGTGCAACAAGATGAGTCGCTCGGCCCGCATTCTTCTTGTCGGCTTCGGAACAACCGCGTTCCTCATCTGTGCGGTGCTGACCAAACGCCCGGCCCCCGCGTGGTCGGGAACGCAACTGTCAGGTCAGGCGGATCCCCCTCACGTTGTGTTCACGGTCTGCGAAAACGAGTACGACGCAGCGCGCACCGTTCCGGAATTCGCCGCCGGGCTCAGAAAGTCGCTCGGCTATCGGACCACGGTCCTGCTTGGAAACGCGGAACGGACCCACATCCCTGGTCTTGACGCGCTGAACCATGCCGACCTGCTGGTGATGTTCATTCGCCGGGCAACTCTGCCCCCTGAGGAGCTGAATGTGTTCAAGGCATACTTCGACCGGGGAGGTGCTGTGGTGGCGATTCGGACGAGCAGCCATGCGTTCCAGAACTGGCTCGAATTCGACCGGATCGTTCTGGGAGGCAACTATCACGGACATTACCCCCGGTCCGAGCGGCCAACCCGGGTGTACGTTCTGCCAGACCGTGCGGCTCATCCGATCCTGCAAGGGGTCCCCCGCGAGTTCACCAGCAAAGGTACGTTGTACAAGACCTCTCCTCTGGCGTCCGATGCGCACGTGTTGCTGATGGGCAAGTTCCTCGACAACCCCCCGGAGCCCGTAGCCTGGGTGCGCACCTACAAGGGAGGCCGGATCTTCTACACCTCGCTGGGCCACCCTGACGACTTCCAGCACGCGGCCTTCCGGCGGCTGCTGACCAACGCGATCCGCTGGGCGCTGGGGCAGCTCGAGTAAGCGTGCGACCGTCGCCGGGCCGGTCAAGCCCTGCGAGTGGACCGGTGCGGTCGCGGATTTGAGCTCGGAAGGGGGATACCACCACCTTGCTGATCACCCCAAGGGGCAGAACCGCGTGCCGCGCCGGTGCGTCGGCGGTTTGAACGACGGTTTTTTGCCTGTACGGGTACAATGTGCCAGGAATGCTGCCCGCCAGCAGGAGGAGCAGAAACGGGGGAACCACGATGGCCCCGGACGAAGGTCGGGCCGAAACGGCACTACTGCTGCGCAAGACGCGGTTCCAGGATCTCTTGGACCACCTTGTCCAGGCCGGCTATCGCGTGATCGGTCCGACGGTACGCGAAGGCGTCGTCACTTACGATGAAATCCATCGCGTGGAACAAATCCCCCGAGGCTGGGTGGACCTCCAAGAACCGGGTAAGTACCGGCTGCGCTACGACAAGAATAACCCGTTTTGGTTTTCGTTTACCCCCGGCCCCATCAGCCTGAAGCGCTATCTCTTCCCCCCAACGCAAACGCTTTTCCGCGTCCGTCGTGACAACGGTAGGCCCCGCGCTGAAGCGGTCATTCCTGACCCGCCCCGTTACGCCTTTTTGGGCGTGCGGGGGTGCGATGTGCGCGCGGTCGCCGTTCAGGATCGGGTGTACATCGATCGGCAGGGTCAGTTTTCGGACAGCTACTACGCCAAGGCCAGAGAGCGGTGTCTGATCATCGCCGTGGAGTGCCAGACGTTTGCGGACACCTGCTTCTGTACCTCGATGGGGTCCGGACCGCAGGTCCAAAGCGGCGCCGATCTTGTGTTGACCGAGCTGCCGGACGCGTTCGTCGTCCGCTCGCTTAGCGACAAAGGCCAGGCGATCGTGTCCGCCCTGGAGCTCCCCCCGGCGGCGCCTGAGCAGGTCGCGGAAGCCGACCAGGCTGTGCGCGAAGCCGCGGGCAGCATGGAGCGACGTGTGGACACAACGGACATCCGCAACCTGCTTCTGCGCAACCTCGAGAACCCACGGTGGGAGGAGGTGGCGAAGCGGTGCATTGCGTGCGCCAACTGCACCATGGTTTGTCCGACCTGCTTCTGCTTCACGGTGCAGGAGGTGACGGACCTGTCCGGAGAGAACATTGAGCGGCGCCGGGTGCAGGATAGCTGCTTCAATCCGGAATTCTCCTATGCCTTTGGGACGATCGTGCGTCAAACGGTGAGCAGCCGGTACCGGCAGTGGCTCACCCACAAGTTCGCCACCTGGTACGACCAGTTCGGGACGCCAGGCTGCGTCGGGTGCGGCCGGTGCATCACCTGGTGTCCGGTGGGGATAGACGTCACGGAGGAATTGCAAGCCATTCGGAACTCGGACGGCGAGCGGGGAGCCTCAGCATGAGTGCCTCAGAAACCATCAAGGACGTGCGGGAACATCCATTCCTGCGTGAGTTTCCCGAGGATGTGGTCGATCGCCTCGTCCAGCTCGCGACGATCCGCGAGTACGAGGCCGGAGCGCGGCTCTGCCGCGAAGGGGATCTTGCCGACCGCTTCTTCCTGATTCTCGACGGGGGGGTTGCCGTGGAGCTCCACGCCCCCCACGCAGGGAAGCGGCGCATCCAGACATTGGGTGCAGGAGATGCCGTCGGCTGGTCATGGATTGTCCCGCCGTACCGCTGGCAGTTCGACGTGATCACCACCCAGCGGTCCCGTGTGGCGGAGTTTGACGCGGGCCAGTTGCGGGAGCTCTGCGACCGGGAGCACACGGTGGGCTATCTCGTGTGCAGGAGATTGCTGGAAGTGCTGGCCCGTCGCCTTGCCGGCACGCGTCTTCAGTTGCTTGATCTCTACGCGTAGCAGGACAAGCCCCCATTTGTGTAGGGGGCAAACTTGGCCCAGAGCGAGACGGAACGGCGCGGGAAACGGGGCGGCGCCTCCGTTCGGGCGGTTGCTGGCTGAACATGTCCCGCGCTTGGTGCTCGTGGGCGTGGGAGGACGAGGGCGGTGACCGAAGCGTCGGTCAACCTGAACAATGGGGGATCCATGCACGAAGGAACCGAAACCGTCCTGGAACCGACGACGACGGCACATCCGCTCACGCCCGTCTTTACCCGGGTCGTGCGTGTTCGCCGCGAGACAAAGGACACCTGGACGATCTGGATCGAGCGTCCCGACGTGTACCCGGGACACCGGCCCGGGCAGTTCAACATGCTCTACGTGCCGGGGGTCGGCGAAGTGCCGATTTCGATCGCCTCGTCCCAGCGGGAGTCCGCCGCGCGGATCGCCCACACCATCCGTCGGGTGGGACCGGTCACTTCGGCGCTGGTAGCCCTTCGAAAGGGGGACTACGTGGGAATCCGCGGCCCCTACGGATCACACTGGCCGGTTGGATCTGCTGCAGGCCACGACGTCGTCGTCATCGCAGGGGGCCTCGGACTTGCCCCCCTGCGTCCGGCCGTCGTCGAGCTGCTCAAACTGCGGCGAAAGCTGGGAGCGCTGGCGCTCCTTTACGGAGCGAGAACACCGGAAGACCTGCTGTACCAGCGAGAACTGGCTAAGTGGCGGCAGGTGCTGGACTTCCAGCTTCTGGTTACCGTGGATCGTGGCACCCGAGACTGGCACGGACACGTCGGCGTGGTAACCACCCTAATCCCGGGCATCTCGTTTGATCCAAGCCGAACGATCGCCTTCATCTGCGGACCCGAGATCATGATGCGGTTCGCCGTGCGCGAGCTACTCTCCCGAGGCGTGCCCCCCAACCAGGTCTATGTGTCCCTGGAGCGGAACCTGCAGTGTGCCGTTGGCTTTTGCGGCCATTGCCAGCTTGGGCCCAAGTTCATCTGCGCCGACGGGCCGGTGTTTCCCTACGACGTGATCGAACCCTATTTCCTGGTCAAGCAACTTTAGGCGTGGGTAGGTGCGGCCATGGGCAAGAAGCCACGCGTGGGCGTGTTCAAATTCGCCTCGTGCGACGGTTGCCAGCTCTCGCTGCTGGACTGCGAGGAGGAGCTGCTCGAGATCGCGGACCGGGTGGAGGTCGCCTACTTCCTGGAAGCGACAAGACTGCCGCTCACCGGAAGCTTCGACCTGGCCCTGGTGGAAGGCTCCATTAGCACGCCGGAGCAGGTCGAGCAGATCCACGACATCCGGGCACGCTCGCGGGTGCTGGTGACCATCGGTGCGTGTGCCACGGCAGGGGGAATTCAGGCGTTGCGCAACTTCGCCTCCGTCCATGAGTTCTTACGCCTGGTGTATGCCACGCCCGAGTACGTCGAAACGCTCGCCACATCTACCCCCATCGCGGACCACGTGCCCGTAGATTTCGAACTGCGCGGCTGCCCGGTGAACAAAACCCAGTTGCTTGAGCTCATCAGTGCCACACTCGCGGGACGCCGCCCGAACATCCCGCGGCATTCCGTCTGCATCGATTGCAAAAGAGCCGGCATCACCTGCCTGCCCGTGGCCTACGGCGTCCCCTGCCTTGGCCCCGTAACCCAGTCGGGTTGCGGTGTCCTGTGCCCGTCCTACAACCGGGGTTGTTACGGCTGCTTCGGCCCGGCCCAGCTCACCAACGTGCAAGGCCTGGTCCAAGCGTATCGCCGGGCCGGCGTGCCGGAGGACGAACTGGACCGCCTGTTCCATACGTTCAACGCGTGGGCACCTGGATTCCGGGAGTCAACTCGGCCCGTGCCCAAAGAGACGGAAGGAAACACCGAGCACTGAGCGTCAGGAGGGAGCGATGGCGGCACGACAATCAGAACGCATTAAAACGATCCGCGTGGACGCGCTGGCGCGAGTCGAAGGGGAAGGCGCGTTCACCATTCGCCTTCGCGATCACCGTGTCGAAGATGTGCAGCTCAGAATCTACGAACCCCCGCGGTTCTACGAAGCCTTCATGCGCGGCCGAGCTGCGACCGAAGCCCCAGACATTACGGCGCGGATCTGCGGAATCTGTCCCGTCGCCTACCAGATGTCGGCCGTCCGAGCGGTCGAAAAGATCTACCAGATCCACGTCCCCCCAGAGATTCGCGCCCTCCGCCAACTGCTCTACTGCGGCGAATGGATCGAAAGCCACAGCCTCCACATCTACCTCCTGCACGCGCCCGACTTCTTCCGGGCCGAGAGCGCCCTGGCGCTGGCGAAGAGCTCCCCTGAGTTGCGGCAGCACATCGAACGCGGCCTGCGGATGAAACGGCACGGCAACGAGATTGTGGAAATGATCGGGGGGCGCGCTGTGCACCCGATTAACGTGAAGGTCGGCGGATTCTATCGGGTCCCTACAAGGGAGGAACTCCAGCGACTGCTACCAGACCTGCGGTGGGGGCGAGACGCAGCTATCGAAACGGCAAAGTGGGTGGCCTCCTTCGACTTTCCCGATTTCACGGACGACTACGAGTTTGTCGCCCTGCAGCGCGAGGACGAGTACGCCATCCTCGATGGGGTGGTGTGCAGCAACAAAGGGCTCCGGATCCGCGAAGAGGAGTTCCCTGACCACTTCAGGGAAGAGCAAGTGCCCCACTCGCATGCCTTGCATTCCAGGAAGGTGAGCAACGGGGAGGCGGTACCCGGAAGCGACCGGTTCGCCGGTTGCTATCAGGTAGGCCCCCTGGCGCGGTGGAACCTCAATCGAGCCATGGCCCCGGAAATTGCGCGTCAGGTCGAAGCTGACCTTCCCGTCCGCTTCCCAACGGCCAATCCGTACCAGAGCATCGTGGCACGGTCGCTCGAAGTGCTCACCGCCTTCGACACCGCGATCAAGCTGATCGAAGCCTACGAACCCCCGGCCAGCCCGAGCGTTCCTTTCGAACCGAGGTCGGGAACCGGAGCGGCGATAACGGAGGCGCCGCGCGGGATGCTCTATCACCGCTACACCACAGACGACCGGGGTATCCTCACGGAGGTGACGATTATCCCCCCGACCTCCCAGAACCAGCTCAGGATCGAAAAGGACCTCTATCTGATCGCACCGCGTCTGGTGGAGCTCCCCGAAGAGGACGCTTGCTGGGAAGCCGAGTTCGCCATACGAAACTACGATCCGTGCATAAGCTGCGCCACCCATTTTTTGAAGCTGCAGATCGAGCGACAATAGCAACAAGTAGCCGGTCGGATATCCTGCCATGCCAATACGGTCCAGAAACCGACCAATGGGACGCGCGCCGGCCGGGGAAACGGAGCAGGCAATGCCGCACGACACCGAACTGCCGGTTACGCTGTTTGCCCTGGGAACCCCCCACGGGCTGGACCAACTGGCCTGGGTCGTGGCCGGGCAGCTTGCCGCCCGCAATGCACCATGGCTGAGCGTGGAATGCATCCGGGACCCGCTGCGACTGGGGGTCATCTCCTCATCTGGCCCCCTACTTTCTATCCTCGACACCACGCTGGACGACCTGCCTGAATCGCCGTTGTGGCGGTACCGATGGCCGGAGCTTCCCGTAGCGACGGCCCGCCCGGTCTCCAGCCACGCAGTCGATCTTCGCTACGCCCTTGAGCTCGCCGCCGGTCTGCAACGCCTTCCGCCCGTGGTGTTGGTCTACGCCCTGAGCGCGGCCCGGTGGGCGGAACCGCAGCCGACGCTACCCCCAGACCAGTTCCTTCGCGAGGTTGCTGATCGGTTGCTGGAAGACCTTCGGCTGCAGCGCCGTCATCCTGAGAATGCCAGGACAGGACCTGTGTTCTCACCAGGAGGGTGGGCATGCATCGAAACAACAAGGCAACAAACAGGGTAACCGTCAAACGGGGGAAGCCATGCACGAAGCATCGCTGGTACGCAACCTTGTTCGGCACATTCTCGATGTGGCCCAGGAAAACCAGGCCACCCGCGTGATCCGCATTGTGCTGAAAGTGGGGCCCCTGGCACACATCGATCCGCCCCATCTGATCGATCACTTCCACAACGAGACGAAAGGAACAATCGCCGAAGGGGCGGACGTCCTTGTCGAAGAAACCGATGAACTGCACGAACTCTCCGTCGAGGCGATCGAGGTCCTTACCAACGAGTCCCCCGTGGAAGAGGACTTCTAGCGGCCATGCCGGCGTCCGCACGTGCCCATAAGTCGGAGACCAACGTAAGCCACGCTCGCGTGGCGGTGCGAGTCATCGTGACCGGTCGCGTGCAGGGCGTCGGATTCCGCCCTTTCTGTGTTACGACCGCGAGGAGGCTCGACCTCGCCGGAGAGGTGCGTAACAGCTCGCGGGGCGTGGAGATCGAGCTGGAAGGAGCCCCGGCCGCCGTGGATGCCTTCCTCAACGCGCTCCGGTCGACGCCGCCTCCTGCGGCATTGATCGAATCGATCACGTTCGAGGAAATTCCTCCCGCAGGACGGTCGGAGTTCCACGCTGCCCCCTCTGCACCGGGTATGCCTAGGGTCCGGGTTCCCGTCGATCTGGCCATCTGCGCGGACTGCCTGGGCGAACTGACGGACCGCAACAATCGCCGGTTCGGATACCCGTTCATCACGTGCACGAACTGTGGCCCACGCTACACGATCCTCACCGGACTGCCGTACGACCGCGAGCGAACCACGATGACGGTGTTTCGGATGTGCCCCCAATGCGCAGCCGAATACACCGGTCCTCTCGATCGCCGCTTCCACAGCGAAACGAACAGTTGCTGGCTCTGCGGCCCCGAACTCACCTACCGGGAACCACCGCTGAACCGGCGTGGCGCCGTGACCGGTACGGAAGCCGTGGAGCGTGCGGCCCGCCGAATCGAAAACGGAGGCATTGTTGCCCTGAAAGGCCTGGGGGGTTACCAGCTCCTTTGCAGAGCGGACGATGCTGTGTGCGTGGCTCGGCTGCGACAACGCAAGCGCCGGAGCGCAAAACCTTTTGCGGTCATGGTGCCGGGCCCGGAATGGCTCCGGTCGCGCCTGCGCCTGGCATCGGTCGCTGTGCAAATGCTCGAGTCCCGTCTGAATCCGATCGTGATCGTGGAAGCCGAAGACGTACCCGGCATCTGCGCGGAAGTCGCTCCCGGACTCCGATGGTTGGGCCTCTTTCTGCCCACAACCCCCGTGCACGTCCTTTTGCTCCGTGTGTTGCAGCGACCCGTGGTGGCTACCAGCGGTAACGTGAGCGACGAGCCGATCGTGTTCGACGACGCCGATCTGGCCCGGCTGGCCCCGATCGCCGACGGTGTCCTGACACACAACCGGGCGATCGAAAACCCCGCGGACGACTCTGTGATCCGCTGCGGCGATTCCGTTCGCATCACCGTCCGGGTCGGCCGCGGTCTTGGCCCGCTCTGCCTATCGACCATCGAGAAATGGCTCGCCGAGACGCCGGGAGAGATTCCCCCCGGCGTTGCCGTGGGGGGACATCAAAAGGTGGCCCTGGCGTTTTGGACCGGCACCCAGGCCATCCTGGGAGTACACATTGGCGACATGGACACCCTGGCCAGCCGACTGGCGTTCGAACGGTCCCTCGACCGGTACACCAGGCTGTACAACTTCGAACCCGCCTGGTTTGCGTGCGACCTGCACCCGGATTACTTCACCGCGCAGTGGGCAGAACGCGCCGGCAAGCCCCTTTACCGGATCCAGCATCACTTCGCGCATGCCCTGAGTGTAATGGCCGAACTGGGCGAATTCGAGCGGCCTTCTCTGGTGGCAACCTGGGACGGCACCGGCTACGGCGAAGACGGCACCATCTGGGGGGGAGAGATTTTGGGCTGCCGCGTGGACGGCTACGAACGAATCGCCACGTTGGTGCCGTTTCCCTTGCCGGGAGGCGAAGCGGCGATTCGCGAACCCTGGCGAATCGGCCTCGCACTGTTGCGTCGCGCATTCCCCGAAAAACCGGCGGAAGAAATCGTCCACCTGTGTCGGTCGTTGATGGGGGTCAAAGAGCCCGAGGTTCGGGCGGTTGCCGAACTGTGCGACCATCCCCGCCTGGCACCGACAACCACCAGCGCAGGCCGTCTCTTCGACGGCGTCTCGGCGCTGGTGCTCGGTGCTCGCACCGCGTCGTATGAAGGTGAAGCGGCGGCTCGGCTGGAAAGCATGGCCAGCCGCATGGGGCCATCGCTAACCTCGATGCCGTTCCATATCCCCCTGGTGAAATCGAATGAACCACAGCCGCTCTGGCAACTGGACTGGCGCCCGCTCGTGCGTGAACTGGTGACAAGGCCCCCCGCAGACGCAGCGGAGCAGTCCTGCGCGGCCTTCCGGTTCCACGCAGCGCTTGCCGACGCACTTTGCCGGCTGGTCCAAGCATCGGGAGAGCGTGAGCTCTTCGTCTCAGGGGGATGTTTCCAGAACGTGCTGCTGCTCGAACTCCTCGTCCAATCGTGCGAGAACGGCGGCATCACTCTACGGATGCACCGGGAGGTACCGCCCAATGATGGGGGGCTGGCTGTGGGCCAGCTTGTCTACGCTTTGGGGCAGCTCAGAAGCCGGAGCCGGCTCGGTACGTAGTGACGGATGGGGGCAGCGACAGAAATGTGTCTCGGCATACCCGGACAGGTGGTGGAAATCGCTGAGGAGACGAGGAAGAGCGGATTCCTCGAGGGCATTGTTGACTTCGGAGGGGTCCGCCGCCGTATTTGCCTGGCATGCGTACCGGATGTGCGGATCGGGCAATACGTGATCGTCCACGCCGGCATTGCGATTACGGTTCTCGATGAAGACCAGGCCCACGCCATGCTGGAGGACCTTCGCCGCCTCGGGGAACTGGACGCTGAGCTGGAAGCTCTCGGCGACGCGACACCGCCACACGAAGCCGGCACCGGGAGCTTGCCAAACGCCTCAGCCGAACGTTCCCCGAGAGGGGACCGCTGATCGCGATATCCCGAGGCGAGGGGCCTGGTTTGAGGGCGCCCGCGGCGGCACGATGAGCCCTCGCCACTGCACAAGCTCCCTTGACGCCGCGGACATCGTCGGTTAAAGTCATAGACAACCATTGATGTGTTCTGGGTGCTTGGGTAAGGAGGCACGGTCATGCTGCAGGTTGAGTGTGGTCGTACGGGTCCGTATTGCGACGGCTTGAGTCGGCGTACGTTTGTGAAGCTCGGTGTAGCCGGCATGGGGCTCGCCAGCCTGGGGGATGTGCTGCGAGCACGCGCGCTTTCTGCTGAGCGGACCGGTGTGAAGAAGGACACGGCCTGCATCTTGATCTGGTTGGACGGCGGGCCAAGCCACATGGACACGTACGACCCGAAGCCGGACGCGCCTGTGGAGTACCGCGGTATTTGGGGGGCCATACGCACGAAGGTACCGGGCATTCTGCTGACGGAGATGTTTCCTCGCCAGGCTCAGGTGATGGACAAGTTCTCCATCGTCCGCAGTCTGCACCACAACACGGGCGATCACTTTACCGGCGCCCACTTCATGCTCACCAGTCGGGGTGGTCCAAACGGGGCGAACACCACGCCACGGTCACCTTCGATCGGCTCGATCGTGACGGCCGTTCGGGGAAGCCGTGTCCCGGGGATGCCCCCCTACGTATCCGTGCCGTACGCGATGAGCGTTGGGCTGCGTCCCGGTTACTTCGGCGCTCAATACCTCGGTGTGCAATACAACCCGTTTGAGCCCGGCAGTGATCCGAACAGTCCGAACTTTACGGTGCGCAATCTGAATCTGGCGCCTGGACTGACCCTAAAGCGGCTCGAAGACCGCCGTACGCTCCTGAAGCATTTCGACCGCATGCGACGTGAGATCGATTGCACGGGAGCCATGGAGGCGATGGACCGGTTCGAGCAGCAGGCGTATGAACTGGTCAGCGGCGATCGCGTGCGTCGCGCGTTCGACATCGGCTCTGAAGACCCCCGAATTCGCGACCGTTATGGCCGCAACACGTGGGGGCAGAGCGTGCTGCTGGCGCGGCGACTCGTGGAGGCCGGCACAACGTTCGTTACGGTCCACATGGGTGGTTGGGACAACCACTGGAATCTGGAGTCGGCGTTCAACTCCATGCTCCCCCGCCTGGACCAGGCCGTCTCGGCGCTCTTTGAGGACCTGGCCGCCTCTGGGCTTCTGGAGAAGGTCCTCGTCGTGATCTGCGGTGAATTCGGACGTACGCCCCGTATGAACAACGGTGCGGGTCGTGGTACGCCTGGTCGCGACCACTGGGGCAACGCCCTCTTCTGCGTGCTCGGTGGCGGCGGCATCCGTGGTGGGCAGGTCGTGGGTAAGACAAGCCCCAAGGGCGAGTATCCGGTGGAGCGACCGGTGAAGCCGGGGGACATTCACGCGACGATTTACCATGTGCTCGGTGTCGACCCGTACACGAAATTCCTCGATAACGCGGGCCGCCCCGTGCCGGCCATTGACGAAGGTGAGCCGATTCGCGAGTTGCTCTAACGCTCCCTTCCTATCCCGTGTCTCGCGACGCCCGGCGATCCCCTCGCCGGGCTTTCCTTTTTCCCACCGGGGTTTCGCGCACCGGCGCCCACCGCCACGCCCGCCCGCGATCAACACGCCGAACGCCCCCGGCAGCGAGCTACGACCAGCCCTCTGGTCGGCACCCCACCGACCATCACGATCGACACACCCGCCGGCTAATGTTACCAAGTCAGTGCCTTGACTCCCCATCGCTGCAACGTAACATAGTTAATGCTATTGGTGACGAACGGCCGATGCAGTGTACGAAGGTCGTTCGGGGAGTACCGAAATGTCGGACGCTTCGGATCGTGCACGGCAGCTACGGGAAGAGCGCAGGCGTGCCCGGGCTCAGCGCCCGGTCACGATGGAGGAGGTTCTGCGCCGAAACTACGTGGAGCGGATCAAACACCAGCGGCAGCCGCTCGAGATCATCGAGGACCTCCCCCGTCTGGCCAGCACGCCCTACGAGGAGATTCCCGAAGAGGACATCCTTCGGCTCCAGTGGCACGGGCTCTATCACGACAAGCCGAAGGTCGGCTATTTCATGATGCGGATCAAGATTCCGGGTGGGATCTTGACCCCGCAGCAGCTTCGCACCATCGGGCAGCTCGCCCAGAAGTTCGGCCGAAACCAGGGGGAGATCACAACCCGGCAGGACATCCAGTTGCACTGGATTCGGCTCGAAAAGCTGCCGGAGATCTTCGCCACCCTCGACGCGGCCGGGCTGTCCACGCGGGGGGGGTGTGGTGACGTCCTCCGCAACATCACCAGTTGTCCGGTGGCGGGGATCGATCCTGAGGAGCTGTTCGATGTACGGCCTGTGGTAGCGGCGGCACACCGACGGTATTCGGGCAATCCGGAGTACGGCGATCTCCCACGCAAGCACAAGTGGACCATCTCGGCGTGCCCGTACCACTGCAACGCACCCGAGATCCACGATGTGGCCTTTGTGGGGACGATTCAGGACGGTGAGCCCGGCTTCGCCGTCTGGGTCGGAGGGGGGCTCTCCACCGTGCCACGCATCGCGAAGAGCTTGGGGGTCTTTGTCACACCCGACGAAGTGCTCCATGTAGGCGGGGCGATCATGGACGTTTGGCGTAAGGACCTTCGCTACCGCATGTCCCGAGCGAAGGCGCGGTTCAAGTTCATGGTGGACGACTACGGCGTCGAGAAGATCCGCGAGCTGGTAGAAAACCACCTTGGGCGGCGGCTAGCAGACCTGAAGGACAACCCTGCCCCCAAAGGCCGCACAGACCATATGGGCATCCATCCCCAGCGGCAACCTGGACTGCACTACGTTGGCTTTCCGGTTTTTCCAGGGCTGCTTAGTGGGGATCAGATGGTGCATATCGCCGAGCTGGCGGAAAGCTTCGAGGGTGAAATCCGCCTCACCCGCGAGCAGAACCTGATCCTGGCCAATGTGCCCTCGGAGCGAGTGGACGAGGTCGTGGACCGGATGGCCGAGATCGGCCTGTCACTGAACGTGAACCCGATAAGGGGGCACAGCATTGGCTGTACAGGGGATCCGCACTGCAATTTCTCTGTGGGCGAAACGAAGCGGAAGGTTGTCGAGGTCGTCGAGCACCTGGAACAGGTATTCGGCGAACAGGTGGCCGACCTACGGATCTACCTGGATGGCTGCCCCCACGCGTGCGGGCAACACTGGGTCGGCGACATCGGCATCCAGGGGACGACGTTGAGCACTGCAGAGGGCAAGGTGCCCGCCTACGACATCCTCCTCCGGGGTGGGCTTGGCCAACAGGCAGGCATAGCAAAGGCTCTGGTTCGGCGCGTTCGATACGACGAGCTGAAGTACTCGGTGGAGCGGCTGGTCCGGCTGTACTTGCAGGAACGGGAGGAGGGCGAGTCGATTCAACGGTTCTTCGCGCGAATGGACGACGAGGTGCTGGTCGCGGTGGCGCGCGGGGAAAAGGTGGCCCGAGGTGTGGCCGCTTCGGATGGTTCTTAACGAGTGACGTTGAGCTGGAACGAGTTGGGAGGGCATCCCGAGATGGCCGTTGCACGGCAGGACAAGCCAGAACAGCGGTTCCTAATGGATGACTACGAGGCCGGTGAGCTGGCGACCTATTTCGACGACAAGGAACCCGAGGACCTGCTCGAGTGGGCGTTCGAACGGTTCCACCCCCGCCTGGCTATCGTCACCAGCTTCCAGGCGGACAGCATGGTCCTGATCGACATGGCCTACCACATCAACCCCGAGGTCCGTGTGATCACGGTGGACACGGGCCGGCTACCCCAGGAGACTTACGACCTGATGGATCGGGTGCGGGAGCGGTATGGCATCCAGATCGAGGTGCTTTTCCCGGACAGCGCCATGGTCGAAGCGATGGTCCGGCGGCACGGGATGAACCTGTTCCGGAAGAGCGTCCCCCTCAGGCTGCTCTGCTGCCACATACGCAAGGTGCTCCCCCTGACGCGTGCTCTGAAGGGGTTGGACGCCTGGATCACGGGGCTGCGCCGTGACCAATGGGCAACACGGGCGAACATCCGAAAGGTCGAAGTCGACCACGACCACGGTGGGATCGTGAAGCTCAATCCGCTGGCCGACTGGACCGCCGAAGACGTCTGGAACTACATTCGCGAGTTCGATGTGCCGTACAACGCTCTCTACGACCAGGGCTACACGAGCATCGGCTGCAGTCCGTGCTGTCGCCCGGTGCAACCGGGTGAAGATCCGCGTTCTGGCCGTTGGTGGTGGGAAACCAATGCCCCCAAGGAGTGCGGCATGCACTGCCCGATCGAGACGGGCGGGTTTGAACACGAGGTCGAGGCAATCCTGGGAGAGGCCGCTCACCGGATCTCCGGCCGAGACGATCTGGTACAGCTCCGCGTTGACCGCCCTGAACCGAGCCACGGGTAGCGCAATCCCGCACACACACAACCGCGGGCGACCGGAACCGGTGTTCCGGTCGCTTTTTTGCTGCCGCGGTTCGTCTCCAATCGTGCGCAACCAGTCGAAGGTCGACTCGCGGACACCGTGGGGACGTTCTGGCCCGCTGCCCCACCTGGCACGTCCCCAGGATGCACGGAAACAGCAGGGGATCCGACCGAAGCCAGAGAGGCTTCAGATGAGCGGTACCCGGGAGGAGTGCCATTCGATCCCGCCCCCTCATCGCGATGCCGTCTCAAGTTTCAGAAGGCGGGCGGCGTTAAGACCGAGAACGAGCTGTTCGTGTGACGAGGGAAGCTGCAGGAGTTTGATCTTATGGATTTCGACGCGAATGTCCGTAAGGGGGCCGTCTGAGCCGAACAGAAGCTTCTCCGGCGGCACCTCACGGGCGGCGCGGTGCAGGTACGGGAAGAAAACAACGGCCGACGTTTCGAGGTACAGGTTGGGCAGTTCGCGGGCGGCCCGGATCGCGGCCAGGTGCTCGCGCCAGTCGCGGGACGCAAAGCTACCCAGGTGAGCGAGGATGAAATTGACCGCAGGCCAGCGCCGTGCCACCTCGACCAAGGGGGCTACCCTGGGCGGGTGCACCAGAACCGGTAGCTCCAGCTCGGCGGCTGTGCGGAGCATCTCGGCAGTGGGGATCCCATGGAGTTTGAGGCCGCGGAGGCCGAACTCTTCGACTTCTCGGCGTAACAGCCGCTCGATCCGTCCCGCTTCCGTGACGGGATCATGCTTGGCAAACCCGATGAAGCGTTCGGGCCAGCGGCGGACGTATTCGGCGATTTCCTCATTGGCCCGCTCGTAGGTGCGGTTCGTAATGGGGAAAATGACGCACCTGTCCACTCCGGCAGCGTCGGCTTGCTCCAGCAGCCAGCGGGGGTCGTTGAACGTGGTCCAGGGATCGGCGGTGTCGGGCTTTGCCCCGTAGTGCATGCCGCGCCCCGCATGGCAGTGGACGTCGATGACCGGCGACCGCCTGGGCGGCTCGGGGAGGCCCGTCATGAGTGCGGGCATAGTTTGCAGAAACGTTCTGCGGTCCATGCGACGGCTCCGTTGCTCTCTCCACCGGTGCTCGTTCGGTTTTGCCCTTTCCCCCATCATAGTCTGGCGGCGAGCTGCTCGATTGGGGCCCGAGGCACCCCGGAGCGGCGGTTACGCAAGAGGCGCCAAGAACGGCAAACGGAGGGTCGGATCGGGGTAGCAAGCCCCGCTTGCCCGAAGCCCCCCTGAACGGGATGCGCGGGCCCCCTGTGCGGCGCTTCGCGCGATCGCGTCCCCTCATGTCGTATCGACGGCAAGCGTGCCGCGCAGGGAGAGGTCGCCTGAGCGGTACCCCGAGCTCGCTTCGGTCGGCCCAGGGGTCGCAGCGGCCCCAGCCCGCGGCCCGCGAACACGCACCGCATCCCCAGGCTCAGTCGGTCTCCCCAACGGTGATGAGCCCAGCCTGCAGATCGGAGTTCGCCACTGCGGTGCACCCACACCGCGTGGCTTCGCCCAGTTCGCAAGCACGCCGTCCCCAGCCTGTTAATCCCGGCTTAGGCCGTCGCCCGGAACGTGCGAAGCACTCCGCGCGCGATCTGCTCCCGACACAACATGGCGAAAATCGCAACCGACGCGACCAGCAGCGCGATCGACCCCACAGCCCATGTAATTCCCCCTTGGTCCACAGGCACGAGGACAACCAACCGGCCGCGACCAAACAAGCTATACGGTGACGTTAGCATCGGCGTGGCGTCCGGATCAAGCACCTGCCACACGCCCCCCCGATCTCCCACGGGGCGCGCGACGACGAAGTGACCGACTCCTTCCCCGTCGCCTGGCGGGATCAGCACGATCACCGGGCAACGCAACCCCGCCGCTTCGCGAGCGTTCATCCGTCGCGCGACCAGCGTCAGCCCTAGCCGGTTGGCTGCGTCAATGACCTCCTGCACGGACACATCGAGCGCGGTCGGCTCGCTCGCGAACGCCTCACATACCTCCGTGAAGGTCCACTGCCGCCCCAGGCAGGTGCCCAAAATGTAAAGGCTCCGCACCCCGCAGTTCACCCGCAGGTCCAGACGCGACCGTACAACCTGCCCATACGCCGGCCGTGCCCAAAAGCCAGCAAACAAAGCAACACTGGCCAAGTACGCACCCACGGCACAAAGCGCCATCACGGCCCCTACCCTAAACTCGGCTGTTCCGACCGCAAGACGGTACCGCGCAAGCCAAGCGGCCCAACGACGGTTCCCGATGAGCATTCCACGTGCCGCCCCAGCGGTGTTCCTCTCCTGACGCTCAACTGTTCGTCGCCCTCCGTAGCCACAAAGCAAAGGCAATCAATACAGCCCCCGCCGTAAGCACCCCAATAGCCCACCCGTTCCAGCTCCGCGGCCTCGCCGGCTCTAGCCCATGCTCCCGTAATTGCCGTTCGGCCTCCTCGATCATCTTCCTCGTCACCGTCACCACCTGCGAGAAGTCCTCCGCCGGATTCCTCCCGACCCGTTCGGACCGTTCCACATCCCGAACCTCCTCCTGCAAACGGGTACCTGGGGGTGGCTCGATCACATAAGCATCGTCCCCCGCGCGCGGGTTGATCTCCACCGTATCGGGAACAACCACCGTCCGTTTCTTGTAGCCTCGTGTCACCAGCACCTTCCCCGTCGGACCATAGCGCCAAAATGGCGCCACCATCTCCTCCACTTCCACCGGCAGCCAGATCTCCACTTCCTCGTTGGCAAAACGGCGCACATCAGTAGCTCGAGTCACCCGCACCGTCAGCTCAGAACGCTCGTTGCCCGGCTCACGCGAATATGCCACAAGTTCGTACTTAAGCACAACCCCACGATGCGTATCCACCCAGTAGTTCGCCCCAAAACGCTCATCCGGAGCGTCTCCCCTGGCGGCCATCGCGAGCAGTTCCCGGTAGCGCCGCTCACTCACCAGGCGGCGCCAAACAACCAACACATGGGCACACTGACGCAACCCGATCCGCTCGTACCCCACAAGAAACGCGACATAGCTTTCTCTGTCCAGCAACAGGGGGTCGAAAAGCGGCGCGACGGCCCCCGCGCCCCATGTGGGCATCCTCCACGTGCCACGATACAGTACGCCTTGCACCTCTGCCGCTTCCTTCTTGTACATGTAGTGCCTGCCCCGTACGGCGCTCAGTATGTAGTGCACGTCTGGCCGACCGCCTGGGTAATGGCACCTGGTCTCCTGCACGAAAGCCTGCTCGTGTAGCCGAAAGAGAAACTTGCCTGTCAGCGTAGCCTCGACCGTACCGTCATCCCCGTAATCAACCCACGCGTCGTACCCGAAACGCAAGTCGTAGACATCACGGTATGCGTCGGCCACCTGCTTCAAGATGGCCCACGCCGCCGGGGACTGCTCGGCAGGCGTCACGCGATTGATACAGGTGCAAAGCAGTAGGAGAGTTGCGCCCGCCCAAACCAGCGGGTCCCTGCCCATGGCGCATCGAGGGCGCCGCATAACAGGACCTCCATACGGCGTTCCGCGTTTGAGCTCGCACCACGATGACAGCAGCGCAATCAGTTCGGGCGCTTCGCCACAGGTTGCCGTTCCACCAGTAGCAAATCCTGACACTGCGTCAGCGTCGGCGTGGTCCACCTGCACACGTTGTTCGTGTCGCAAATACCACGTTCTACAACGCCGCAGTCGTACCAGCCCACCACCCTCCAGCCTTGGCCCGCGCCACCGTAGACCAGATTACCGCCGGAACTCACGCTGCACTTGCTGCACGGGTCGCCCGGAGCTTTGCAATTGGGTACAAAGTAATTTCTCAAGTCGCATGTCTCAACTCGCTCGCTAACGTAGGCATCGCCGCCCCGTAGCACTGCTAGGCTTTGGCGGTCCAGCCGTTCGCCAGGAAGGCTTGGGCGCTAGATGCTGATGAACATGAGCCCGCTGC
Organism: Planctomycetota bacterium; assembly: GCA_026981825.1. Classification (GTDB taxonomy): domain Bacteria; phylum Planctomycetota; class Planctomycetia; order JALXBF01; family JALXBF01; genus JALSID01. The sequence goes on from JALSID010000431.1 coordinate 23,676, forward strand.
CTGCGGCGAAGACGGTAGCAAACAAGATACGGCGCCTTGCTACTGAAAACATCGTGACACCTCCGCTACGCGTTGAACCAGCTTCCATAACCAGTGTGCACTCGGAGCCGACGTCACTCTCCCTTGGTTGCCGTAATCCACAGCTTCGACTCGGGAAGCCCGAAAATGCCCTGCTCACCACTGTTCTGTCACGGCCTCGCCTCCGTCTCGCGTGCCTAAGGCCCGCCACACAGCTCGGTCGATCGTAGCCGAAACCGGGCGGACATGCCCATCCCCGAAGGCCACATTCACCACACCACCAGGATGGATACTGCGCGCACTAAATGCTCCCCAGTCGTACTCCACGTAGCAGTCATGGATCGCCGCGTTCGGCGTAAGAACGTGGTTATACAACGCAAACCGACCGGATGTGGGCAGCCAGTAGCGACCGGCCAGCCAATCCGGCCATCCCACCCCGCCGACCGAACCGCTCGCCACCGCACAAACCGCCACCCAGCGATCCGCCCGACGGGGCACATCCCCACCCGTCGATACCCTCAGCATCGCCCTCCGCATCGGATCCAGACCCTCCCCAAAAGGCCCCCCCTGTCTCTTGCCCACTACTCGCTCCGCATACATCGCCGTCACCGACAACCCGTCCGGCACCTCCGCAAACGTGATCGGTGGCAAACGAAACATCCCGTGCCCGCTGTCCGGCCACCCGCGCCGGGTCGCAAACGTATCCAGTAGCCCCATATTCCCCCGATAGGACAAACAGGGCCCCACGCCAGCCTCTCCATCCGCCGGACAAACAAACACCCCCACGCGCGATTGCAGCACCGTCTGATTTGCCCGAAAGGCGTATGTATCCTTCAAAAAGGGGATCACACTGAACTCGTCCAGCAGAAAGTTAATCGCGTTGTACAACGGTCCTTCACCCAGCCACGGAAGCAGATGCGCGTGGGGACTGTAGTGCCTGTGGGCCGGAGGGCCGGAAAGCCCCGGACGTATGTACCCCCACCAACTCAGATCCGTCGGCGGCATGCACCCCATGGCATCGTGGTATTGGATGGTGGCCAAGGCCAACTCGCGGAGATTCGCCGCACACCGTAGCCGCCGAACCGTCGCCCGCACCCGCCCTAAGGCGGGCAAGAGCAATCCCGCCAGAATCAACAGCACCCCAAGAACAACCAGCACCTCAACAAGGGTGATTCCCCGCCGATGCTCGAAACTCGAACGCGCTGCTAACTGCCCCGAAAACATCACCCTAACTCCCCGCGCGTCCCATTTCAGCGCGCGGATGTCGCTCCCTTCTCCCTGACCAACGCCGAGTGTTCCCGAACGCCCAGGTGCAACACAGGTATCGTAACCAGTCGCTGTTTCTCCGACTCGAAATGAAGCTCGATCTCGGCGTAGCTCTGAACATCCTCGCGGCACTCGAACGCGCCGCGTACCAAGCACGCCCCTTCTTCGCTCCGCTCCAGCGAAACCTCCACGGGCCCCGTGCAAAGTACCTCCGTCACGACCACGCCCAGGCCGTCCCGATCCCGCACCACTACAACAAAGGGATGCTCACCGGACGAGCTATCGCACTTCAAAATCACCGACCGCGGCTCAAGCTCGTACCTCGAATCCGCCTGTAGCACAAGCCAGGTACGACCAAACTCCGCGCCACCCGATCGTACCACAACGTCCACCGGAGGCGACGTCCCCGGTACCGTCGGAAGCTCCACTCTCCCACGCACCCGCCACCGATACTCTACAACTCGCGACCCCACAGCCCCGCAGCCCAAGAATTCCTCGACCTTCAATTCGCCTCTGGCCCCCACAAGACTCAGATCATACGCGGCACTCTCCTCGCGTAGCTCCGCATTCCTCAAGACTCGCGCGCAAAGCTGCGCTTCCACCGGCACCGTCTCACCACACAGTCCAGCCGCAAGTACTCTCGGGTCCGCCTCCGCGCCCACCAGCTCCACCGGCTCCAAAACGGAAACCTCAAACCGCGCGGGAAGCGACTTGGGACTGACACGACGAAACCGGTCCAGGGGTGCAACCACGAACCGGCAATTGCCAGCCATGGTCTCGGCATGCGGCGGTACCCGGACCCGCACCCCATACGGTTCTGCCCGGCCGGCACGCACGACGATAGGACCCTCCGCGTCGTCCATGACGCAGCACGCAGGACGCACCTCCGCCAAACGGACGATCACATCCTCCGGCCCGTCGTTCACAAATACGTAATGAACCGTGACCGACGCCTCATTTGTCAACGCCGTCTCACGGACAAGCGCATTGACCAACCGCACGAAGCCAAGCGGATCATCTGTCAACACGCCTTCGTAGTCCGTCCCGTCGTTACCTGCTACCCGACAACCCAAGACAGACAGACAGACAGACATGCACCCACCAACGACAGCCGATGATGTGAACGAACCGTGGCGACCGGCCCATGACATTCGCTCCAAGTCTCCCTACCACTCACTTCTATCCACATGGCTCCGAGCTGTCAATCCCTTATCGGAGCCTGTGCGGCCGCCGCATCTTGGGGTGAAAACCGCCTTCCCGGCGGGCTCCGGGCAAACCGATCCGGCCGGTGCCAGATCGAGTGGGCACCGCCTCGCACAGGAGCCCGGTCATGCTATCGGACCGCCTGCGGAACACCCTCCCGCGTGTGCCGTGAAACGACCAACCGCTGCCCCAACCCGCCCACGGCCTGCGTCACCACCACCGACCTGATTGCTCGGTACCGCCTCCCACGACTACGATACTAAACGACTTTTCGTCTCCGGCAGCGACCACGGGCGCCGCGCCGGCCAAGGGGCCCTCGAGCATCTCGGCACGCTCCCGGAGGGATCAGCACGCCAGCGCGCATTCCGGCCCCCCGCAGAACTGCACGGCCGATCAAAACCGGTTTACCTGTGCGCTCAAGAGATCCGGACGGCGCGGCAAGGCCACGCCCCCGGTTCCGCCCCCAGGAGCCAAGCGGCCCGACGCCCGTCGGCAGCGCGACGAAGTACCGCCTTTCCCGTTTGCCCGCCGCCGGTTCGACTTGCCGCGCCGTAGCGACTTCCCCATTGGGTTCGACCGTTCTCCCCCTAACTGTCCGACCAGCATTCCCTCACGCCGCAGGAAACACAGCTCAAAAGCCAAGCTCGACGGACTTCACCCGAGCACCGCGCGGGGAGACTTCTATCCGCATCTGACAGCGGTCGGTTTCGATCGTGATGTCGTAGGCGCCCGGACCCGCTAAGGTAACGCTAACCCCCTCGATCGTTTGCCCGACCAGCCCTTCGAGGCCCTTGTTGAGCGGGTTCAAGCTCTCCAGCACTGCCTGTCCCTGGGGTGTGTGACGATAAAGGCGAAGCAGAGCCATCTCGGCGTGAGGGCCGTGGATGGCGCGCACCCTGCCCGTCCGGTAGCCGACCTCAATTAACGTTCCCAATGCCTCGAGCAACTCGCGGCGGACAACTCCCTGGCGAAGCGCCGCTCTCAGATCGGAAACGACGCTGTCCGGAATCGGCCGCTCGAGCCGATCCAACTCGTGGAGCAGAACGTCGCGGAGCTCCTCGTTGACGCGAATCTCTCGCATGATCTTCCTCGCCAGCTCGATGGACCGGCTCTGCGCCGGCGAACGCGCCGACCGACAGGCCGCTCTGCGAATCGCCACCTCGCCTCGCAACCGCTCCCCACGCGTATCCTAACGGCGTTTCCATGCCGCCGCTTCCAACGTTTTCGCCCACCCCAGTGCGTGCCCAGCACGGCCTCTGCTCCGCGGTCGCGAGCAGGCGCAGTTGCCGAGCGGAGCTCCTGAGGCTAGCATAAAGGGAGCTTTATATTTCAACGTACGGCAGATTCGTGCCCGCCCCGTAGTCGGCCTGAAGCCGTCGGTTCTGCCTTCCCACGGAGACTGGCATGCGCCGATCGTTCTGGACCAACGCCATAGCCTCGCTGCTTGGCGCGCTCGTGGCTCTTGCGGCCGGTCCACGTGTTGACGCCCAGGAGCGACCGAAGGAGCCGGATCCCGACGGAGGCGCTTTCCACCGTCAGATCGCTCCGTTGATGCAAAAGTACTGCAACGATTGTCACTCGGGCCCAAAGGCGAAAGCGGAGATCGACCTCTCCAAGTTCCGCTTCGCGCGGCAGGCTCTGGCCGATCCCGACACGTGGGAGCTGGTTTACGACATGGTGGATGCGCGTCGGATGCCCCCGGCGCGCAGCCCCCAGCCTTCGGACGAAGAAGCCCGCATGATCCTGGAATGGATCGAACGGTACATCTTCGGGGTCGAATGTGGCACGGTGGATCCTGGCCGGGTAACTCTCCGCAGGCTCAACCGTGTGGAGTACACGAACACGATCAGGGATCTGCTTGGCATCGAGATCGACTTCCGCGACCGGCTCCCTGCGGACGACGTGGGCGAAGGGTTTGACAATCTGGCCGACGTTCTTACGCTGACCCCCTTACTGCTGGAGAAGTACCTGGACTGCGCAGAGATTGCCGTGAGCCGCGTGGTTTCCATTCCTCCCCCACCTCCGGTGAAGACTTACGCTACGAACGAGTTGCGGGGCGGACGACCGACGAGTCGAGGCCGGGTCCTGACGAGCACCGGGGAGGTGGCGCGGAGCTTCCTGGTCACCAAGAGCGGCTATTACGACCTGGTCGTCGAACTGACGGCCGATCAGGCCGGAC
>JALSID010000432.1 GCA_026981825.1 Planctomycetota bacterium
CCCATCTCCTTGTGGACGACGAGGTGCTTGCCAAAGTCGTGGTCCGAGCCGAGGGAACGCGCACGGAGCGACATCGGGTTCGGGTCCGTTTCGAACGCGGCCCCCATCGGCTGGCCGTACGGTTCGTGAACGATTACTACAAACCCGACGCACCCGACCCGAACGATCGGGACCGTAACCTCTATGTTGTTGCGGTCCAGCTCATCGGGCCACGGCGGCGGCACACCGCTACCGAGCTCCCGCCGGCGCTTGGCAAGCTGCTTGACTGCAAGCATAGCGAGGAAAATGAGCCCCACTCGCTTGCATGCGCCCGCACGTTCCTAAGGGGGTTTGCCACGCGAGCGTTTCGCCGCCCGGTTACGCACGAAGAAATCGAACGGTTGCTGCGGATCGTGGACTCAGTTCTCAGCGATGGCGAGCCATTCGAGGCTGCGCTTCAGGTTGCCATGGAAGCCGTGTTGGTCTCGCCCCACTTCCTGTACAGAGTCGAAATTGATCCACCGGTGGACGGTAACGAGCTCGCGGTTCGCCCCCTGAACGGGTATGAACTGGCCACACGGCTGTCTTACTTCCTGTGGAGCACGATGCCTGACGAGGAGCTGTTCGAGCTTGCCCGAGCAGGAAAGCTGCAGGACCCGCAGGTTCTTGCGGCTCAGGTCGAAAGGATGCTTCGCGACCCCCGGTCGTCGCAGTTCGTGTCGAACTTCGGCGAGCAGTGGCTACAACTTCGTAACCTGTACAGTGTAACGCCGAATCCGGAGCAGTTCCCTGAGTTCAACGACGAACTGCGTGAAGCGATGCTCCAGGAAACCCGCCTGTTCTTCGAAACGATCATGCGCGAGAACCGCAGCGTGGTGGAATTCCTGGATGCGGACTACACGTGGGTCAACGAACGGCTCGCTCGCCTGTATGGGATCGAGGGGGTTAAGGGGGACGAATTCCGCCGAGTCCGGCTCCGGGATCCGAACCGCGGCGGCGTGATCACGCAGGCGAGCGTTTTGACGGTGACGTCCAACCCGACCCGAACGTCGCCTGTGAAACGGGGTAAGTGGATCCTGGAAACGATCCTGGGGTCGCCACCGCCTCCACCGCCACCCGGTGCTCCTCCGTTGGGGGAGGACGTCGTCACCGGGAAGACGTTGAAGGAACGGCTCCAAAAGCACCGGGAGAACCCCTCCTGCGCCGTATGCCACGAGGAGATGGATACGCTCGGATTTGTGCTGGAGAACTTCGACCCGATTGGGCGGTGGCGAACGGAGGACAACGGACAACCGATCGATGCTTCGGGCGTGCTGCCGGGGGGCATCTCCGTGAACGGTCCGGCCGATCTGAAGCGGATCCTGGTGCAGAGGAAGGACCAGTTCGTCGAGGCTCTGGCCAAGAAGTTGCTGGTCTATGCGATCGGCCGTCCCCTCCGCCCCGAGGATCAGTGCGCGGTGGACGAGATCGTTGCTCAGGTGCAGCAGGCGGACTACCGGTTTGTGGCTCTGATTAAAGCGGTGGTGCTGAGTGAGCCGTTCCGCTACCGCACCGTGCTGCCCCAAGGGGCGCAAAAGGAGGAATAAGCGGCCCGCCAGCAGATCCGGCTATTTTGTGGAATTCTTCCGCCGGTCCCGGCCCGAGCGGCGGTCGCGTCCGGAACGGCGATCGGAAAGAACGCCGCTCAATGCGCGAATGGCCAGTTCGATCCGGTTACCCTTCCATCTGCCACGCCGATCTCTGCCCGAGCGGCGGTCTCGGCCGGAGCGTTTTTCAATCAGAGGCAGGAGCTCCTTTGGAAGGTCACCAGGCAACCGTTGCGACATGTCTACGTGCTCCCCCTGAGACGTTGGTTCATTTCTTGAACAGCTCGTCAGGATCCGGTTGTCGAAGCTTTGGCTCCCAGGGACGGTCCACCGGGTTCAGTTGATCGTTTACTAGAGGATAGGTCACGCGATCGAGGTTGAGCAGTTCCTGGTCTTGTAGCGGCTGGCTACCCGGATAGATGTGCGGGATAAGGGCGATGATGATCTCGCGCCGCTCGTTGTCCACCTGATCGCGGCGGAACAATTTGCCGATGATGGGCAGGTCGCCCAACCGACGCACCTTGCTGCGGCTATCGGTGGCGCTTTCCTGGATCAGGCCCCCGATCACCACGCCCCTTCCATCGGAGAGCAGCACAGTTGTCTCCGCTTCCGTGGTGGACTTGTCCGGTAGCCCGGTCTGTTCGTTGATCTCCCCCTGCGACACCTCGGGCCGAATCCGCAGCAGGATCCGGCCGCGTGGGTCGATGTACGGCACGAATCGAAGCACGACGCCCGTGTCCAGGAACTTCACGTCTTCGACCTGCGCCACCTCGGTAACGGTCACGACCCGGTAGCTGAGGCTGCGTCCGATCTGGATGCGAGCCTGTTGACCGTGAGTAACGAGGACGCGCGGAGCGGCGAGAGTCTTGGCGTCCGTCGTGGTTTCGAGCAGATCCAGGATAGCATCCAGCTCTGCCGCGTCCAAAGTGGCCACGAAGCCCTTTTGGCTCAGCGGATTGGCGAACCCGCGAATGGCGATGGTCAGCTTCTCGTTGCCCGGCTCCACCTCGCTCAGGAACTGGAATCCCGTATGGTAGCCCTTTTTGAGCCGCACCTCGAGCACGCGTGCTTCGATCAACACCTGCGGTGGCGGGACATCGATCTGCTCAATCGCCATCTCGATTCGCGTCATGTACGTGGGAAAATCGCGGACCACGATGATGTCGCCGGGATGGAGAATGTCGACGGTGTTCTGCTCGATCGTGGTAGTCGGCTGAGACTCAACCACCTGGATGCTCCCCGCCGGTGACTTGAGCATCTCCAGCACCTGTCGAACGTCCCGCGCGCGCACAAAACGAAGCCGGAACGTCCGAGTCACCATTCCCGGGGCGGCTCCCCGCAGTTGGCCGGCGTTGGTCAGGGCCACGATCCTCAGGTTGTCACCGTCCTCGACGACCACTGCCCCCACGGTATCGGCAATGATTCGGATCGCCTGACGAGCATCCACGCCGTCGAGGTGGACCGTGATGGGATCGCTTATCTCTCCGCGAAAAATCACTCCCAGTCCCGCCTTGGCCGCGATCTCTGCGATCAACAATTCCGCGGGGACCTTGGTACCGTGAACAGAGACCCCCTTGCCGGAACGCTTGACGTCGGCCTCGGCGGAATCGGGGCTGAGCGGAACGCGGACGACCTGAGTGGTCTCACCGCTGGTCGGCGTTGCTTGCTCGTGCGGCTGCTGCGGCTCGCTTGCCTCAGCGGTGCCGCTGTGGAACAGCAAGAGAGCGATGAGGACGCAAATCCCGCGCTGTGCAACTGGAGCCCACGATCGTAGTCTGGCGCGCATCCCTGCTTCCTGCGCCGAAGGGCGTTCACCGGACCACCGCAAACCTACGGACCATCCGACTGACCTGCCCGTCGAATCCAGATGGTGTCGTCCTCGATTCGGACGATCTCCACACCGTCCACCACCTCGCCCACGCGCAGGACACGCCCGTTCACGACGATCGCATCATCGCCTCCCACACGCAGACGAGCCTGGATTCTGCCGCTCTTCAGCCAGTCTGGAACTGCGACTTCCGCTCTCTCGCCAGGAGCAGATCGCGAACGGTCCGGTGACTCGGGCGCCTGCTCAACCGCCGACGCGGCGACCCTGGAGAGATCGAACGGATTCAACGAGGTGACTTCCTGGGGATTTGCAGGCCCTATCAGTGCGGGCTGATTCGAGTGGTCGGGACGCGCAGCCGTCGCGGCGCCGGCAGGCAGCTTCGGCGCAACACGCCGATTAGCGGTGGGTTGTGGAGCGGCGGCATGGGGGCTATATTGAACCCACAGCACCCCCACCAGCACCACAGCCAATACTGTGGCAATGGCCCATTTCCGCTTTTCCTGCCGCGTCACCTTCTGCTCCCCACGCGTTGA
>JALSID010000433.1 GCA_026981825.1 Planctomycetota bacterium
TGATGTGCCTGTGCGGACAACAGATCGTTGTGTGACGTGCCGCGCTGTCCGTTTAAGTCGCCGTACGGCGCAACCAGATGCACGATGGCTCTACAGTTCTCGTTATCGGCAGAAATCCGCAGTTGCGTTATTCGAATGTAGCGTTCGAACCGTTCGATCCGCCAAAGCCAGTAGGCGAGCCGTTCATAGGGCGCGACCGCCTCACCGGTTAGCGCCACGGCATTGCTTGGACCACCGGGCGGGCGTGTTTCTTCCTGAAGGGTTCGCAGGGTGACGCCCTCGGTCTCGGCCAGCTTCAGGAGCTGGGCCACCAGCTCCGGCCGACGAGCGGTCGAGGGCATCCTGCGGCGGGCGCGTTCCCACCTGGCCCGCGCCTCGTCCCGGATCGCCAGCGCCTGTCGCAAGGCGCGGCGGTAGATTGGGAGACGCTCGACCTCCCGTCGGTACGCCGCCATCCTGGCGTCAAGCTGGCGGATCTGGCGCTGATGGTAGCGGATAAGGAGATAGCCCACCGCCCAGAAGACGCCCACGGCAAGGGTGATCCCCACCAGAACGCAGACGCGAAGCCGGGCCAGGGCCCGCTCATTTAGCAAGCCGAATTCAGCACCCGACACCTCGCGAACTCCCATCGTGTCCCCTTGCTACAGATGTCCCGTCAACACGAACTCCGTGCCCGCGTCTGTTGCCGTCACCTGGTCGACGACAACCTCACGGATGCCGTCGGCACGGGTGAGAGCATCGGCAAACGCAGCGAGTGCCCGGCTATCTGCTGCGATTCCTCTCAAAGTTAGCTTGCGAATCCGCTGGTTGGATTTCTTCCTGGGGGTCTGCTTTGCCTGGGCGTTTCCCCCGTTCGACTCCGTTACCTCCAGCGTCACTACCGCAACTCGTCCTTCGGCAGCTTCAATGGCTTGAACAATTGCGCGGAGCAGCCAGGTGGGGGACCATCCGCGTCCCAAAGCCTCAATCGCCTGTACCTCGGCCAGAAGACGTTTGGCCTCCGTCTGGATCGCCCTCGCCTGCTGGTGGACCTTTTCCGCCTTCTCGGCCACCTCCTGCCACGACAGCACCGTGCTCTCCGTATCCCGAACCTCGGCAATTTGCCAGGCAACGGCAGCTCCGACCATTGCCAGGACGATGAGCAACGGCACAGCCCACCGGCGCGCCGTAGCAAGCAGCAGGATGGCGAATTGGTCACGGCGCAGGAGGAGGTTACAGTGTGAGCGCATCGATCCTCCCCTTCACACGGGAACAAGCCAGGGCATTGGCGGTGAGTTCATTGAGCACTCGGGGTAAGCCGAGGGCGGTTAGGGGCACCAGTGGAAGCGGTGCGAGCCGCTCGGCGAGTTCCCGAAGGAGTGGCTCCAGTGTTGCCCCCCCTCCAATGGCAATGATGCGTTCGGGGAAAGCCTGGGGCAGTTTCGCCTGGACGTAACGAAGGGTTCGCGACAGCTCTTCGGCGAGCTGAGCCACGTGCGCGGTGGCCACGTCCGCCAGCAGTGATTCCCATGCGTCACTCAGGTCGTCGGAAACTCGTCCGGCTGCGGCCCGCGCGGCGAATTCTACAAGTTCGCCGGGATGGACGCGGAGAGCGTGGGCTGCGGTCCGTAGGGCGTCTTCGAGCATGATTCGGGGCAGACGGCGGCAGAATTGGGGCACGCCACGCACTATGGCCGTGAACCAGGTCGCCTTTGCCCCCCAATCGAGGATGGCGATCGGCGAGTTACCCCCCGAATCGATCGCCTTCGCCAATCGCCCATGGCTCCAAAAAAGGGCATCTCCTATCACCTGGCTCAGGCGCAGCCGCTTGGCCAGTTCTCCGACCAGCGCGCTCCTCGCGCGGCTCACAAACACCACGCCCACCCGGCCGCTGTCCGCCGCTCCGGGTACCCAACAATCCCAAACGGTGTCTTCGAGTTCCTGGGCGAGCCGGTCGGTTACGAAGGAGTGGATCTCTTCCTCGGCTCCCCGATCCATCTCCCCCTTCCATCCCTCCAACCAACGGACCTCGACCCAGTTGCTGGGCAACAGCACAGTGGCGGAAGCCCCACTCAGTCGGATGCCTGCCGCCTCAGCAGCCAGCCTGATTGCCCCCTCGACGGCGTCGAGCCAACCGCGATTGCCCATATCGGACTCAAAATGCAGGGGGACAACCTGGGCGACGGCCGAACGATCCCGCGGACTCATCCGGGCCACTTTCACCACATGGTTGCCCAGGTCGATCCCGATGCGGGGTTGTTCCATCATGGCGAACGATCTCCTTTTGGCACGCGCTTGCTCGGTCTTTGCCGCTGGCGTGCGTTGCCCGGTGCAGCATGCTGCTCCATGCGCGCCAGCCGCGCGTCAATTCGCTCGACCCCCGCTGCGATCTTCTCCACCTGCTTGTTGATCGCCTGCAGAGTCGTTGCCGTCTCGCCCCGGAAGACGCGCTGTTGCGCCCAGACAGGCTCGGGAATCTTGAGGTTCGCTCGCCCGAACCCGTATCCGAGCACGAAACCCGCCAGGACCAGCAGCCAAACCCGATAGCCGCAATTGCTTCGCTTTTCCATCCGAGCACCTCCTAGGCTCCGGCTACTCGCGACAGATCGAACAGTGGCAACATCACGCTCGCTACGATGACGGCCACCACAGCGCCCATCATGATGATGAGGATCGGTTCGAGCAGGCGCACGTATGTGCGGAGCCGTGTCTCCCCGTCCTCTTGATGCATCTTGCCCACGAAGCAGAGGGACCAGGGCAGCGTGCCGGTGCGTTCGGCCGTAGCCACGATCTCAGCCGTTTCCGGGGGGCAAAGGGGGTTCGAGCGGAGTGGGCTGGACAAGCCGGCTCCGCCCTTCACCGACTCCATCACCTCCTCGATCAGGCTGCGAAACCTGGGCCAGGTCGTCGACCGGGCTACCAGGTGCAGAGCTTCGAGGAGGGGAACACCGTTCTGCAACATCGTGCCCAGTCCGTACAGGAGACGCCCCAGGGTGATCTCGATCACAACGCTCCCCAGCAGCGGGATGCGGAGCACGCGGTCTCGGAGCCAGGCACGGACCGGTGGCTGACGGAGCGCAAAGGCCCCGGTGGCGACCACCACGACGAGTGCACCGAACACATGGAGGGGATGGCCGGTAAGAGCATCTGACATTGCAAGGAGAATCCGCGTGGTCAACGGTAACGGAACTCCCGCATTGTCGAAGATCTCGCGGAACCTGGGCAGAACGAAGATCATGAGGGCGGTCACGACGGCAACGGATAGCATGAGCAGGGCGCACGGATAGAGCAACAGTCCCCGCACAGTCCGGCGTAGCCGTCGTTCTTCCTCAAGCGCTTTCGCGGATTCTTCCAGAGCCTCTCCCAGCCGACCGGACGCTTCCGCCGCGACGACGGATGCGATTAGGAGCGGGGGGAATACTTCGGCGCGCGCCTGCAGCGCGGCTCCGAAACCGGTGCCGGCTGTCACCCTGCGGCGGACGTCGGCCAGCAGGCTCTTCACGGCCTTCTCGGAAGCCCCCCGTTCCAAAGCGTCCAGAGCTGTGCCCAGGTCCAGGCCCGCGCGAATCATCAGCGCCAGCCGCCTGACCAGGCCGGGCACGGCTATGCGGCATCTGCGCGTCGCCCAGTAATCCATGCTGCTCTGGGCAGCACCGGTGCGACCGTCCGTTTGAGTGGCCACAGCCGCAGTTGACATCTCGGTTTCCTATCGCCTGAGCTACCTGACAGGCGGTTCAGTCCACGTAAGCGACCCGTATCGCTTCCGCGAGGCTGGTCCGACCATCGGCGGCTAATGCCAGCGCCTGGTCGAACAATCGTTCTCCGCCCCGAACCCGGTGCAGCTCGCGCAGCTCCGTAACGCTGCAATCTCGTGCGATCGCCCGGCGGACTTCCTCATCCACCGGGAACAGTTCGTAAATCGCCACCCGGCCCTGAAAGCCTGTGTCCTGGCAGTGTTCGCAACCTGTGCCTTCGTAGAAGGGATGCTTCTTGCTCCCCTTGAAACCGATCCGATCGAGCAGGTCACCCGGCTGGTAGATGAGCGTTTTACATTTCGGGCACAGGGTCCTGATCAACCGCTGCGCAACGACGCCGATCAAAGCGGCCGAAACCTTGAACGATTCGACCCCCATATCGACCAGACGCGTGACCGCGGAGGCTGCGTCGTTCGTATGCAGCGTGCTCAGCACCAGGTGTCCGGTCATGGCGGCCTGGACCGCGACTTTCGCGGTGGCCGCATCGCGAATCTCACCGACCATGATGATGTCCGGGTCCTGTCTTAAGATAGCTCGCAATGCGTTTACGAACGTTAATCCGGCCGCCTCATTCACCTGCACCTGGTTCACCAGTTCAAGTTGATACTCGACCGGATCCTCGACGGTAACGACGTTCCGATGGACCGATTTCAGCAACTCGATCGCACTGTACAACGTTGTCGTCTTGCCGCTGCCGGTTGGACCGGTGACCAGAATCAACCCGTACGGTTTGGCCAGCATCTGCTTGAAGCGCTCGAGCTGGTCCGGTTTGAAGCCGAGCGTTTCGAGGTTAAAGCTCAGGCGATGCCGATCGAGGATGCGCATGACGACTTTTTCGCCGCGCACCGTGGGCAAGGTCGAGACGCGGACATCGATGTCCCGTCCATCCACGACAGCGTGAATCCGACCATCCTGGGGAAGCCGATGCTCGGCGATGTCCATGCGTGCCATTACTTTGATCCTGGAGACCACGGCGGGGTAAACGTCGCGCCGGGGGCGGAGGACCTCACGAAGCACACCGTCCACCCGGAACCGGACGATCCCGTAGCCACGGCCCATCTCGATGTGGATGTCGCTGGCTCGCTGACGTACGGCACTGATGATCAGGTAGTTGACCAGGTTAACGATCGGGCTGTCGTCCGACTGGGCGAGGACGCTGCTGAGGTCAAAGTCCAGCGCTTCGGTTTCGGACACCTCGATCGCCGATTCGTCGAAGTCGGCGGTTACCTGTTCGACCTCGAAATCGGCGTCGTACGCCCGCTCGATCATCCGTTCGATCGAGCGGCGGAAACTGAAGACCGCTCGGACACGGCACCCAGTTACGCGCTCGATTTCGTCGATCTGGTCCAGGTTCTGCGGTTCGGCCATCGCGACAACGAGCAACTGGCGTATTTTGAACAGGGCTAGGGCGCAGAGCTGCTCGGCACGCGACCGGGGAAGTAAACGGACAACCGCTGGGTCGATCACTCCCTCGCGTAGACGAACCGCGGGAACGCCGAGTTGTTCTTCGATGAAGGGAAGGATGGCATCTTCGGGTACGAGCCCGAGGTGAACGAGCGCCTCACCGAGCTTCAGTCCCAGGTCTGCCTGGCGGCGGAGGGCGGCCTCCAGTTGCTCCTCCGTGATCACTCCGGCGCGTACCAGCAGCTCGCCAAGCGGTCTGCGTGTCTCGTTCTTCGCTTCTACCAGGCGAGTACCAGCCACGCTGCTCATAGAGCATAGCTCCCCACCGCACGGGGTACGGAATCGTAGATCTCCACAATCGTGTCCAGCCCCGTGATGCGGAGGATGTCGGCCACCAGTTCGGTCGGCCGCGCCAGCTTCAGATCACCGCCGCTTCTGCGCCACCCCTCCTGGCGGTCCAACAACCACTCGAGCGCCGCGCTATCGACGAGTGTCACCTCCGCTAGGTCCCCAACCA
>JALSID010000434.1 GCA_026981825.1 Planctomycetota bacterium
TCATCCCCCGCATTGACCTGGGCAACGTGATCCTGCTCCCTCAACCGTTGCGGGGTGAGGCGAACGACACCTCCCTCGTACACGACAAACGCGTTCCCCCACCGCATAACTATCTGGCCACCTATTTCTGGCTTCAGGAGACGTTTCAGGCGGACGCGGTCATCCACTTCGGCACCCATGGAACCGAGGCTCTTCTCCCCGGCAAGCCAACCGGCCTCTCCGGCTCAGACTGGCCCGACATCATCATGGGCACGATGCCGAACATCAATCCCTGGGTGATCAATAACCTGGGTGAGTCCGTGGTCTTCAAACGTCGCGCCTACGCGGTTCTGATCGATCACCTGGTGCCCCCGAGCGTAAACGCGGGCTTATCCGACGAGCTCCAAAACATCCATAACGACATCGACAAGTGGATGGCTCTGGAGGAGGGGGCACTGAAGGAAAAGTTCCGCGAGTCCATAACGAGGCAGGTGCTCGAGCAGAAGCTCGACAAGGACCTTCATCTGGACGTTCGCGAAGGCCGCCTGCTAAGCGACGAGGAAATCAAGAAGGTGCTGGCCTATCTGCACGAGCTCCACAACGAAACGATTCCCACGACCCTGCACGTGCTCGGCCAACCCCCGGACCCAGAACTGCGCATCCCCTACATTGTGATCTGTTTGGGCCGCCGGTTCCTGGACATGCTGGCCGAGGTGGTCCCTGTTCCGGAGGAGGAGGCTGCTACTCCTGGAGACCGCGAGAAATTCCTGCTTCGCAAAGGAGCCGAGGCAGTGCGTCTGGTGGTGAGGCAGGGCTTCAGCGCAGAGGAGGCTGTGCGGGCCGTAGGGGGGAAGCCGCCCCTGAGCGAAGAGCTCAAGAAAGCGTTCGCGCTCGCCCGTCAACTGGACGAGGGCTTGGCCAGCGCCGGTCAGGAGATCGATCGAGTCCTTGCCGCTCTGGAAGGCCGATTCATCCCGCCCGGCCCAGGCAACAGTCCGGACAGAAACCCAGCCGTCCTGCCTACAGGGCGAAACATGTACGTCATGAACCCCCAGGAGGTTCCCACTCGACCGTCCTGGGAAATCGGCAAACAGCTCGTGGACGAGCTGCTCAAACAGCAGCTCGAAACAAAAGGACATTACCCGCGCAAGGTGGCGTTCACGTTGAACTCCTTTGCTACCTACCAGGACTACGGAGTCATGGAAGCTCAGATCCTCTATCTCCTCGGGGTCCGCCCCGTCTGGGATCAGCGCAACCTTGTGGTCGACCTGGAGGTCATCCCCCGTTCCGAACTGGGACGTCCGCGAATCGACGTGTTCATCTCCGCTCTGGGCTACTACCGCGATATGCTTCCATCCCGCATGCGCCTGCTGGACAAGGCGGTGCGGTTGGTCGCCGAGCTGGACGAGCCGGATAACTGGGTGCGGGAGGACTCGCTTCGGGTTCAGCACGAGCTGGAGGAGGCGGGTATCGAGAAGCGGCGCGCGGAACAGCTTTCGCTGGCGCGTATCTTCGGTGCTCCGCCCGGGCAATACGGGAGCGCGACCTACTACTACCTGGTGGAACGCTCCGGCGAGTGGGATACCCGCGAGGACTTGATGAAGGTGTACCTCAGCTTCGCCCGCTACGTGTACACCGACGGACTGTGGGGGGAGCATGCTCCCCAAGCCTACAACCGGCACATCCAGGGGACAGAGATCCTGCTCCGTAGCTGGTCCGACCGGACACGCAGTCCGCTGTCGAACAAGTACACCTGGTACAAAGGGGGAAGCCTCTCGATGGCCATCAAGTACCTCACCGGTAAAGAGCCCGAATGGTTTCTCTCCGACGTCCGGGATCCCTCCAGGGCCAGGCTGGTGCGGGCCGAGGATGCGCTGCGCAAGGACTTCCGTGCCCGCCTGTTCAACCGCAAATGGATCGAGGGAATGATGCGCGAGGGGTACGCCGGTGCTGATCAGATTGCCGTGCACGTGGCCAACACGATGGGATGGAAGATCATGCGACCGGGCAGCGTGTCGGACGACATATGGGACGAGATCGTCGAGATCTACATCCGCGATAAACTCAGCCTGCACGTCCGCGAGTGGTTTGAGGCAGAGAACCCGTTTGCCTACCAGGAAATCACCGAAATCCTGCTGGAAACAATCCGCAAGGGGTACTGGAAGCCGGACCAGAAGACCGTACGTGAAATCGCGCTGGAGTACGTCCAGTCGGTGGTTCGCCACGGCGAAGGAGCCGGTCTTCGGGGTGGGGGGAATGAAAAGCTCGAACGTTTTGTGGAGAAGGTCTTGAGTGCCCCGGGCGATCAGGCGACTACCGAATTGCTCGCCCGCTACCGACAGCGCAGACGCGAGACCACCGAGCCGGTCGTTCAAGCCGCGGCCCGCCAGCAGCCACAGCAGGTTCGCGGCCGAAAGCTGGCCGAGCAGCCGAGTTCGGCCGGTCTCACCGTGGTTAACCGACCATGGTCGCTTGCTCTGGTGGCGATCCTTCTCGGTGGCGCTCTGTTCGTCTGGCTGGGCTACCGGCTGCGCCGTGGTACGCCGTCCTAGGAGGACAGTGCCTCAACGGGGAATGTCCGTGCTAACGCTTCTGGTCGAGTGCCTGTATCTTCTTTCGGTTGCCCTGCTGGTGCCCGTGATCCTGGGGTTGATGGGCCTGTTGATCTGGACTCTGCTCGAGCTGGGGGGGTTTCTTCGGGAGCTCAGAGAGCGAAGGAGACGCGGACGGGCGTCGCAGTTGGCGGAGGTGGGAGCCGGGCACGCCGAGGGGGTCAGAAATGGAACGGCGAGCTCCTGCTACGGAGATGCTGCTTCGGCAGGCGGCCTGGTTGGCTGGTTCTTGAGGCGGGCCACCGATGCGAAGAACGATCCACTGAGGCTGCAAAAGGCGCTTGCCGACCTTGAGGTGGAAGCGGCGCGGAGACTGGCACGGATGAGTGTCGGGATCCGCATCGGCCCCGCCCTCGGGCTCATGGGCACCCTGATTCCCATGGGACCGGCGCTGATCGGTCTATCCACCGGTAACATCGACGAAATGGCGCACAACCTCGTCGTTGCCTTCAGCACGACCGTGTTGGGCCTCTTTATCGGTGGCTGCTGCTATGTCATGTGGTTGGTACGCCGGCACTGGTACTCGCAGGACCTGGTCGATTGCGAATACCTGCTGCAGAGAATGACGGAGCAAGGGGAGCGGAGCGATGAGTCCGACCGAAGGCCGGCGCCGATTCGGCTTCAGAGTGCACCGACGCCTTCTGGGCGACGGTGACGACGACCCCCTGGGCAGTGTGGCCAATCTATTCGATGTGGCGATGGTTTTCGCGGTGGCGCTGATGTTGGCGCTTGTCGTGCGTTTCCCGGCCCTGGATCTGCTGTCCGCCGATAACCTCACCGTTGTCAAGAATGCCGGGCAACCGAACATGGAAATCATCGTGCGCCGCGGCAAACGTCTGACCCGCTACCGCATGACCCGCGAAACGCTTGGCGGCGAGGGGGAACGACTCGGAACCGCATATCGGCTCAAGACAGGCGAGGTGGTCTACGTTCCTGACCAGGACCGCTGAGCAGCCCAGTTGGCTTCCCTGAAGGGGCTGCCACACGCCGCCCGTGATGCCTCGCTCACGTCAGGCGACCGGGAGTGTCCGCACCGCGCCTCGGGGCTCACGTCCACGCGATCAGATGGCGTTGCCACGGTCCCCGGCTTCACACAGGTTGCGCCCCACGGTGGTCGGCCCGGTGCTGTGTCACGTCCAGCCTGGAACCCGGAACTCCCCTGAGGGGCGAGACAGGGACCAATTCTCCTACGCCGCCAGAACACCGGCGGGGCTTTCGGCTGGGCCGGCCGGGAGCCGGTCCTGGCTGGTCGAGCGGAGAGATGCTTCGGCCGTACGGGGCATGGAGTTGCGGCGTCGGCAACGGGTGGGGGCGCGGGTGCACTTTACAACGTTTGGTCACGTTGCGAGCATGCGGAACGCAGACGGGGCGTGAAAAGCGACCCCTGCTGGCCTGCCACGCCGCCCGTCGCGTGTGGCGTGGCCAGGCCTGGGTATGAACCCCGTGCAGCCCCGCCGCAGCAGGTGTCGGTCGGAGTGCCGGATGAACCTTGACCTTTTACTCACTCTGGCGGTCGTTTGCCTGGCGCTGGTTGCGCTCATTCGAAACCTGGCGCCGCCGGACGCCGTGTTCCTTGGCTCGGCCGTCCTCCTGGCCACCGCCGGGGTGATCAGCCCCTCGGAGGCGTTCGCGGGGTTCGCCAATCCGGGGGTGATCACGATCGCCGCTCTGTTTGTGGTCGCGGCAGCCATGCGCGAGACGGGCCTGCTGCGAGCGATCGGCGAACGGTTGCTGGGCAAGGCCAGAAGTGAAGCTGCTGCCCTTGCGCGGATCGCTGCCGCCGTTGTCCCCGCCTCGGCGCTGGTCAACAACACGCCTGTCGTCTCCATGATGGTGCCGATCGTTCTGGAGTGGTGTCGCCGCTGGCGCGTGTCACCCTCGAGGCTGCTCATTCCCGTGTCCTACCTTGCCATCGTCGGCGGCACCTGCACGCTCATCGGCACGAGCACCAATCTCCTCGTCGACGGCATGATGCGGCGAGCGGCCCAGGTCATGGAAGCGGAGCATCTCGAAGCAGCCCGGGCGCTGGAGTCGGGCATAGGGATGTTTGAGATCTCCTGGATCGGGGTGCCTGTGGCACTGTTCGGGGTGGCTTACCTGTTTGTCGTGGGCCGAAGGCTGCTTCCGCACCGTAAGGAGCTGCTCGAGCAATTGGGGGAGCAGCGGCGCGAGTATCTGGTGGAGATGTTGGTCGAGCCCCATTGCCATCTGGTGGGCAAGACGATCGAAGAGGCGGGCCTTCGTCACCTGCCGGGACTGTTCTTGATCGAAATCGAGCGGGAAGGCAGGAGCATAGCGCCGGTCGGCCCGGATGAGGTGATCCGCGTAGCGGACCGAATGGTCTTTACGGGAGTTGTGAGCACGATCGTCGACCTGGAGCGTATCCCGGGGCTCGTGCCCGCCGCCGACTCCTCCTACGTTGTCGCCCCTCACCGTCAGCGCGGTCGCCGGTTGTGCGAGGCGGTTGTCTCGCCGACGTCGCCGTTGATCGGCAAGACGATCCGGGAGGCAAACTTCCGCGCCGTCTACAACGCGGCCGTCGTTGCGGTGCATCGCAGCGGGGAGCGGATCAAGGGCAAGATTGGCGACATCGTGATCCAGCCAGGCGACACGCTCCTGCTCCAGGTGGGCGCCGGGTTCGCTCGAGCACATCGCAACAACCCGGACTTCTACCTGGTGAGCGACATCGAGGACAGCCGGCCGTACCGTACGGACCGTGCCTGGATCGCGATCGGGATTTTCCTTGTGATGATCGCGGCAATGGCTTCAGGGATGCTGCCTCCTCCCATCGCGGCGCTCCTTGCAGCCGGCGGCATGGTTGCCGCGCGATGCATTTCCGCTTCCGATGCCCGCCACAGCGTGGACTGGCAGACTCTGGTGGCCATTGCCGGATCCCTCGGCGTTGGGGTTGCGATGGAAAGGAGCGGCCTGGCTGCTCATCTGGCGCACAGCATTGTCCAATGGACGAGTGCCGCCGGCCCCGTCGCTACCCTGGCGGCTGTTACGTTTACGACGATTCTGTTGACCGAGCTCGTGACCAATAACGCCGCTGCAGTTCTGATGTTCCCGCTCGCGTTGCATGCGGCAATGGAGCTGGGCACGAGCCCGAAACCCTTTGTCATGGCGCTTGCGATTGCCGCATCGGCGAGCTTTGCATCGCCCGTAGGCTACCAGACCAACATGATCGTGTACGGTCCCGGGGGGTATAAATTCGCCGATTTCGTTCGGGTTGGGCTTCCGCTGGACGTGGCTGTCTTGCTCATCACGGTGGGCCTGGTTCCCGTCTTTTGGCCGTTCTAAACGAGTCTTCATCGACCCAACGCAGGCGACGGGACACGGGTGTGCTCCCCCAAAGTGAGGACGGCGTACGGGCCGGCGTGGGCCGTACAGCCGGGCCCGACCGGCAAGCGGTTCGCGGTCAAACCGCACGCACCGCGTCACAACCCGTACAGGGTACCGGTGCGCGGCGACGCTATTGGGCCGACGACGCCTCCCCCGCACTCGCGCGATCCCCAACCAGACCGAGAGCGATTCCAACGGCCCCCCGTCTGGTTCCCACCGCCGCTCACGCAAACTCATTTACCCTCGGCCATAGGGGTTCAGCGCGCGCCCGACGAAGACTTCACCCCCCCGGGCGCAGGGCGCTTCGCTGCGGATGCCTCCGCAGCACTGGCGGCACGCACAAGCTCGGGACTCAGCACGTAGATGCGGACCGCAGGCGTAACCCACCAACGCGGCTCGATGTGCCTGAGGTAGCGGAACGGGCTGTCATGTTCGTAGATCGCCCGCACAAAGACCGCGTAGGTGCCCTGCGTAACCCGGCTCTTGTGCCCGTCTGGCTGCGGCCTGGCCGGGTCGATCGGCTGCTGCCCATGAGGCAGCCCAGCCGCTCTGAGCAACCCCCTCGCAAATGGCGAATAGTAGACGGTGCCGTCCAGGACAACCTCCGGATGGCGATCCAACCAGCGCTTCAAGGGCAACAGGTCCTGGCCCCAGTCGATGTTGCTATCGAGCAGGTGAGGTGGATCGCGATAGGGACCGCCCGAAATCCAGTTGAAGTACGACTCCGAATGCGGCACCTGGCTCAGGCTACTCAGCACCCCGGCAACGAGACACCCCCAGCTCAACAACCGTAGCCAGCGTAGGTGGCCGAGAACTCGGTCCCCCCTTGGTGCAAGCCCCATCGCCGCAATCAGGTAGATGCCCGGCAGAGCAGGCAGAACATACCGGTAATGGTGGTTGTAGGCGGTGTGGGCGCTGAGTACGAGGAAAACGAGCAGCGAGGGGACGATCGCTACGACCCAGAAGCGACTATAGCCGCGGCGGAGAACGGTAAGGAACCCGATGAGGAGCATGACCAGGTACCCGGCGGGCTCCTTGACGAGGGCGGCATAGGCGTAGTACCACCACCAGCCCCGCCTCCGCCAATGGCCGCGCACGTAGGACCAGTACCCCGTTTCGAACTCGACTTGCTGCCGATCAATCCCCAACACGTAGCGCTCGGGCACGGGCAGTGGTAAACGGCCAATCCAGTGGTGGCGGAACCGATTGTGAGGAGACTCAATGGACGCTTCCGGACCTCCGAAGAGCTTTGATCGGAACGGCAGCGTGCCCAACGGGCGGCCGATGCCCTCAAAGCCGTACGTGGCACCAATCGTCGCGACGACCACAGCAGCCATGACGAAGAGCTGCCCGATAAGCGAACGTAGCCTTGGCCACCGCGCGGCGTAGACGAACGCCGCAAATAGAACCGCAGGGATCAGAAGCAGGCCGGTAAACTTGGTGGCCAGCGTCACTCCGAGCGACACACCCAGCGCGAGCGCTCCGCCCCAATCCTGCCGGTCCAGCCAGCCGCAGAGGCACAGCAAGCTCAAGGCCGTGAGACTGGCGGCGACGGCGTCGGGGGTACATAGCGCACTGTAGGCGAGCACGGTGGGCGAGAAGCAGTAGAGCGCCGCCGCTGCGAACCCCACGCGCGAGTCGGCGAACCGTTCGCCCAGGCGGTAAAGAGCCAACGGTCCGATCAGCAGCAACGGCAACAGTGCCAATCGCGCCCTGTGAAACAGGCCGAAGAGATCCTCCCCGGCGTAGTCAATGAATTCCCGCCCCAAAGCCCACTCGGGGCGATCTCCGCCGTGGGGTGTGGG
>JALSID010000435.1 GCA_026981825.1 Planctomycetota bacterium
CGCCGACGAGAAGCACAGCAAAATTGCTATTCGAACCCGGCGCAAGAAAGCCGGCTGGGATCCCTCCTACCTAGAGTACCTGCTCTTTGAGGTCCCCCTTCCGACCGAGTGAAGTGCGTCAGCCCTGTGCTCATCATCATGTAGTTGAACGCCCAGTTCTTGAAGTGCCCAATCGTCCCAGAGTGGGATTGAAACGGCGCCTCGAACGGCGCCGTGATGGACGTGTAGCGGTCTTGAAGTGCCCAATCGTCCCAGAGTGGGATTGAAACTAACTTTCTTGGCCAAACCCTATACCTCCACGTGAAGCTTGAAGTGCCCAATCGTCCCAGAGTGGGATTGAAAGCAATTTCCCCCTGCCGGGTCCACACGAATGGGCCCCTTCTTGAAGTGCCCAATCGTCCCAGAGTGGGATTGAAAGACCCGCACTCGCTCATTCTTTACGAACATCTCCTCCTCTTGAAGTGCCCAATCGTCCCAGAGTGGGATTGAAAGCTACCTGCCTTCCCCCGGCGTCATGGCAGACGCCGCGCTTGAAGTGCCCAATCGTCCCAGAGTGGGATTGAAAGGCTCAGCCGCGCCTCCTCCAGTGAGGGGCGCGTCTCTTGAAGTGCCCAATCGTCCCAGAGTGGGATTGAAACGGCCGCGGCATCCAAGACTGGACTCTACCCCGCCAGGCTTGAAGTGCCCAATCGTCCCAGAGTGGGATTGAAACGGATTTGGGTGCCGCTGTCGGCTTGTCGGCTGCTGAACTTGAAGTGCCCAATCGTCCCAGAGTGGGATTGAAACACCCCTCCTGGGTCTCGTAAACCAGGACCTCCAAGCCTTGAAGTGCCCAATCGTCCCAGAGTGGGATTGAAACGACGGGTTCCTCTCGTAGCTTGAGCACGGCCTGCGGCTTGAAGTGCCCAATCGTCCCAGAGTGGGATTGAAACCCAGCCTGCGGCCGCCGCGCACTCGGGGCATCCGTCTTGAAGTGCCCAATCGTCCCAGAGTGGGATTGAAACTCCGCAGCCCAGCCCGAAATAGAATAACCAATTTTGCTTGAAGTGCCCAATCGTCCCAGAGTGGGATTGAAACGATTCTCCAAATGAAGGGCTTCCATGCCCTCTCGAGCTTGAAGTGCCCAATCGTCCCAGAGTGGGATTGAAACCCTTGAGCGCCCCAAGGGCGCTCAAGTCGGCCTCGCTTGAAGTGCCCAATCGTCCCAGAGTGGGATTGAAACATCAAAACGACTCGTTTCACCCACTCCTTGGGCACACTTGAAGTGCCCAATCGTCCCAGAGTGGGATTCAAGTGGCGCCGACGACCGATTCCGCCTTATCTCCGACAGCGTGAGCTGCCCGATCGGCGCGCAGGGGATTGGAGCTGGGGGGCTGGGCGTGCTGGATGGCGAACCAGCGACGGGAAGTGGCCAGTGGTCCGAGGGTGGGATGGAAGGGTGTGTGGGTCAATTGATGCGTCAGGAAGGGGGCGTTTGGAAGAGGGTGAGCGAGCGGGCGTGGCTGAGAGGGGAGGCGCTTTCAGGTGGGGCGCTCGGTGGCACGTGGCGTGCAAACGGGGTAGGGAGGGGATAGCGGGGGTTGCACGATTCGCCCGGGGGTGCTGGGGCCGGGGCTTAGGGGGCATGGGACAGGTCGAGCGACAGGGAAGCGCGGGCATGTTATACGCGCCGGGGGAGGAGCTGGGAGTGGGCAGGCAGCAGAAGAGGTGGCCCGTCGGCGCTGGGACGGTGAGAGGGTAGCGTGGCCGGCGGCGGTGACTGCTTCTGGCGGAGGGCGCCGGCGAGCGCCGGTACCGGCGAGCGTGCGGCTCGCCGCCGGGGGTAGGCGCGGCCGGCGAGGAAAGCGCCCGCGCGCACGCGGCTGGGGCCGGGCGCGGGAAGGCGGGTGATTCCTGCCCGCCCGGGCCGGGCGGGCGTACCGATGCGCCGTCGCCGGCGCGACGGCGGTCCGCCGCTCCCCTTGTCCCGCCGGGCGGCGGGCTCGGGGTCGCTTCGGCCGGGGGCCGAAGCGGCCAATGCCCCGGCATACCCGCGGCCGACCTCCAGAGCAGGCAGGCGCGGGGTTCCAAACCGCTTCCGCCTAGCCCGGCCGAAGCGGAGACGGGGCGCGCCCCCTTCCGATTCCGCGACGGGCGGGCTTTGTTCCCTAGTCGGGGCCATTTCCTCCAGCGGTTGCTCGGTCTCAGCGCCTTGGGGCGGACCCCGGGCCGGGTCGCGCTACCAATGCTCCGCCGTCGCAGCGGCGGAGCTCCGGTTCCGACGGGCGGCGGGCCCGGGGCCGGGTCGCGCTACCAATGCGTCGTCGCCGGCGCGACGGCGGTCCGGTGCCTGTGCCCGCGTCACCCGGGTCAGGCGCGGGCCGGTGGACAATCCCTCGACCCCCTGCGCCATCTGCCGGAAATCAGCAGCGCCCCGGCCACAACAACACCCATCGCCGTGAGCACGGCCCCCGCCCAAAAGTGGGGGACCCGGTACTCCACATCGACGCGATGGACCCCAGGCTCGATCGCAATCGACATACACCCGTGGACGGTTGTCCTCGCGGCGACGGGGAAGCCATCCAGCCGAACAACCATCCCCGGAGCCCGCGGGAGCGCAAGCACGAACCGAACCGGTTCCAATGCCTCAACGCGGAACTGCCAACGGCCCGACCGAGGATCCGTAGGGACCACCTCCAGCCGCGCGGTCGACCCTGGTGTCGAGGCCTCGCCCGCTGCGGCCGACAGCAGCCGAAAACGAGAGACGGGATGGACGCGGCGTAGAAGGACGAGATCGCTACCGAATCGCGGCGGAAGGGGGATCGGTATCCACCCCCCTGGGTCCACCAGCCGGGTGGCGAGCCAGTCGCGCCGGGCGACAACGAAATGTACCCCCCAAGCATCGAGATACTCGTTGTGCCACAGCACTGCAGGAAAGGCGGTCGGATCACGGTCGTAGTGACGCAACAAATAGGAAGGGTCGCCTGTTCCCTGGACGGACAGAGCGGTTGCGAACGACCGGAGCTGGAACGCGTCGTAGCCGGTCAGTTTCTCGATGCCGGCCACGACGGCGGCGGTATCGGGAAGTTGACCTGATGCGGCCAGTACCCGGCACGGGCGTACCGGGCAACGTTGTTCTGCCTCTCTAACAGCCCGCGCCAGAGAGCTTGGAACCGCTTCACGAGGCGGAACGACGTGAACCAGATGGTGCATTCCCGCCATCGCCCCGCAAAACAATCCTGCAGTAACCGCGGTCGGGATGGCGTTGCGCCAGAGGGGGGCAGCGGAGCCGGGTGAGCCGAGCAGGTGAGGGGCGGCTTCGATCATCAGGGCCAGGAGCACAATTGTTCCTGCCAGGCCGGCCTGCAGGAGCAACGCGTCCACAAAGCTGTGCGAACCGGTCGTCCCACGTGCCCAGTCCCCTAGCAAATTTGCAATACCGGCGCCGCACGTAACCGGCCAAATAAGTCCGAGCAGAACTCCTCCTCCTGCTGCGACTACCAGACCCCTCAGCCGTACCTTCGCTGACGGCGGACCGATCCGGTCCCAGACGTACGCCAGGCCAAGCGAGCTGAGGATGGGGGCAATTGCCGCGAACCAGAACAGCATCCGACCAGGCGCGCGGAACAGTCCCACTCCGGGAACGACGGCATAGAGGAGCTCGAAGAGGCGACCTTCGGAGCCGAGGGCAAACCAGACCGAGAACAGGGCTAAAAACGTCAGCTTGCGCACCCGGCGGCAGCGAAAATGCGCGGCTGTCCCCAGCACCGCGAGCGACGTCGCCACCAGACCAAGGCCAAGGTTCCCCTCCCAGTAGTTCCAGGGGCCGCTGTAGTTGTCGTGCGTGTAGCAGCCCAGGGCGAACGGAAACACCAGTTGCACGAGATTGAGGAGCGAGCTGGAGAAGGACCACGCATCCCGAAGGGCGAGTTGTCCCCCTCGGACGGTGGACGGCAAGGTAGCGATTTGTGGGAGCAGTTGCACGGCCGCTATAGCCACGGCGAGGATCGCTCCCCCGGCGGCTCCCACCGTTACGGTGGCGGCGCTGCGGGGGCGGCCGGCAACCAGGAAGCGCATAAGATCGACCAGGTAGAGAAGGCCGAGCCCAAGAGCGGCATAGTAGGCTTCCTGTCCGTGGCCGGCCAGGAGGCAGAGGGCAGCAAAAACGGCCAGCCATCCGATCGTCGGCGCGAGACGAGCGTGCGTTTGAAGTCGTTCGTAGGCCCACAGGAGCCATGGGAACCAGGTGGCCGCGGACACGTGGGGAAGGTGGCCTTCGAGGATGTGGCCTGCCAAGTAAAGGGACGCGGCGGCCAGGCAACCGGCACATACCCGGTACGGGAAACCGAGCGGGGCAAGTCCGCTCAGCACGTAGACACCCAGGGAGAACCAAAAGACGTGCAGAACCAGATTCCAACTAAAGGTGCTCGGATACGGAAAGGGAGCAAATGTCCATGTTCCCGGGTAGAAGACTGCGGTTTGAGGGTTCGCGATGATGGGACGTCCGCCGAAGCTGTGCGGGTCCCAGCGTGGCAGCCGTCCCTGAGCCAGTTCCTGGCCAACCAGAATGCGCTGTCCAAGGTATTGCTTGACGGCGTCGTTATAGCCATGGGGCCAGTGCAGGAGGCCGTCCGGCCGGAGCAGAAGCGGTGTGTAACACAGCACAGTAAAGCCGGCAAGGATCAGCGCGGCGTGTATGTGTTGCCGTCGCTGAGGTTCTTCAACTCGAGGTTCGCTGCTCAACGCTTTCCCCGCTCACCTGAACCGCCCCACAGTTCGCTTGCGCGATGCGAGGGTGTCGACCACAACGGCGGACCGCCCCCATTGTTTACCACGCTAACGCTACGCGTTCCGTTTATTGTCCCGTAGCCGCCAGCCGTTCTGGTTGTGCGTTCCGTCGGGCAAGGTGCGGCCAATCGAGTCGGTTCGAGTGTTCGTGGCCACGCGGTCGGCCTCGTCACCGGGGCTCGATCACGCGGATTGAGCTTCCACCTGGATGCGTGGGAAGAGGGGACGGACTTTTCCTTTCTCGGTTTCGGCAGTGACGCGGAGGTCGTTCGAGGTCCGGGCCACCGTTCCCCCATCGTCCCAACGGATCCCTGAGTAGTCGGGGGAGAAGTTGAACGCGGAATAGATGGTTTTCGCGGTGGTGGGCATGAATGGGCTGATGTAGATGGCGGCGGTTCGAAGGGCCATGGCGAGGTTCGCCAGCACGATGCGGCAGCGGTCTCGGTCCGTCTTGGCCAGTTCGAACGGCCTTGTCCGGTCGATGTAGCGGTTGGCCCGGTCCAGCAGTTCCTGCCAGATCATACCCAACGCAAGGTTGTACTCGCAGTCGACCATCCGACGGGTCAGCTCCTCATGGAAAGACTCCAACTTCAGGTCGTCGAATACCTCATTTGCAACGAGCCCTTTCGTGTTTTCCAGGTGCCCCCCGAAATACTTCAAGCACATCGTGACCGTGCGACTGTAAAGATTGCCCAGGTTGTTGGCGAGGTCGGCGTTGTAGACGGTTATAAACTGATCAAAACTGAACTCTCCATCGCCGGTGAACGGGCACAGACGGAGCAGCACATATCGGAATGCGTCGGCACCGAACCGGGTTACCAGGTCCATGGGATCCACGACGTTGCCCAGGGATTTCGACATCTTGGCTCCCTTGAGCAACACGAAGCCGTGTACCTGGACGCGGCGTGGGATCTCGATCCCCGCGGCCATGAGCATTGCCGGCCACAGGGCGCAATGGAATCGTGTGATATCCTTGCCGATGACGTGCATGTCCGCGGGCCACCAGCGTCGGAATTTGTCCTCGTCTGTGCCGTACCCAACCCCGGTGACGTAGTTGAGCAGGGCATCGAACCAGACGTAGATCCGCTGGCTTGGGTCGAAGGGCACGGGGATACCCCAATCGAGGTTCTGGCGGGTGATCGACACGTCCTCCAGTCCGCTCTCGACCAGGCTGACAACCTCATTCTTTCGAGTCTCCGGTGCGATGAAGTCCGGTCGCTCGCGGTAAAGCGCCAGAAGGCGGTCGCGAAAGCGTGACAGTGCGAAGAAGTAGTTTTCTTCCTCGACTACCTGCAACTCCTGGTTCGGGTGCTGGGCGCAGCGGCCGTCGACGAGGTCACGTTGGGTCTTGAATGCCTCACAGCCCTCGCAGTACAGACCCTGGTAGGCTTTCTTGTAGATGTAGCCTCTGTCGTACACGATCTGGATGAACTTTTGGCACCCTTTCCAGTGCCGCTCTTCGCTGGTTTGAATGAAGTCGTCGTTGGAGATGTTCAGCTCCCGCCACGCGGTCTTGAACACCTCGGCCATCTGATCCACGTAGGTTTTGGGGTCGAGGCCCAGTTCTTTCGCACGCTTGGACACCTTGACCGTGTTCTCGTCGTTCCCGATCAGGAAGTAGACGGGCTGGCCCCTGAGGCGGCGGAACCGGGCCTGCACGTCGGCACCGATCTTTTCGAAGGCGTGCCCGATGTGGGGCTTGTTGTTCGGGTAATCGATTGCTGTTGTGATGTAGAACTTCTCTGGCATGGTCGATCCAGCCTGGGGTTCGGGCTGTTCACCCGGGCTGACAGCAACCGGGTTTGCCTGGACCTTCATGGAAGGGGAGCGCTCGTGCGCACCACCCACGTCATTCCATAGTATCGCTCGGTTGGGTACCCACGACTTGCGGCCATGCCCTTGGTGGACATGCGGAGGACTTCACGGGCAGCCGAAAGCGGCCAGGTTTGGCGCAGACCCTCTGTTCTGGTGGCACTCGATTGGCCTTCGCACAACGCCTTTGGGGGGAGATCCCGCTGAGGAGCTGCTGAATCGGGGCGGCCGGATTCGAACCGGCGACCTCCTGCTCCCAAGGCAGGCGCGCTAACCAGGCTGCGCTACGCCCCGCACATGCACAATGCTAGGCCGGGATCGGAAGTCGCGTCAACCGCACCGGCTGAGCAGCCGACGGCTGTTTCGAGAGAGCCGTGTCGCGCGCTGGCTCTTTTTGGGGGTAGACGCGGGCCGCCGAGCCGTGTCTCAGAAGATATCGAACAGGCCCAGGATTACCGCCGAAGCGTTATAGATTCCGTGGATAACGGCTGCCGAGATCATGTACGAGGCAGCGTTTCCCACCTGCGGTTTTCGCCCCTCATCCCAGGCGGCACGCCATTCGCGGCTCAGGCCATAACCCGTTAGCGATGTGCAACCGACGTGCAGCAGCACGCAGACCGTCCATCGCCAGATGACCAGCGCCCGGGGCGGGTTTGGGATATAGACGTTAAGGTAAAGCAAGTTTTCGAGGAAGGCGAACGAAAACCCGCTCACTGCGCAGCAGAGCACAATTTCGGCCGGGCGACGAAACAGATGGGGCCGCGACTCCACGGCAAGAGCAACCAACATTGGCTTGGTCGCTTCTTCGATCACGGGAGCGACGAGAACCGCGCCGAGAAACATCACCAGCAACGCTCCCAGGCCAACGACTGCATGCTCGACAAATGTCGTGACCACCGCCACCGGGCCGGAAAGAGTCGTGATGACAAGGAAGAAGGCAAGCCGCTGCAGCGGGGACACCTGCCGGGCTCGTTCTTCCCAAAGGTGGCGGTAGCTTTCAGGACGCCGCTTGGGCGGGAGAACGTGGGCGATGTGGGGCTCGTCCCAGACTGCTTCCCCACTTGGCGACGGTTCCGCTGCGGGTTCGTCGACCTCCGGCTCGGTGCCCGGACGGGAAGATGTCGCCCGACGAAACGGCCGGAGGTGTGGTTCGTCGAAAACAGAGTCACCCTCGGACTTGCTCCACATCTCTCTACCCTGGCTGTTCTTGCACGTCGTATGCTGTACCGTAAGCGACAACTTCGACGAGGACCGTTTTCCCCTTGCCGAACGCCTCACCCAAGTCGCTGGTTTCAATGCGGACGTTGCCGACGGCGTTGTAGCCGAGCCGCTTTGCCTCCTGCACCATGCGCAGCACCGCCAAATGGGACGCCCAGACCGATAGGGATGTGAAGAGACCCACTTCGCCGCCGAAGATTCGCCGCAGTGTTCCGAGCTGCCGGACGAGGGGGTTGCCCGCGATAACGGCCTGTCCGGTGACCAGGACGGGAGGTTTCGAGCCCGGTACCGCGCCGACCAGTTCTTTGCAGTTCGTAATGACAACGTTAGCGGTTTCTTGGGCGAGCCTTTCGCGTGCGCGTCTCGCCCCCATTCCGGGCTGGATCACGAACACCACGAGGAGCCCGACCACGAGAAGGACGACGAGCAGACCGACAAGGGCCTCCATTTTCCAGCACCCCTTGGGCTGAATGCTTGTCCGGTGTCTGATAATCAGGCTCTCCGACTCCGAGCGGTTACCTCAGGCCGCGGGGGTCTCATAACCGCCCGCCGGTTCGACCACGACTGCCGTACCGTAGGCGTACAGCTCTGCCGCCCCTGCTGCTACGCTGCTTGTCGTGAATCGCACGTTGATGACCGCGTTTGCGCCTAACTGCTCTGCCTGGGCCATCATCCGTTCCAGAGCCTGCCGCCGGGCTTCGGTGAGGAGCTCCGTATAGCTCTTGATCTCACCGCCCACGATGTTCTTAAGACCGGCCAGGATGTCTTTGCCCACGTGCTTGGCGCGCACGGTATTTCCCTGGACAAGCCCCAGGATACGGACGATCCGGAAGCCCGGGACCGTTTCCGTGTTCACGACCAGCATGCGGCGCTTCCTCCCCTGCCAGAGTTCAACCTGGAATGCCCCTTGGGGAGCTGAGGCTCGCACCTTGCCTGGGTTGAGCTGGATGCGGACGCGAGCCTGCCTCTTCCCCAAGGCAAACAAACGCGTAACTAGTATAGCCGTGCCGGTCGCATTTGATCTAGAGCCGGGAGTCCATGTGGGATCCGTCCGGTGACGGACCGTTACAAGCGGACCTGCTCCTTCAGCGAGGACGTATGCCGCAAGGGTCAGGCAAAGGATTACCTGCACCGCGCACGAGACCGGAAACCCTCAGAGGCGCACGCGGTGGACCTCGCACGGGGGATAGTGGCGGCGGCTGGGGAGGCAGCTAGGCCGAAGGATCGCTTCCTTGCGACGTCGGTTCGATCGGGCGGACCACCAGACTGAAGCCATCGACGCGGACGACTTTCACCCTGGTTCCCGGGTCGACCATGACCCCGTCTGCGACCGTGTCGAACCTGCGCCCGTCTAGGTCGATGATCCCTGCCGGTCTGAGCGGCGTCACTGCTGTTCCGATCCGCCCGACGAGTTCCTGCAACTCACGCTCACGCGGGTTCTGTTCCGTGACCTCCTCTGGCTTGGGGGCTTGCAGGATGAACGCCTTCCCGAACGGGCTCTTTGCCCACAGATTGAGCCCAACGACGATCGTTACCGGTAGCCCAACCGCCAGGACGATGAGCACGACGATCCCGGTCGTGACCGAGTGGTTGAAAGCGACCGCCACCGCCACGATGAAGACTCCGGTGGCCAGCAAGGTGATCAGCCCCGCAGAGGGGATAAAGAGCTCCGCCAGCACCAGTGCGAAGCCCAGCGCAACCAGCAGAACGATCCACAACCACTCCATACGGGACCTCTCTCATGCCTCTGGAATCGGGCTGCCTGAGCGATTGCTCGCTCCAGAATCATAATGCACTTGCCGGTCTGCCAAGGCAACAGCCGTGCCAAACACCGGTCCGGTTCGCGTCTGCCAGGGGGCTGACTTCGAGCCGTGACGCAAGCCAACGGGGTTCGGTTCGGTCGGTGCGGTTTCCCAACGCGGGACCGAGGGTTCGCCGTGTGGAACGACCGGTTCGCGCCGAAGCAGGCGGCGGTCTGGCGGACGCAAGATCCAACCCCGGCTGCGCTCGCTAAAATCGGGTGCTGGCCCCGGTTGCCGGTACTCCTCGGAGTGTAACCGGGGCGAACTGGAGCGGTAGCCCAAGACCGCGAGGGGGAGATAACCATGCACGACGGACACAGTCGGTGCAGGATTGCGGGGGCAGTTCTGTGCGCGTTTCTTGGTCTGACGATCCGCGTGCCCGCGCAGAACTGGGAAATCCAGCCGGGAGACCGGATCGCGATCATCGGGAACGCCTTCGCGGACAACATGCGTCGGTACGGTTATCTGGAAACCCTGCTCCGCTCGCGGTATCCGGAATACAACCTCACGGTCCGCAACATGGGTTGGTCCGGAGACACGCTCACCCTCCAGCCGCGTCCGCTCAATTTCGGCACCACCGAAAGGCACCTTCGCAAGGAGCGGATCGACGTGGTGGTGCTGTGCTTTGGGATGGTGGAATCGTTCGACGGTGTGCAAGCGGCGGAGAGATTCGAGGCGGAGCTGCGAAGATACGTGCTACGTTTCAAGGCGGCGAAGTTCAACGGCAAAACAGCTCCGCGCATCGTCCTCGTCTCCCCGATCTACCACGAACAGCTTGGCCCGCCGTTGCCCGATGCGGCAGAGCACAACCGCTCTATCGCTCGGTACAGCGCCGTGATGGAAAAGGTGGCTCGCGAGCTGGGGGTGAAGTTCGTCGACCTCCTGACGCCATCGAAGGAGCTCAACGAACGGAAGCCGCCGGTTCACCTCACGGAAAACGGCATCCACCCTGGACAGCTCGGCTACTGGTACCTGTGCCAGATCATCGCCGATGCTATGACCGGGGGTTCCGCGCCGGTGGAGATCGACGTGGACGTGCGCGAGAAGAAAGCCCGAGTGCGGGGGGTACAGGTTGAGGCTGTCACCGGGGGACGCGGAACAGTAGAGATCCGGGTACAAGCACGGCGGCTCATGGTTCCGCCCCCTCCGTCTCAGGGGGCGGTTCCACTGCCTCGTCCGTTTCTGGAGCGTTTGCCTCAGATCCGAATCCGGGGATTGGAGCGGGGGCGCTATGCCCTGCAGGTTGGAGACCGGTCCATTGCAGTGGCCGAGGCGGGCGAATGGGCGCGGGGGGTACGCTTGACGTCTTTGCCCGCTCAAGAGCAGGCGGAACGACTCCGCCATGCCGTGGTGGAGAAGAACGAGTACTGGTTTTACCGGTGGCGTCCTCACAATACCGAGTACATCTTCGGGCGGCGTCGGAGGCCGTTCGGAATCGTGAGCTTTCCGCCC
Source organism: Planctomycetota bacterium (assembly GCA_026981825.1). Taxonomy (GTDB): domain Bacteria; phylum Planctomycetota; class Planctomycetia; order JALXBF01; family JALXBF01; genus JALSID01. Next base: position 11,052 of record JALSID010000435.1, read on the forward strand.
GAAATGGCGGCCTGGGACCGATTGATCGCGGAGAAGGAACGGGAACTCGAGCAGCTCAGCCAACCGCTGCCGCCCGCTCGCTTCCGCATCGTGCGGCTCCCCTGAGCGGCTCAGGCCGTCCGTTACGTGGAACCGTCGAAGCGATCTGCTCGTTCCTGGCAGGTGCGAACATGAAGACACGAGACGCCTGGTTGTTCGCGGCGCTCCTGCTGTTTTGGGGACTCCTGCCGCGCGCAGCTCAGCTCTGCGCGCAAGACAAGCCGCCATCCGGGTTGGACCGCTACCCGGACCCGCTGCATGCTCCGCCCCAGATCCATGAGCCGGCGTACGAGCGACAGAGCCTTCAGCTTCTGGACGGGCTGCAGATTAACCTGTTCGCCGCCGAGCCCATGGTGCAAAAGCCGATTCAGATGGCCTGGGATCCTGAAGGCCGACTGTGGGTGTGTTGCTCCGTGACCTACCCCCATATTCGGCCTGGGGAAAAGCCCCGAGACAAGATCGTGGTGCTTGAAGATACCGACGGCGACGGACAGGCCGACAAGAGCACGGTATTTGCCGACGGACTCTATGTGCCCACCGGTTTCGAGCTAGGGGACGGCGGTGTGTACGTGGCCAACCCGCCCGATCTGTTGTTCCTGAAGGACACCGATGGGGACCTGCGCGCAGACGTTCGGAAAGTGGTGCTCACCGGCTTCGGTACGGAGGACAACCATCACTGCATAAGTGCGTGGCGTTGGGGGCCAGGGGGCTGGCTCTATTTCCAGGAGGGTACGTTCCTGCATTCTCAAGTAGAGACGCCCTGGGGCGTGGTCCGGCTCCGTTATGGCGGCGTTTTCCAGTTTCGACCGCGGGAACTGAAGCTCCGTGTTTTCGCTGACTACCGCGCCAGCAACCCGTGGGGGCATGCGATCGACCGCTGGGGGCAGTCGATCCTGATCGACAACCCGAGCCTCTATTTCCTCGCTCCCCTGACCGCCAACAGCCGCGCGAAGCTCGCGTACGAACCAAGCGGGCGGGGTATCAAGCAATCGGGCGGCGAGTTCATATCGGGTCGTCATTTTCCCGAGCGGTTCCGTGGTGAGCTATGGACCTGCCGCTACAAGGCGCGCCAGATCCCTCGCTACCGCGTGCGCGACGACGGGGCCGGTGTCGTGATCAACGAGATCGAGCCCGCCGTGAGCACGGAGAATCCCTATTTCCGGCCCGTGGACATCAAGATGGGCCCGGATGGGGCGGTCTATATCACGGACTGGTACAACTTCCTCATTGGGCACATGCAACACAGCTTCCGAGACCCACGCCGCGATCGAGAGCACGGACGGATCTGGCGAATCACCTACGCCGGCCGGCCCCTCGTACCAAAACCGAAGCTCCGTGGTGTGCCCCTGCCGGAACTGCTCGACCATCTCAAGGACCCCGAGGACTGGACTCGGTACCAGGTGAAACGCGTTCTCTACGAGATGGATCCGGCCGTCGTTGCGGAGGCGCTGGAGCAGTGGGTCCAGGGGCTGGATGCGGATGATCCGGAGTTTGAACACCACAGGTTGGAAGCCCTCTGGTGTTTCCAGACAATAGGTGTGCCCAATCCGCGGTTGCTCGGGGAGGTGCTGCAGTCGCGCGACCCGCGAGCACGAGCGGCCGCGACCCGTGTGCTCCGCTACTGGCATCCGGAGATCCACGACGCCATGTCGTGGCTCGAACGTCTTGTCGAGGATCCTCACCCTCGCGTCCGCATGGAAGCGGTTCTGACGCTGGGCTACGTGATGAAGCCACGCTCGGTGGTCGTTGCCCTGCGTGCGCTCAATCATCCCACCGATCGGTACATCGAGCACGCGTTGAAGCTAACGGTTGACGGCCTCAGCAAGGTCTGGCTCCCCGAGTACCAGGCGGGGCGGCTCAGGTTCGAGGGGCGGGAGCATCGGGAATTCGCGTTTGCCAACCTTGTCTCCAGCGAGGCCGTCGAAGCGCTGATCGCGGCTTTCAATGCCGGTGAGATCGACGTGACGAGGTTACGGGGGGCGCTGGACGCTTTGGCGAACCGCGCCACCGCACGACAGGTCGAGCCCTTACTCTTGCAGTTGGCGGAACTGGTGCGCGACAACATCGGCATCGATCCGGACAGCCTGCTGGCCGTGCTTGACGCGCTGGAGATCGCCGCGCGCGAGCGGGGCATAACTCCAGATCCCCGCGTGGCACGCCTCATTGCCAGGTGCTATCGGGTGCAGGATCGGAGAGTTCAGATCGTCGTCACACGGCTCGTCGGGGCGTGGCGAATCGAGTCGGAAAGGAAACGTCTGCTCAACCTGGTCCAAGACAGACGGACGCCTGGTGAACTGCGCGTCGCCGCTGCAAACGCGTTGGCGGCTATCGGACACCGTGAGGACCTGCGGTTGTTGAACCGCTGGGCAGAGGGGGACCATATTGAGGATGCGTACATCGCTGCGTTGTCGCTGGTGGGCGTCGCGCCTGAGAAGGCAGCGCAGGCGACGGCGCGCGTGCTGCAGCGGCGCGTAACGGCCGCCCTCGATCTCGGAGCACTCGTGCTTGCATTCGTCCGGCGCCAAGGGGGCGCGGAGGCACTGCTCAACGCGCTCCGCCAAACTCCCCCTGCGAGGGAGAACGCGCGAGAGGTGCTCCAGAGGCTCTTCGAAACGGGGGTGGCTCCGCCGGCTCTGGTAGATCTCTTCCGCAGCGCGGCGGGATCCGGTGCTCTGGCGAACAAGTTGTCCTCCTTGCCCCCGAAGCAGTTGGCTGCCGTGGCACTGGAACGAGGCGACCCCGAGCGGGGCGAGGAGCTCTTTTTCCGCCGAGACCTCGCCTGCGCTTCCTGTCACGGGTTTGCCGGCGCCGGTCCGCAAATCGGACCGGACCTCGCCGCTGTCGGGGCCAGCATGCCCCCGGACTATATCGTGGAATCGATCCTACAGCCCTCGAAGGTGATCAAGGAGTACTACGAAACCGGCGTCGTGGCCACGACCGACGGCAAGGTGATCACAGGACGCGTGCTGTTCCAGGGGGAAGACTCCATCACGCTGATCGATCCAAACCGGGGGCCGGACCCGATTACGATCGGAAAAGACCGGATCGAAGAGTTCGTGATCTCACGTGCTTCTCTCATGCCCGACGGGTTGGCCGACCGGTTCCTGTCGGAGCAGGAGTTCTACGACATTGTCGCGTTCCTTGCCGCTACCGGAAAACCCGGCAAGTTCGCGCCCGATTCTCGGCCCGTGGCACGACGCTGGAGACTGTGGAAGCCGCCGAGCGAGCTCAATGCTGACCTGGTCGACAATATCCGGCCCCCTGTGGACGGGAGGAACTGGCAGCGCGCCTACAGTACCCTGCGCGGCTATCTGGTACCGGGCCTGTCCATCGAGCCGGGGATCGTCGTCGCTCGCACGGAGATCGACGTGGCCAGAGCCGGTCTGGTACAGCTTCGGTCCCCCGAAGCAAGGGGCGTTCTGGACGTCCGAGTTGACGGTCAGTCCGTTGGAGGTCGGTTCCCTCTCACGATTCGGGTGGCGCGAGGCCGACACGCCATCGACCTGATTCTGGACACGAGGCGCCAAAGCCGCATCCATCTGGAATTCTCCGCCACCGGTGAAGGGGCGGCGGTGTTTCAACCCGTTCTCGGCCCCTGAACAGGCCGGAAACCAGTCTCGCGGCCTAGTTCAGTTCCGTGAAGACGCGGCAGGACCGCGCGGGAGCACGTGCACGAGCAGAGTGTGGCCCCAGCGCCCTTTGCGGATTGTCGAGGATGTTCGCCTGATGGAACCGCAGTCCGACCGCTTGCGGACAGACCGTACAGGAGAACACCCCGGCACTGTTGTCTTCTGCCGTCCGCCGTCGGGAGGACTACGCACGCAGGAGATTGGTCTTGCAGAGTGCTGCGGGAGAGGTATGATCCCGTCGCTGAGCACATCGGTGCGGCAGGTGATCAGCATTCTGGACCGGGTTTGCCTGACCGGTTTCGAAAGGGCAAATCGCCGTCGGCAAGCGGACGGTGAGCTGGAAGGTGGGCCCTAGCGCGCACCCAAGTGGAGAAGCGATGTGCGCGCTCGGAGGAGGTGAGAGCTGTGCCTGGTCAGTGGATGGCATCTCTAACCAGTGCTGCGGTGGCTCTGGCGATCGCGCCCTGCCTGTGGGGCCAGCAGTTCGACGCTGCGGAGGAAACCGGCGCGACCACGCCCAACTGGGCGGTTGCGTCGCAGCCAGCCGAGGCGACCGTGACCGGCAGGGGGCAACTTGCCACGGTGAGAGCCGACCGGGTCTACATGCGGTGCGGCCCGTCTCGGGACTACTATCCCACGGGCATCCTCAATAAAGGGGCGCAGGTCCGTGTGCTCCGCCAGCGCCCGGATGGCTGGGTGGCAATCGAGCCACCCGAAGGATCATATAGCTGGGTAGCGAGTGAGTTTGTGCGCGAAGTCGAACCGGGCGTGGGGGAAGTCATTGCGAACGCGGTTCCCGCCTGGATCGGCAGTGATATCAGTCCGCTTCGCGATCACTCCCAGGTCACCTTGCGGAAAGGCCAACGGATACGGATCCGGAAGAAGCACGTGTTTCCCGAAGACGCTCTTCAGCGAGTCTGGCTGCAGATCGATCCGCCGGAGGGGGAAGTACGTTGGGTGCGCGGGGAGTACCTATCATTTGGATCGGAAACGCTCGGCCAGATCGATCCGACCCAACCGCCGCCGTCAGGTTCGGCGGTTGAATTCCGGGGCGAACCGGGAGAGCAGCCGGCGATCGTGGCCGACGAGGTTCGCGGGGTCGATGCATCCGGGGAGGCGGCAAGCCGTTCTGACGGTGACGAACACGCAACCGAGTACGCCCTCCAACTTTTTCGAGATACCGAGCGGCTTTTTGCCGAGGAGATGCAGAAGCCCCTTGGCGAGCGGGACATTCTGAGTCTGAAGGCCCGCTACAAGCAGGTTATACAGCTCACCACCAATCCGGCGCTTCGCAAGGTGGCCCAGAGTCGATTGGAACTGTTGGAAAAGGAGGAGGTGCGAGAGCGATTGGCGCGACGTTTCATTGAGCTGGTCCGCCGCTCCCGCGAAAAAGACCAGCAGCTCCTCCGCTATTCCTACCAGGGAGCCAATCCTTCCGATGGGTTCGCAGCGTCACAGCCGTTTGGGCAGCCGCAGCGGGGGACTGCAACGCCTTCCGGTGCGGTCATGGGTCAAATGGTCGGAGCGGGGGGCGACGAGGGCTTCGGATCACGTTGGTTCGAGGACCCGTTCGCGGAGAAACCGTCCATGGTTCAGCGGCCACAACCGCAAATGGGCCAGGTGGGGGGGGCGCACCGCCCAGGCGGCGGTATCGGACCTAACGCGGAGACGTCTGGCCAGGTCGTTCTCCCGCCGGGCTACCGGATGATCGAGGGAGTCCTGCACCCAGCCGGCCGTGGTCCCGACGGACGCGGCCGCTATGTGGTGCGAGACCCCCGTTCGGGACGAGTGATCGGCTACGTGGTCGAGACCCTGGGCCTGAGCCTGGAACCCTATATCGGCAAACTCGTCCGCATTAGCGGACGCGAGCTACGCCCCTCCGACCAAAGCGGTGCTCTGATGGCACGCCGCATCGAGCCGGTGCGACGGAGGTGATCTCTCTCGTCGAATCCGCGCCGCGAGCGTCGGGCGGTCCGAACAGACCGCCCGGCCACGTTGCGCATGTCGCGCCTTCTGAACGGTACCTTGTCGTCACTCCTGCAACTCGTGAGCCGATGGAACGGTTTCTTGACGGTACTGCGAGAACGGACGCAGGCCGGATTCTCCGCCGATAGGGTACGAGAGCAGCGAGCGTAGACAAGTTTTCGGGCATTGCGCGCGGCCCTGGTCGAACAGGTCCCCCTGCGGACTGGCCGTTCGGCGAGCGCCCCACTCCGCTCGGGTTAAGTCCCCCAACGCGCTTTCCTCATTTAACGCGCCGGGCAGAGGTCGACCCAACGAGTGTTGCATCAAGCGCAGGGGGACAATGCAGAACCCCCGCCAGCTCGGTGTGGCCGGTCGAAAGAGTAGAGCGTTACCTGTGCGGAAGGGGGGCCTAGGGTTACTACGTGACGAGTCGGATGACTGGTCAGGGCACAATGATGCCGGACGGGGCAGGGAGACTCTGGCCCTGATGGCCCCCGTTGCCCGGTTTGACGCCTGGGGCGCGGTCGGTGCGCTCGAGCTGAACGACTTTTCATCCCCCCGGTGCGCCCAACGTGGCGAGTACGGTATCCCCCGGGGACGCCGGCGAGCCTGACGCGTTTTCCGGATGACCCACGACCTACGTGTTCCTTCTCAGCATCTTCGCGAACGGTGGGTGAAAACCGGTTTAGGACTGGGCTGCCAGGCTGCGCAGGACGTATTGCAGGATGCCGCCGTGTCGGAAGTAGTCCGCTTCGCGCGGGGTGTCGATGCGGAGAAGCACCCGGAACTCGATCTTCCGGCCGTCCGGTCCCTTCGCCACCACGGTCACTTCGCGCCCCGGCCGGAAGTCACCGCCGAGTGCTTCCGCGAGCCCCACGATGTCGAAGATCTCCTGGCCCGTCAGACCGAGACTGTCCACCGATTCTCCTGGGCGGAATTGCAGGGGGACAATGCCCATGCCGACCAGGTTGCTGCGGTGGATCCGCTCGAAGCTTTCCGCAATCACCGCGCGCACCCCCAACAGCCTTGGTCCCTTCGCCGCCCAGTCACGGGAAGAACCCGACCCGTACTCCTTGCCCGCCAGCACGACGAGCGGCGTGCCTTCCTGCATGTACCGCATGGCAGCGTCGAAGATGGTCATCTTCTCGCCGGTCGGGAGGTACAGCGTCCACCCGCCTTCGGTACCCGGTACCAGTCGGTTGCGCAGGCGGATGTTCGCGAACGTGCCGCGCATCATCACCTCGTGGTTGCCGCGGCGCGATCCGTAGGTGTTGAAATCCTTCGGCTCCACACCACGCTCCAGCAGGTACCGGCCGGCCGGGCTATCGGGCGGGATCGCTCCCGCGGGGGAGATGTGATCGGTGGTAATGCTGTCGCCGAGAACCACCAGAGCACGGGCACCGGTAATGTCCGACACAGGCTCGGGCTGGAAGCTCATGTCATCGAAGAAGGGGGGCCTCCGGATGTACGTTGAGTTAGAGTCCCACTCGTAGGTTTCGCCACTCGGGACGGGCAGAGCGGCCCAACGCTCGTCGCCCTCGAAGACGTTCGCGTACTCGCGGCGGAACGTTTCCGGGTCCATGGTGTTTTCGATGGTGGCCTTGATTTCGGCTTGCGATGGCCAGATGTCGCGGAGGAAAACCGGGTTACCGGCAAGATCCACCCCAAGCGGCTCGCGCTCGAAGTCGATGTCGATTCGGCCCGCAATAGCGTAGGCGACCACGAGAGGGGGCGAGGCCAAGTAGTTGGCCCGTACCTCAGGATGGATGCGGCCTTCGAAATTGCGGTTGCCGCTGAGCACCGCAGCAGTCACGAGGTCGTGCTCACGGATCGCCTTGGAGACCGGTTCTGGAAGCGGTCCGCTGTTGCCAATGCAGGTGGTGCAGCCGTAACCGACCAGAGAAAAGCGAAGCTGCTCCAGATAAGGCAGTAAGCCGGAGTCGCGCAGGTAGTCGGTCACGACGCGCGAGCCGGGAGCCAGGCTGGTCTTCACCCACAGCTTGGTCTGCAGGCCGCGCTCGACCGCCTTCCGCGCGAGCAACCCGGCCGCGAGCATGACCGAGGGGTTCGAGGTATTCGTGCAGCTTGTGATGGCCGCCAAGACGACCGTCCCGTCGCCGATCGTGACCGGCTGCCCGTCGATCTCGATTTGCACCTTCTTTGCCGCGGTGACTTCCTCCTGCACGGCCGTAGTGGTGCCCGCAGCCCCAACCGGTTCCCCACCGGAAGGGGGGATGAAAACGGAACGACGGCGTGTTCTCCTCAACCATTCGTCAAAGTTCCGCGGCGCATCACGCAGCGGGGCTCGGTCCTGCGGTCGGGTCGGGCCAGCGACGGAGGGTTCCACCGTGCTGAGGTCTAGCTCGAGCACGTCCGTGTAACGAGGCTCCGGGCTTTCGTCACCGGCGTATAACCCCTGTAGCTTGAGATACTCCCGGACGAATTCAACGTGCTCGTCGGAACGTCCAGTGAGGCGGAGGTACTCGATCGTGGCGTCGTCAACCGGAAAGAGGCCGCACGTGGCGCCGTACTCGGGCGACATATTGGCCACGGTAGCGCGATCCGCCAGAGCTAGACTCCGCAAAGCGGGCCCGAAGTACTCCACGAACTTGCCCACCACGCCATACTGCCGCAGCATCTCCGTGATGCGGAGGACCAGGTCCGTCGCCGTGGCCCCCTCCGGCAGCTCCCCGATCAAGCGGACTCCGATCACCTCGGGAACCAGCATGCTCAACGGTTGACCAAGCATCGCTGCTTCCGCTTCGATGCCCCCCACACCCCAGCCCAGCACGCCGAGCCCGTTGATCATGGTCGTGTGGGAATCGGTTCCCACGAGCGTGTCCATATACGCCCACGGCGCACCATCGCTCGCCTCCTGACGCACGACAACCCGCGCCAGGTACTCCAGGTTCACCTGGTGAACGATCCCTTTGCCCGGAGGCACAACGCAGAAGTTGTCGAACGCTTGCTGGCCCCATTTCAGGAAGGTGTATCGTTCTCGGTTCCGTTCATATTCCCGATCGACGTTGCGCTCGTAAGCATCTGGGGTGCCGAAGAAGTCGACCTGCACGGAGTGGTCAATGACGAGCTCGGCAGGAAAGAGGGGATTCACAAGGCGGGGCGATCTGTTCCATTCCTTTATCTTGTCCCGCATCGCAGCCAGATCCACGACCGCCGGCACGCCCGTGAAGTCCTGCAAGAGCACACGGGCAGGCAAGAACGCGATCTCGTGCTTGCCCTGGTCCTCCGGTGCCCAACGAGCCAGCGCCTCGATGTCCTCCCGGCGCACCGTTTCGCCATCCTCACGCCGCAGGAGATTCTCCAGCAACACGCGGATCGAATAGGGCAGGCGGACGATGTCGAACCCTTGCTCTGCCAATGCCCCAAGGCGGGCAATACGCACCGGCCGTCCCCGAAAGGTGACCTCTTGGACAGCACCGAATGAGTTCCGCATGGCACCAATCCTTGTGTCCTGCACGGTGTCAACTACCCTGCAATTCTACCGGTGACGCCGGGGCTGCTCCGCACGACAAACTGTCTCGATTCCCCCCGAATAGGGGGTACCAAGGAAAGGCGGGCATCCCGTAACCGCGCCAGGGCCCACCGGGGGCAGAAAACCCGGCCTTTGATAGCGTCCTAGGCGAACGTTTCGGACGGAGCGATGCCTGGATCGGCGGCAGGGCCGATCCAGAACAGCGCCGTCGATTCAAGCCGACCGGTTCGTTTTCCGAAGAAAAAGACGAGCAGTAACTCTGCAGTTCGAGGACACGCGGAGAGTCACAACCATGTCGGACAACGATGCTGTCCTTCAGAAACTCATCGAGGCCCTGGGCAGCAACAACCCACGCATCTTCGAGAGCGCGGTCGAGCTCCTGTGCGACCTGGGGCCGGGAATTGTGCCCGATCTGCTCGACGCCTTATCGGATTGCGATCGCGCCGTGACGATCGGCATCCTGGCCGTCCTGGCCGAATTGGGACCCGACGCGGGGGACGCAATACCGGCCGTGGCCCCGTTGACAAGAAGCCCGGACGAGGAGATCGCGGAAGCAGCTCGCGTTGCTCTGGCACGAATGCGCGGCCGCAGCACCGGTATTGCCGCGTAGCTTGCCGACCTATGCCGGGGAGCTGCCCTAGGCATCCGGTGCGCTGGTCGCCTCCTCGGGCTTTTCGTTGAGCAGAGCCTGTACGATCGCCTCCAGGAATTCGATCGGTCGGTAGCCGACTACCATGGCGCGGACGCGTCCGGTGCGATCGAGGAAGAGCGTGGTCGGGTAGCCGCGGAAGCCGGGCACCTGCTGGAGGATTTCTCGCTTCCCGATCACGCACGTGTAGGTGATCCCCATCTTGGCCACGAAGTTCTGGATCGTGGGGACGACCTGTTCCTGCGGTACGCGTTCGAAGTTGATCCCCACGATCTCCAGGCCCTTATCGCGGTACTTCTGATGCAGCTCGATGAAGTGGGGGACCTCCCTGCGACAAGGGGGACACCAGGTCCCCCAGATGTCGACGATCAGCACCTTGCCTTTGAAGTCGGCCAGTTTGACCGGTTTGCCGGAAAGGTCGGGAAGCTCAAAGTCAAACGGGAAGCTTGTGCCTTTGGCCAGTTCCGCCAGCGCCTGCTTACGTAGCTCCCGCGCTCGCGCTTCCCGGATCGCCACGATCTTTTCCTGTACCTCTTTGTCCTGCGCCAGTTCCTTCAGCAGGGGGTCACTATCGAGGAATTCGACCTGAGAGAAGCCTCGGTCGAGCGCCTCGATCAGCCTCTCCCTGGCCACCTTCTGTTTCTTCGCCTGCAGGTACTCGCGCGCCGCCGACAACAGGCTAAACGTCAGGATATTCCGTTCCAGGGGCTGGAGCTGGGAACCGTCCTCGGCGATCTTCTTGATAACGGTGGCTGCTTCGTCGTATTTCTTGGCAGCCTGGGAGTGCTTGCTCTGACGCGCCAGGAGACCGGCGTAAGAGAACAGGCCCCGGGCGTAGAACGTCGCGATCTGGCGGTTGTCCGGAGCTGCTTCGTGCGCCTGTTTGGCCAGCTTCACTGCCTGAGCGATCTTGCCCTGCCGCGCGAGCGATTGCGCACGCTCCACCAGCTTGGCGGCTTTGTCATCGGATTCCAGAGCTCGGTCATCCCCCTCGGCGGAGTTCTGGACCTGTGCGAGCGCACGGACCCGGCCTACGGACGGCCTATGGAAGCTTGCTCCGGTCTCATCCCCCTTCTCCTTCGTTGTTTCGCTGTCCCCCTCAGATGCGGCTTCTGCCAGCAGCTTCTCGACAGCGACCTGGTAGTGCTCGTAGGGGCGGTAACCCACAAGCACCAACCGCACCTTGCCGGACCGATCGATCAGCAGCACGGTGGGATAACCGCGGAAGCCCGGCACCTGTTCTTGCGTCTTTTCGTCCCCCAGCGCGAGCCGATACGGAATACCCGCCTTCTGAGCGAACTCCTTGACCAGTTTGATGTTGGCTTCCTCGGATTCAGCTTGCTCGTAGGCGAGGCCAATGATTTCGAAGCCTTTGTCGTGGTACTCCTGGTAGAGCTTCACCAGGTGCGGGATCGCTGCGCGGCACGGAGGGCACCAGGTGCCCCAGAAGTCAACCAGCACGACCTTCCCTTTGAAATCGCTCAGCCGGAGCGGCTTGCCATCGATGTCCTTCAGATCGAAGTCAAAAGCAAATGGCTCGGTTGCCTCCATTAACGCGTCGATCTGTTCGCCGATCTGCTCACGGGCGATCTCCCGCAGCTCAGCCATCAGCTCTTCGAACTGGGGCAGCGCCTTGAGAGCAGCCAGCTCTTCGTCCTGCTCCAGGACCTCCACATCCGTCAGCCCACTGCGCACCGCCTCGCGGAGCAGTTCCTTGGCCAGGTCCGGCTTGTTCTGCCGTGCCTGAGCGACGGCGTTGAAGACCAGGGCGCTCTGAAGGAGATCTCGCTTCTGAAGGCGGAGTGGGTCGGAGGCGTTGCTGTTCTTGAGTTGCTCACGAGCGAGCGAGGTCGCTTCCGCAGCAAGTTTGGCCCCCTGTGCCAGCTTTGCCTGATCCTGATCCGATTCGGCCAGGAGCTGGCGGGCGCGGACGAAGATGAGCTGAGCCAGCAGCAGCTTGAGCTGCGGGTTGTCGGGCTTTTTGGCGACGGCCTCGCGAACTTTTTCGATGGCTGCGCTGAAGTCCCCCCTTTGAGCTGCCTGGAGAGCGGCCTGCAGGAGCGCGGATGCTTCGTCGGCGGGTTCGGCCCCCTCGGGCGCGGCCTCGGTATCCGTCTCACCAGGGCCGCTCAGCTCTGCCGCAACGCTGTCTGGCTCACCGGGCTGAGCTTCCTCCGTGCTCGTTGGCGCGGCCAGAGCGTCCGTGTGAGCTGCCGGTTCCGACTCCGGCTCAGCCGGGGCCTGCTCCTGCGTGGCGGGTGCAGGAACATTCGTCTCCTGTTCGTCGGAAGTGGTTCTGGAACAGCTACAAAGGAAAGCAAGCCCGCAAACGAATGTGGCCAGGTAGGCCCAACGCAATAGCTTCATGGGGAAGACTCCTTAGAGGCCCTCACGTGAGCAAGTTGAATCGTTGGTTCGTCCGTGTTCTCTGGAAGTTCTCGCCGACCAGCGCTCCAGCAATCCGTTTCCCGGTTCGCATTCCCGGTTTCGCCGGGGCGTTTTGCCCTAGACTACACGGCAAAGGGTGGGCAGTGCCGGTGTTGGCTGAGCCTGAGCTCATCCGCGTCACTCGGGAACACGTTGGCAGATTATACGTTTGCGACCGACGCGGCGAAGGCGCCGCGCACCGGAGCAGCGCCGGCACCACGCCCTGATGAGACGTGCCGCTTTGGCTTTTTGGAGTGCGGCACTCCCGTGCCGCTTTGGTCCTTTGGAGTGCGGCACTCCTGTGCCGCTTTGGCTTTTTGGAGTGCGGCACTCCTGTGCCGCTTTGGCTTTATGGAGTGCGGCACTCCCGTGCCGCTTTGGCTCTTTGGAGTGCGGCACCCCCGTGCCGCTTTGGCTTTTTGGAGTGCGGCACCCCCGGTGCCGCTTTGGTTTTTAGGGAAAGCGTTGGTGGGCTGCCACACGCGCGGGTTTCTAGCCGGCCGGCGCGGCAGGTCGATAAGGCCGCTACGGGGGATTGCCGCCGGCCCTGCAAGTGGACGCTAGGCGGTCGCATACACGAGCGGCCTCCGAGAGGAAAGGAGTTGCCACACCGTGTACTTCCAGCTCGACCATCGCTCGTGTAGCGCCAACGTAGAACGCAACACGATTCAAGGGCCTGCTGATGTCGAAATCAGAAGCTTCCAGGAGCACAATGGGGGCATCGTAGCCCTTGGCGCCGTGCACGGTGGAGACGGTAAGATGGTCCGGGCGGAAGATGTAGTGGTCCTTGTCCGGGCTGTCGCCCACGGGAACGACGAATCCCGCAACCAAATCACCAAGCTCTTGACGTAGTTTTTCCCGCAGGCAGTACACCGTTGTTCGTCTGTGGGCGAGAACCAGGATGTCCTCGGGCCGTACCTGCTCCTCGGTGATCAGATAGCGGACACGACGCGCGATGGCCGTCATAGACGTGGACGGATGGTCGTAGCGCTTGACGATGGGGGGAGGACCTTCTCGGGGGGCAAACCGAACATGGATCCAGTCTTCCTCTTCCACCACGGCGCCCAGCCGTTTCAAATATCCGATGTCGGCAAAGTCGCGGAAAGCGGGGCGATCGCGGGGGGGTAGAGTTGAGCCAAGGAGAAGATTGAGGGCGAACTCCACGATAGGACGGCTGTTGCGGAAGCATTCCGTCATCACCCGACTGCGAAAGCCCGTTAGGTCGATGCCCAGTTTGCGCCAGGTTGGTCTCCGCCGTCCGTAGACGTTTTGAGCGTCGTCGTAAAAAATGACGATGGGCAGCTCGCCGGTGGCTGGATGTGGGCGTATGAGGTGCAAGAGGAAGCGAAAGTGAGCGGGGCCGAAGTCCTGGGCTTCGTCTACAAATACCAGGTCGTACAAGAATTCGTCGGGGATCCCCTGGTAGTTGGCTGCACGTGCCTGCAACTGCGCGCACAGGTATTCAAAACGACGCTCTGATTCTCTCTCTGAGCTCACTTTGATCCAGCGTAAGAGCCGGCGCTCGGCGAGCCGCCATGCGACTCCGTCGATGTGGCGCACCTCGAGGATACCGGCGGGCAAATGGGCAAGCGCCTCCTTCCTGTAGGCACGCTCGATTGCGTCACGGATGTAACCAACCAGGGCGCGGTTGAAGCAGGTCACGAGCACCCGTGGTCCGCCGCTCGTCCGTTCGGCAAAGGCAAACAGTCGTTGGCGCCGAACCTCGAGCATCCGACGAATGGCCCGTGCGGCCATCACGGCCAGGACGGTCGTTTTGCCCGATCCGGCGACGCCGCGAATCAGCCGTGGTTCATGTCCCACCGTGATCTGGCTGATCTCGCTCTGTTCCCGAGTCAGCACCCGGTGGTTGTTCATGAACTCATCGATGCGCGCGCCCAGCGTATCGCGGTTGACCGGGCGAGCGGACCGGGCGGCGCGAAGGACGGCTGAACTGCCAAACGCTCGTTCGACCGCAGCGAGCTGCTCGGGGGACAAAACGACTTCAGGCGCCGTGCCGACCGCGTTCAGCACAGCCGCTCGAAATGCCTCCGGACTTTGCAACTCATCGCGCAATAGAAGCTCCTTATGTCGGACGCATTTGTCGAAGCCTCGCATGTGCCACTGGTCTCGACTGACGTTTGGAAACACCACGATAGCTGTAAACAGCGGCGGCCGGGCACCGTCTAGCGTTTCTACAACCGCGTCGCGGATCTGAAACATGCACCTAGTTACTTGCTCAAACGGCCGGTACAGGCGGATCCCGCACCGTTCGCGTATCCAGAATTGGCCGGCCTCGATCCGTTCGATGCTCTCCAGCGACCAACCTTTCACCTCGAAGACAACTATTCCCACGTCCGGATGACAAAGCAGCACGTCGGCGGGACGACGGGTCGTGTTTGCCAGCACGGGCTCCACGTACACGAGGCCCCCAGGCTCGCTGCCGAACGCTCGGAGAACAGCAAGCAGCAGTTCAAGGTGCGCTCTGTTCCCGACGGCCTGGTATCCAACGCAGCGAATCGCGGCCTCGCGCACGGCTCGCTCGAGTTTTGCGCTCAGTTCGCCCTCGAGACCCATCGGGCTAGCTCTTCACAGACCCCGCACTCCAGGGTTCGCTTACGTTCGTCGGGCCGAGCAGATCGCGCGGTTTCTTACAGCATAGCACGACGGGCTAGCTACCCGATGGACGCGTGCGGTGGCGAGCCCGCCAGCAGCCCGCCGTGCCTTCGGAAGCCGGTTTGCCGAGTCGCGCCGCCCGGTCCCGCGTCCGGCGGCGGGTGACGCGACGATCACGGCCAGCCCTTGGCGCAGCCGGTAAGGCGGAATGGGTGGGACATCGGAAACCCGTTCGGCTCAATTACCCCCGGTCGACGAGTAGGTCAGCCTCCCTCACACGTTTGCCATCTCGCCGATACGCCGGGGGACGTCTCGCGCCTGCTCGGTGGGGCGTCGAGCGCTGCGGAAGAGGTCGCGAAGTTGCCAGGCGAGGCTGAGCATCGTGGGGGTAACGATGAGCGTCAGCACGGATGAGGCTAACAGCCCTCCCAGTACTACGGCCCCCAGCCCGCGGTAGAGCTCGCTGCCGGGACCAGGAAAGAGCACGAGCGGACAGAGGCCGAAGACGGTGGTCAGCGTGGTCATGAAAATAGGCCGAATCCGATTGCGAACACTTTCCAGAATCCCGTCCCTCCAGTCCATGCCGTCCAGCCGTACATGGTTGAGCGCCTGGTGCACGATCAGGATCGCATTATTGACCACGGTTCCGACCAGGATGACGAAGCCAAGCATCGTGAGCACATCAAGGGGCTGCGGCGTGAACAGGTTCACGACACGCAGCGCCGCGATGCCTCCGGCGGCCCCGAGCGGTACGGTGAGGATGACGACAAACGGATACACCCAGGATTCGAACAAACCCGCCATCAGCAGGTAGGTGATCAAAAGGGCCAGTACGACGTTGAACCGCATCGCCCGCCACGTTTGACGAAGCTGATCGGCCGTACCGGACAGATACATCTGCACATCCGTACCAACGACGCCCTCTCGCTCAAGGGGGCGAATGATTCCCTCCTCGACTCTCCGCATTGCCTCTTCGAGCGGCATGTCGACGGGTGGAGTGATGTTGATCGTAATTGCTCGCTGTCGTTCCCGCCGATTGATCTGCTCCGGGCCCGCCGCCGGGTGCACCGACGCGATCGCTCGAAGGGGCACCACGTGGCCGGAAGGAGTGGCAACGGGGAGGTTTTCGATACCCTGTGTGGAACCCCGGTAGACGGTCGGTCCGAGGATCTTCAGATCGATTCGCTCTCCGCCGATGAAATAGTCGTCCGCGTAGGCACCGTCGATGAGGGCGTCCAGGGTGTACGCGAGCTCGGCCATTGTCATGCCGAGCTGAGCCGCCGCTTCGCGCCGCGGTACCACGTGAACCTCTGGGTTCAGCGTCTCCAGGCCCGGATTCGGCAGCGCCTGGGCTCCGGGCATGACTTGCGGCAGCCGCGCCATCACCAGGCGGCCGACTGCCTGCAGCCGATCCAGGTCCGGGCCAGCGATCTCCAGAGCCACACCTCGACCACCCAGGCCACGCTGAAACAGACTCGTCTGGCTCGCGATCCCGGTCGTACCGGGAAACATGTTGACCGTTTCCTGAACCAGCGGTAACAACTCTCTCACGCGCGCCGGGTCGGCGGACTTCACCCCGAAATAGGCGATCCGGCCCTGCGCCACGAAGAAGAACTCGGAAATGGGAGGATACTTCAGTTCCTTCTTGGTCGAACTGCTCGAGTGAACGTCCCAGTAGGGACGCAGCTTCTCTTCCACTTTCTCGCCCATCTCCATCAGACGGGCCAGATTGTAGCCGGGCGGAGGAATCAAAACGCCGATGATCAGGTTGCGGTTGCCTTGCGGGAGGTATTCCAGTGGGGGAAAGAGGAGATAGGCGATACCGATCGTAGCAGCTATGGTACCAACAAGCGCGAACAACCTGCGGCATACCCCCTTCAGTAGCCAGCGGTTCAATCCTTGAATAAGGTTGACAAAGGCCTGGCCCACGATGTTTAGGGGGTAAAGCAGGCTTCCGCTAACGTTGGCTGCCAGGACAGTGGCTCGCTGCCAGTGTCGGCGGAGAAAGCGTCCGTTGCCAGATTCCGGCGGTTCCAGCCGGCTAGCTGATCCGCCGGCAAGAAGGCGTGCCGACGCCACCGGGATGACCGTGATGGCCACAATCAGAGACAAGCCAACGGCACCGGAAATCGCGAGGGCGATATCCCGAAACAACTGCCCCGCTTCCTCACGCACGAAGAGTACGGGCAAGAACACGGCAAGGGTGGTCAGGGTCGAGGAGAGGACGGCCCCCCAGACTTCCGAGGTTCCCCGCACCGCCGCCTCGATCGCGTTTCGCCCCAGTTGACGGTGCCGATAGACGTTTTCCAGCACCACTACAGCGTTGTCGACCAGCATGCCGATCGCGAACGCCAGTCCGGCTAAACTGACCACATTGAGCGTCCGGCCCAGCAGGCCCAGGATGAGGAAGGCACCGAAAACGCTGACGGGAATCGCCAGGGCAAGCACGAGTGTCGATCGACCGCTGCGCAGGAAGATGAGCAGGACGAGCGTTGCAAGGGCCGTCGCGAGGTAGAGGTTGTTCGTTACCAGGCCAATCGCGCTGTTGATGTACTCCGTCTCGTCGTACACCTGTGTCAATTGCAGCCCCCGCGGGCGGAGGACGAAACGGTTCAGTTCGTCGACCGCCTGGCGGAGTTGCTCCATGACCTCGAGCACATTGGCCCCCGTGGCACGTTCGATGTTGATCGAGATGTTTTCCCGTCCGAACCGGCGAGACAGTCCGCCGGGTTTGCCGTACCCCAGGCCAACCGTAGCCACGTCGCGGACGTAGACCGGGGTTCCGTTTCGATAGGTGATCACCGTGTTGGCCACATCCTCGGGGCGCCGGTACTGTCCCACGGCACGAACGACATACCGCCGTTTGCCCTCCCAGAAATCGCCGGCTGTAGCATCGATGTTTTGCGCCCGGATCGCGTTGCGGACATCGCTAATGGTGATCCCCCAGGCGGCGAGCTTTTCCGGGTCCACACGGACCTCGAACTGGCGAGCACGGCCGCCGAAGACGTTCGCGTTCGATACCCCCGGCACGCGTTCCAAGCGTGCCTCAATCACGTCTTCCACGAACTTTCGAAGGGACACGATATCAACGGGGGGAGGAAGGAGGTACGCGAGGCCGGGTTCTTTCTTCGCCAGCTTCTCGAGCCGAAGCAGCGCTATCTCCGGATTACTCGTGCGTACGGCGACGTCGAGTTCCGCAGCCCACTGAGGGAACCGTCTCTTGGCTTCGGCAATCTCCGTCTCATCCGGCACGCGCGGGCTTAGGATGAACCAGGCGATCGGTTGATCGGAAAGCCCAGAAGTGTAAATCACCGGTTCCAGCGCGTCCTCGGGGTAACCGCGCACCTGCTGCAACCGGATGCTCACCCGGAGCATGGCTTCGGTGATGTCCGTGTTGAAGTCGAACTCGAGCGTGATGCGGCCCGCCGAGTGATAGCACTCCGCGGACATTTTGCGCACCCCTTCCACCTGCTTGAGCTGCTCTTCCTGGGGCAGAATGATCTCACGCTCGATCTCAAGGGGGCTGGCGCCGGGCCAGACCGTGAAGACCCCCACGATCGGGTACTGCACCTCCGGTGTCAACTGCACCGGCATGCGGACCAGGCTGATGGTTCCGAACAGAATGACGAGCAGGACGCCGACGGCAACCTTGACCGGGTTGCGAATGAGGGCAGCGATCCAGTGGCCTTGCATGGAGCCACCTCGCGTCTCCAAGGGACAACACGTTCGTCGGGGGAACGCAATCAGTCGTCGCGAGCAGTGGGAGGTTCCACGATCGCCTTATCCGTCTCCGGGTTCACGAACTTCTCGGTCGGCACGAGATCGAGGACCCGCACCTCCTGTCCGTCAACAAGCCGTTCGTTGCCTTCCACGACGACCAGCTCGCCAGGCTGCACGTTCCCGCGTACCGCGACACACTGTCGCCAGCCAAGCAGCACGTCCAGACGGACGGCACGGACTTTCGCCGTTGCTCCGGGGGCTGCACGGCCTGCAAGCACGAAGACCGTGGGCGTGGCTCGCCCCGGCACGAGGGCATCTTTCGGAATCAAGGTGGCCACGAACCGCTCGCCCAGCGGGAGCTCAGCCTGAGCGAAAAAGCCCACTTTGATAAGCGGCCGCTTGTGCGGGTCAAACTCGTTCTTCAGGCGGATCCGTACGGGGAAGGTGCGGGTGCCAGGGATGGCTCGAGGGACGACCCGGATGTCCGACGACGTGAACGCGCGACCGCGCAGCGCGTCAATGGTTACCCGGGCGGCCGCGTCATAGCGAAGGCGGGCCACGTCGTCTTCGGGCACAGGCACCTCGATGTCCACGACGTCCAGTTCCACCAGCTCCACAATAGGCCCCCCTTGAGTTACCCACGCACCTTTGTCCGTGTAGCGGCGTACCACGTAGCCCGTGAAGGGGGCGCGGACGAGGTGTTTTTCGTATTCGCGGGCGTATTGCTCAACCAACGCCTGCTGAGCTGCCACCGCAGCTCGCGCCTGAGCGATCGCCTCCGGTCTGGCGCCGGCGCGGAGCAGCTCATACTCGGCCTCCGCCTGCCGCAACCGCTGAGCAGCCTGGTCGACGGCAGTGGAGGCGTCGTCGAGTTCCTCATCCCTGGCGGCCCCGCGATCGTACAAACTCTGCACTCTCCGTTGGCGGCGACGAGCAAGTTCCAGGCCCAACCGAGCGGCCTCGACCCGAGCAAGCGCCGCTTCCAGCTCCTGCGGTCGTGGACCCGCTTCGAGCTCGGCCAGTTGCTGCTTGCGTCGTTCCAGTTCGGCACGGGCCGCCTGAAGCTGGGCCTCAATCACGTCACGTTCCAGTTCCGCTATGATCTCGCCTGCTTCGACCCTGTCTCCCTCCTCGACGTGGATCCTTTCGAGCCGGGCAGCCACGGCCGATCCAACCAGGACGCTGCGGGGAGCAATGACCGACCCGACATAGCTCCGCCGCTCCTGAATCTCCCGCTCGAAGACGGGGCTCACCGCCACTCCAGGGCCTTGCTGAGCGATCACGGGAGCTGCGAAGCACAGAGTGGCCGAAAGAAGCATGGAAACACGAAAGGCTCGAGGCAGCACAGGACTCGACACCCCTTTGCTCTCGCTGAGTCGCGCAGCCGCGTTGCAAGACGCTTTTCCTTCGATTGTAAGCGCCGACACGTTCGCTCCGGCGGCAAGCAGTCGAGCGTCGCGGCCGGCTGCGGCAGACGCATCCCTCTCAGCGGTCGGCTACCCCAACACGCCGACATCGGACGCGCACGATTGCGGCCATTCGCCCGCTCAACCGAAGGGCATCCACTGTCCCGTGAAGGTATCACGGATTAGGCAACGTCGCCGAGCGATCCCTCGTCGTGATGCAGTTCGATGACCCGGCGCAACGCCTGGCCGGTCCAACTGGCGGGATTGGCGGCGATCGCCTCGGGTGGCCCCACAGCCACGACCTGGCCGCCCTGTTCGCCCCCTTCAGGCCCGAGGTCAATGATCCAATCGGCGCACTTGATCACGTCGAGATTGTGCTCAATGACGATTACCGTATTGCCCTGCTCGACGAGCTGGTGCAGCACATCGAGCAAACGACGGATGTCGGCGAAGTGGAGTCCCGTCGTTGGTTCGTCGAGCACGTAGACCGTTCGGCCGGTGCTGCGTTTGCTCAGTTCGTACGCGAGCTTGATCCGCTGCGCCTCGCCTCCAGAGACGGTCGTCGATGGCTGACCGAGCGTGATGTAGCCAAGGCCAATGTCGCGAAGCGTACTCAGGATCCGTGCAATTTGCGGCTGGTTGCGGAAGAACTCGAGTGCCTCTTCCACCGTCATGTCCAGCACGTCAGCGATGCTCTTGCCCTGGAACCGCACGCTCAACGTCGACTGGTTAAACCTCCGGCCGCGACATGCCTCGCAGGTGACGAACACGTCGGGCAGAAACTGCATCTCGATCCGCTGGACGCCCAGTCCCTTGCACGTCTCGCACCGGCCGCCGGGGACATTCGTGCTGAACCGGCTGGCCGTGAAGCCGCGCAGCCGCGCCTCCTTGGTTTGGGCGAACAGCTTCCGGATGTGGTCCCATACCCCCACGTACGTGGCGGGGTTGGAACGAGGGGTGCGCCCAATTGGTGTTTGCTCCACCTCAATGACTCGATCCACCTTGTCTGCCCCCACCAGGCGGCGATGGGGGCCGGGCATGACCGTCCGGATGCCCAGCTTGCGACGCAGAGCGGGCACCAGAGTATCGGTCACCAGGGAACTCTTCCCGGAACCGCTGACGCCCGTTACGACCACGAACAGCCCAAGGGGGAACGAAACCGTTATGTTCTTCAAATTATGGGTACGGACGCCGAGGAGCGTGAGCATCTGGTCAGGTGCCGGTGGGCGCCGCCGCTCCGGAACGGCGATCCGCTCGGCTCCGCTCAAATAGCGGCCGGTGACGCTTCTCGGCTCCTGGAGCAGCCCGTCCAGCTTTCCGGCGTAGACCACTTCCCCTCCATGGCGCCCGGCGCCGGGACCGAGATCGACCACGATGTCCGCGGACCGGATCGTCGCCTCATCGTGTTCCACAACGATGACCGTGTTCCCCGCGTCCCGAAGCTCGCGCAGTGCGTCCAGCAGTCGCCGGTTGTCGCGGGGGTGCAGCCCGATGGTGGGCTCGTCCAGGATGTAGCACACGCCAACCAGGCCAGAACCGAGGTAGGCCGCCAGCTTTAAACGCTGGAATTCTCCGCCTGAGAGCGTAATCGCCGGGCGATCAAGCGTAAGGTAGTCCAGTCCCACCTTCCGCAAAAACGTCAGCTTGGAGCGAATGGCTGCAACGATGGGTTCGCCGATCAGGGAGTCGCGGCCTTCGAGCCGGACCGCGTCGAAGAACTCCGCGAGCTTCGCCACATCCAACGCGGTTAGGTCCGTGATGGACCGGCCGGCGATCAAAACGCTTCGCGCTTCCGGTCGCAAGCGCGTTCCCCGGCAGTCGGTACAGAGGGTCGAGCGCCTCCCCCTGCGAGCACCGCTCGACGATCCGCTCAGGAGCCGCACCGCATCGGTCCACTGTTCTTCTTCGAGAACCTCTTCGAGCACGTCCGGGCGGATGCCGAGGCCGTCGCAGGTCGGGCAGGCGCCTGCCGGACTGTTGAAACTAAACAATCGAGGTGCGATTTCACCATAGCTAATGCCGCATCTCAGGCACGCATGCTTGGTGCTGAACACCGTGTCGACCCAGCGCCCATCCTGCTCATAGGCGACGACAATCGTCCCCTGACCATGCCGCAGAGCGGTCTCTACCGAGTCCGCAACCCGCCTGGCCAGGTCGCCCCTCACCCGGAAGCGATCGACGATTGCCTCGATTGTGTGCTTGCGGGTACGGACCAATTCGGGGGGCGGGTCGAGCTCAACGATTTGTCCGTCCACGCGGGCGCGCAAAAAACCGTCTCGGAGCAGCCGAGCCAACACGTCGCGATGGTGTCCCTTCCGGCCCACGACGACCGGGCTCAGGATCATCACCCGGGTGCCTTGCTGCAGGTCCAGGATGCGGGCGGCGATTTGCTGCGGAGACTGTTTGCCAAGCTGTGCGCCGCAAAGGTAGCAATGCGGCGTGCCGATCCGAGCGAACAGAAGACGCAGGTAGTCGTAGATCTCGGTCACCGTGGCCACGGTGGAACGAGGGTTGACGGCGGTGATCTCTTGCTTCACCGTCACCGTGGGAGGTAGGCCCTCGATCGAGTCCACGTCCGGTCGCTCGAGTTCGCCGACGAACTGGCGCGCGTAGGTGCTCAGGCATTCCACATATCGCCGTTGCCCCTCCGCGTACAGCGTGTCGTAGGCCAGGGAGCTTTTCCCCGAGCCACTTACCCCCGTGAACACGATCAATCGGTCGCGGGGAAGATCGAGGTCGATGTTCTTCAGATTGTGTTGCCGGGCACCGCGGATTCGAATCGCCTCCACGGTCTCCTCTGGCGGCAAGCTAACCATGATCGGTCTAAGCGGTTGAGTTTACGTAGATCCCGGCATCGGCAGCTCGGGTGAGAGTCGCACAGGGTGACCTATTCATCGTATCGAAGGCTGGAAACCAGCGGGGTGACCGGTCGAGAGAACTGGATGAGCCGTGCATGCAAGTTGTCGCGCTCTGCTCCGGCCGGAGGTCTGCCGATGCGGCGAAACCTAGCGATCCTCTGCGTACTGGTTCTTTTATCGGGCTGTCGCTCCCCCGGTACAGGCTTTGCGCCCAACCGGACGGCATTTCGGGCCGCTCCCCCTGCCGCCGGTGCGCCGAGCTGGACGCCCCCGGTTTCGATGGGCCGACGCCAGACACCAAGCGAAGGACTGCTCGGCTTTGAGCCGATCTCCACAGGGAACGTGCCATCCGACACCGCTCTACCGGCTTCGGCCCGCACCGCGTTCCTTGCGGGCAAGGTCGTGGACCAGACCGGTCGCGCCGTACCCGGCGCAACAGTCCTTGTCACGGCACCAGGCGCGGGCGGCGAGCCGACCCGGGAAACGAGCACCGATCCCCGCGGCTGGTTCCGCTTGGACGGGTTAATCACCGGCCAGCGGTACCTGGTGGTCGTAACGGCGTTTCGCCCGGACCAGCCTCTGCTCGCTCGGGCATCCATTGTGGCGCCCCGTGACCGGGTGCTCATTACGGTGCACCGCGCAGGCGAACTCCCCGCCGAATCTTCGAGCTCTTTGCGCACCACCGGCAACGGTTGGATCCGAACACCCGAACCCGAGAGAAGAGGCCCCGGCCGATTCGTCAGGCAAGGCCGGACACCGCCCAGCTCGCGAGGAACGGCTGACGTGGCGCCCTCGCGTGCACGCTCCCCCCAGGCCGCCGGACAGCGGACGGTGAGCGACGGCGTGAGCCTACGCCGATTCATTGGGCGGCTGTTCGGAAGATCGGGCGAAGCCGAGCAGCCGGCGCTCGAAGTGCCACGTCAGCAACGTTCCACTCCGCCCCCCTCAGGTGCGGCGGATCCGGGGCGTCCGTTCGCCGAGCTCCCGGTTCCCCGACGCCCCCCACCCCGGTGGCAATCGAACAGGGGGACAGAGCGGAACCGCGGCCGGGAGCTCAGCACGCCGCTGCGGCTGGCAGAAGAAGGCCGCAGCAGCGGAGGTGCCAGTGCGTGGCGGCCCGCTTCCACCCCCCTGGCGAAACGCCAGCGGTCGTTGCCAGGCCGCCCGTCCGTCGCTCGATCCGCGCCCCATTCGACCCTGCGTACGACCGTGCGAAAAGCGGCGCCGTCGACCGATCCGGTGCGTCCGGCCAGTTTTTGGACGGGCCGCGCAGCAGAGCTGGCCGATTTGAACCTGCCAAACGCTGACCTGCACTCCGTCCGTCTCGGTTCCCTCGACGGTCAGCTCCTTCTGGTGGACTTTTGGGCCTCATGGTGCGGTGCCTGCTTGCGCGCAATGCCCCGCATAGAAACGCTGCACCGGATGTACGGGCGGCATGGCCTGACGGTGGTGGGCGTTGCATACGAAAGCGGAGACGTCCGCCAGCAGGCCGGCAGGGTGCGGGAGGTGGCAAGTCGGCTACAGGTTACCTACCCGCTGCTTCTCGGCAGCGCCGATACCGGGAATAAACTGCGGAATGTGTTTGGCGTCCGGGTTCTGCCCACGCTGGTGCTCCTCGACCGCCGGGGCAATCTGCTCTGGCGCTCGGACGGTTTTGACGAACGCGAGTTCGCGCGGTTGCAAGAGATCATCCGGGCCCGTCTGGCGGTGCAGTCCACTCGCCGCCCCCAGTAACCCGCGCGACGCGGTCGATAACCGGAAGCATTCTGGCGAGGAGCTCTGGGCTCCGCTTCGGAACCTTCGCGGCGCGCATGAGGGACAGCACGCGATCGACTGCCCACGTGGCCCGAACTTGCCTGACAGGACACACCGCTTGCAGAGGGGGACTCAGGTTCAGGTTACACGTACCGCATGGGGCAGGCGTTGGCACGCCGCGCTCGAGTCCCCTTTAGGTGGCCAGTCGATGAACAACCTCGGGGCCGTCCGCCATGTCCTGCTGCTCCATTCCGTCACGGGATACGTGATCAGGCTGACGCCTGTGGTGACCCGACGACTATCCAACGCTCCCCTCGAATCGACTGTACGCGGCGCTGGTCATCTGACGGTACTTTGGGTCGGTGCCCGGGGCCATCACCTCGGGAGCCGATGCAGCCGGTCGGCACGCTCCCAACAAGGAACTTGCGTCATTACGGAGTGATCGAGTTCCCATACGGCCGCCGTTGACAAGGCGGCGGGTGTACCGATCAAATGCTGAGCAGGCCCTGCTGATCGAGGTACTGGACAACGCGGCGGGCGAGCTCTTCGGCGGGTGTGCTGGCTGAATTCAGCACGAGTTCCGGATTCAGCGGCGGTTCGTAGGGGTCATCGATGCCGGTGAACCCCTTGATTTCGCCGGCGCGGGCCTTCTTGTACAGCCCCTTCGGGTCTCGTTGCTCGCAGATTTCCAGGGGGCATTCGACGTAGACTTCGATGAACCTTCCCGGCGGCAGCAGAGCGCGGGCGGCGTCGCGGTCGGCCCGGTAGGGCGAAATGAAGCAGGTAATGGCGATAACGCCTGCCTGAGCGAACAGTTTGGCGACCTCGCTGATACGTCGGATGTTCTCGGCCCGGTCCTCCTTCGAGAACCCCAGGTTCTTGTTAAGACCGTGCCGGATGTTGTCCCCATCGAGCACGTAGCTGCGGCATCCCCGCAGAAAGAGCAGCTCGTCCACGAGGTTCGCGATCGTGGACTTGCCCGATCCGGACAGCCCCGTAAACCAGACGACGGCACCCTTGTGACCCGAGAGGCGTTCGCGCTC
The DNA here is from genome assembly GCA_026981825.1 of Planctomycetota bacterium. GTDB lineage: Bacteria > Planctomycetota > Planctomycetia > JALXBF01 > JALXBF01 > JALSID01. Next base: position 36,649 of record JALSID010000435.1, read on the forward strand.
TTCGGTCGTGATCCGATGATGGTGCCAGGTGATGTTCGTTGCTTTCTGCTCCGTCATCGATGTCCCCACGCTTTGGCCGCAAGCGATCACAAAGTTTATGGTGCCGGTCTACAGCACGCCCAAGCGATCGAACTCTACCCTAGTGGCGGCGTGTGGTCGAACGAGAGCAGGGGCCGAGGCCGCGCGAGTTGTCCGGCCGAACAAGACCTCCGGTATAGTCGAGGGTCCGGATGTGACCGTGGTAAACGGCGGCGGAGACGATGGAGCTCGCAGCGATGGCGAGATTCGAAGTCGAGGTTAAAGCTCCGATCGATGACCCAGAGGCTGTGATTGCGCAGCTCGAGGAGCTTGGGGCTGAGCCGGAGGGCATCGTCGAGGAGGAGGACATCTATTTCGCGCACCCGGTGCGGGACTTCGCTGCCACGGATGAAGCGGTCCGGGTGCGCCGTCAGCAAGATCGCGTGTTCCTCACCTACAAGGGCCCAAAGGTGGACGACCGGACAAAGACGCGCCGGGAGATTGAACTGCCACTGGCCGGTTCTGAAGCGTGGGAACGCGCGATCGCTTTCCTGGAAGCGCAGGGGTACCGTCGAGTTCGCCCGGTGCGTAAGGAGCGACGGAAATTCTCGCTGTCCTGGGACGGATACCCGGTGGAGGCGTCCGTTGACATCGTCCAGGCGTTGGGGGCTTTCGTGGAGCTGGAGACAAGAGCGGACGAAGCGAGCGTCGACGACGCCAGGCAGGCCCTGCTACGGTTGGCCGCCGTCCTCGGACTTCGTCGCAGTGAACGCCGATCTTACCTGGAACTTCTGTTGGAGCGGGAAAAGAGCAAATCGTAGCGAAAAGTGGCCGCCTGGACGAAGCAGCAATCGGAGGACTTCGTCGCAGGCACGGCGGTTGCAGCCCCCGCCATCTGGGATACAGCCCCCTAATTCTGGCCCCCCTCCGCCTTCGCGGGGGTAGAGCAGACTTCAGGGGGGCTTCGTGGTCGCCACCGCTACCGGTCATGCCTCTAGATCGGTGGCCGCG
>JALSID010000436.1 GCA_026981825.1 Planctomycetota bacterium
GGCGATCTTGAAGTCGACGCGCACCATACGATCGAAGACACCGGGATCGTACTCGGCCAGGCTCTGCTCCAGGCACTCGGGGATAAGCGCGGCATAACCAGGTTCGGATGGGCGACCGTGCCAATGGACGAAACCCTGGTCACAGCAGCCGTGGATCTGAGTGGTCGTCCGTACTTCGTATGGCGTGTCGGGTTCCAAACCGAAAAAGTGGGCGAGATCGACACTCAGCTCATCCCCGAATTCTGGAGGGCGTTCGCGAACTCGGCCGCGATCAACCTGCATATCGTCCTCCACCACGGTGAGAACAGCCACCACATTGCGGAAGCTACTTTTAAAGCGACCGCCCGCGCCCTGCACCAGGCTGTGTCTCGCTCGGGGCGCTCCGGCGATGTCCCCTCCACAAAAGGGTCGCTTTGAACAAAGGGAGATTACCTGAAGAAAACGGGACGGCACGGGAGCAGATTTTGCGGAACTGTTCGATGTCCGTGGTCCTCCACATGGGCCCGTCTCGTCAGCGGGGGCTATCCGGCGCGAGACACGGGGGAACAGACGCGAGCTCGACCAGGGGTGCGGCTGCGTCGCCGGGCGATCGCGCCGTTTTCGTGGCCGCGCCTTCTCCAGCCGGTTAAGCTTTACGTTATCTGGCACAGACAAGATTCCGTGCGGCGGAGCGGTTCAGGCGAATGGCAGATTCAGGGGGCCTACACCGGTGGGACCTGAGCCCATCCGAGGCGATCGCTCTGCAGAAGGAACTGGCCGGCAGGGTTGTCATACGGCCGTTGAAGCGATTGCCCGCGATGGCAGCGGGCTGTGACGCCGCGTTCGACACGCTCAAGAAGCGCGCGTTCGCCGCAGCGACTGTTTATCGCGCCAAAGGGCTCGAACTGGTGGACCGCGCTGCGGCCGCCGCCGAGCTGACGTTCCCCTATGTGCCTGGATTGCTCTCCTTCCGCGAGGCACCTGCCCTGATCGAAGCAATCGGCAGGCTCGCCGTCCGCCCCCGCTGCCTGATCGTTGATGGCCACGGGCTGGCCCACCCCCGCCGTTTCGGCATCGCATGCCACCTCGGTCTCCTGCTGAACCTGCCTACGGTTGGTCTGGCGAAGAGCGTGCTGGTGGGCAAGTACGAACAGCCGGCGGAGGAGCGGGGGGCCTGGACGCCACTGGTCGACCGAGGCGAAATCGTGGGAGCGGCCCTGCGGGTGAGGTCGGGCGTGAAGCCGGTCTTCGTCTCCGTCGGACACCTGGTAGATCTCGAGTCTGCCATCGCGATCGTGCTTCGGTTCTCTTCCGGTCGCTACCGGCTGCCCGAGCCTGTTCGTGCGGCCGATCAACTGTCCCGCCAGCTTGCCCGCTCTGGCGACGTCAATGCCACCACACAGGTAACGACTGTCGTCCGTACTCGTGGGCGTGCGGTCAAACCGCCCAGCCACCGGCGCCCGCCCGTCGTGCGCGGGGAAACGGCCGACAGGTCTCGTGCAAACGACCGCTAGCGTCAGCTCTTCTCCCCGGGTGGCTGAAGACCACGTCGCGGTTGCACCGCAACTACGCGGCGACAACGCCGGTGTGAGCGAGCAGGCGAAGGAAAACAGGAGAAGGCACCCGCCGACCGGAGAGGAGTTCACCACTTCGGGCGACTGCTGGCCGCGGGGATCTCTTCGATCACGACGGTTGCTTCCCGCTGCCGCACGACAACGCGTACCTGGCGCCAGGGAAGCGAAACCCCCTGCCAGACCGTGGACACGTTGACGTGTTCCGCTTGCCGGGCCAGCGGAACGGCTCGGATCTGGATGGCAACGCCTGCCGGACCGGGGCCAATGTCAAGCTCCATATGGAGGGGGGATGCTGGGTAGCGGCGTGCCGACTCGAACAGCAACCGTACGGACTCCATCACGGCCCCCGTAGCCGGTTCCGCCGTCTGGAGCTGCACGAGGGCCGTTCGGACCCAGGTCAGGAGCACGTCCAGCATGCGATCGGAGAGCTGGGCCGACACTGCCGTTGATCGAAACGGTCGATCGGTGCTCATGACAGGCTCCGCTGTTCGTCTCCTACACCGTGGGGCGCACCCCCTGCAGGCTTGTGCTCACCTGTTCGGTTCGCATCGACTGAGTGACGGACATAACCGCTACACATTGGCACCGTTGTTGCAAGCACCAAGCCATCGTGCCGGGCGTCGTAAAGGCCCGCGCCAGCGGTTCCGATATCCCGAACAGCCCCTTCGGGAACAGGGAGCCGAACCGGACAGCTTCGGCCGTGTGTGTAACAATTTCGCCGACGGCTGTTCGATTGTAAGATGTTCTTCAAGGACGGGGCTGTGCAACATCGACCAACCAGCGGCAGGTGAAGGAGAGCAACATGGAAATCCACGGTCCTCACGGTGTCAGCAGCCCCCACCCGCTCTTGCGCCGGTCGCTCCGGCCGACCGAAACGCAGCGCAGTGGTGGATATGCGGACCAGGTCGATTTTTCGGCTGAGGCGCTTGCGCTGCTCGATTCGCCGCGAGAGGCGCGAATCGCCCGCATACGTGACGAAATCGCCCGTGGAACGTATGATACGGTGGAGCGGTTGGCCGCTGCTGTCAGCATCCTGGTCGAGCGGCTCGAACTGGAGGCAGTCTAGACCGAGCGTGCACGACGGCGGCAGCGGCGAGCTCTTGGGCTGGTAACGCTTATGTGGAGTAGCGAGTGCCGTTCGAATTACCCCAAGCAGAACGCCAAGGGGATCCGGTCGAGAAGTTCGCCGAATATCTCGCGCTGCACGGTATGCGCCTGACCCGGCCCCAGCGTGAGTTGGTCGAGTACATTTTCCGCTACCACGATCATTTCACGGCAACCAAGCTGCTTCAGGACATCCAGCAGAAGGGCCTGAAGGTCAGTCGCGCCACGGTCTATCGAACGCTCGCCCGGCTCGTCGATGCGGGCCTGTTGCGCACACACCGGTTCGAGAATCAGGTGGCTTACGAACACGCGTATGGCTACCCCGAACATGACCACCTCTACTGCCGCAACTGTGGCAAGATTGAGGAGTTTTCAGTTCCGGAGCTGGGCGAGTTGCGCGACAGGGTGGCCCGGGAGCATCGGTTCCGCGCCGAGACCCACCGGTTCGTGATCACCGGCCTCTGTGAGGAATGTGCCATCGCCAGTTCTCGCCGTCGTCGTGTGGACTTGATCTAGGCCCCCCCTCCCGCTTCCGTCGACACCTCATTCTGTCGGCCTTGGCGTCCGGCCCCCTGTAAGCGGCAAATCCCCCACGCCAGGCTAAAGATGAACAGGTGGCGGTGATAGACGGACTTGTCGTGGGCAGTCGTCCCCGGCCTGTTCCGGCAACACGTGGGATCAGGGTCCCCGCCAGTCGTGCTTATCCAGGAGGCGCACCGGTCAGCGCAGGTTGCGGCGCTGGCCCTGCTCGGCAGTCTGTACTCCCCCGATTTGGAATACGATCGTCGTCGCATCGGGTCGATCGGGCACCAAGAACCTGGCTACCTCCCGACCGCGCTCCCGTACGAAGGCCCGGATCCGATCGTAGGGATGGTCCTCCCGCCACAGGTCGGAGCGATCGACTACGACAAAGGCAAGCCTGGGATCGCGTACGGCGTGCGGCAGGGCAGCCAGGCCATACGTGGGCAAACCAGCCATGGCACCGCTGATCAGGTGCGCATCGAATACGGCATCGCCGGGCTGCGCCTGCTGAAACAGCCACTGCGCAGCCGCCATGGCTCCGGCGCGGGAAGCATGAAGGGGTTTCCAGTACACAGGTATGTAGCAGATCAGAAGGCCTCCCAGTAAGCAGCCCAGCGCGATGGCTCGCGCCCGCCGTCTGTGGCTGGCACTGCCCAATAAGCGTCTGCCTGCCCAAGGTGCGAACTGGTCGATCAGCCAGACCGCGCCTTCGCCCACGAAAGGCACAAGACATAACACCGGCACGAGCAAGTGCCGCATGGAAATGTAGCCCGAGGTCAGGTAAAGCCGCAACAGTACGCACGTGAAGCAGACAAATATTGCCAACAAAGCGGCACCTGGACCGTTCAAACGCCGGCGCATGGCCACCGGGACTCCCAGGCAGGCAAGAACGAGACCCACGTATTGGGTTGCGCTGCTGAGTTCCTTGACGTACTCGTGAACGGCCGTCCACAGGTTCAGACCGGCAGGCAACGGTCCGTGGCCATCGCCTTCTGAAGGTCGATGCGGTTCTGGGAAGCTATCCTGCGCCATGCGCCCGCCGTCGGACCCGACGTACACGACGTTGTCGAACAGCGGTCGCCGTTTAAACGGGGCCGTACGCTGTGGAGACGAGAACGGCCCCACGATCACCGCGACGTTGGTCGATTCGGCCTCCGCAACCTGGAGCCCCACCATCCTCGCCACGGAAGCCTTCGTACTGAGCCGGCCCGTTAGTAGGAAGAAGCCGCCCACAAAAACAGCCAGCAGCGCGGCGGCCGTTGTTACCCCCCGCAGAACGGCAGCCCGCCGGTGCCGCTTCGCCACCGCTGCAAGACCGAGCACAACCAGCGCCACCGCAACTGCTAACGCGCCTTCGGGGCGGGTCAGAAATGCCAGACCACCGAGAATGCCGCCGAGTCCCCACCACAGCTTCCCGCCATCGTCGACCCTTTCCGCGGCCCGACAGAGACAGACCAGCGCCCATGCCACCAGAACCAGATGCAGGCTGTCCGAAAGGCCGTCCGCTCCTACCCCCACGACACGGGGTGAAAATGCCACAATAGCGGTCCCCCAGATGGCGGCTACGCGACCGGCGACACGTTCCGCAATCCAGAACAGCGCTGGAATCACCAGTACCCCGGCCAGGGCAGACGTAAGCTGCAGGCAGCGCCAGTACGTGGTCGCAGTGGGTTCGGCCCCCAACCAGATCATGCACCTGGTGACCAGAGCTCCCAGGACGGGGAACAACGGATGCTGGCCTTCACTGGTGAGTACCCGCGCCACGGGCTCGTTCAACAGGCGTCTCGAATAGTTCATGAACCGGATCGTATCCTGTGCCGGTGCGCAGGCCCTAGCCGCAACGATCAAGTGCACGACAGCGCTGACGCAAACGTAGGTTAAGATCCACCAGCGCGCCTGACGTGGCATCGTGTCACCTATTCACCAGACAGGCCCTTGCGGTGCCCGCGAGCCTAGCGTTATGGGCGCAGCACGTTACCCTCAACACAACGGCCCCATTATGCCGGGTCAACACAGCCAGTCAAGCTTGACCAATTTCGGGTTACAGGCATAATCGCCGCGCACACCGCTGGGCCCAGCCGGCGCTCTGCACACACCATGAAGGGCCAACGACCATGCGAGACAACGGGTTGAGCATTCCTTGGCTTGTCCACCCCGCCCTCGCCCCGTCCCCCCGCACGGCGATTCGAATCGCCCTCTGGCTGACCGCATTGAATCTCCTTCTCGGCTTGCTCTACTGCTTGAGCTTTCGGCTCGCACAAAGCTTCCGTCCCAGCGACGGCGTGATCGCAGCTCTCAATCTGGACGCCGAAGGATCGCTGGGCGCCTGGTCGAACGCCACGCTCCTCTTTATCGCCGCTTGCGTGGTCGGGCTGATCTGCAGGGTGCGCTCGACCCAGGGGGCCGGAAGACGCGAGCTGTTCTGCTGGAGCTGGACGGCATGCGTGCTGGCCATCATGAGCGCCGACGAAGGAGGCAGTCTCCACGAAGCGTTCAAGGAGCTGTGCGTCCGACTCGTGGGAAGCAGGCTCTACGGCGACGGGTCCATCTATTGGGCCGTTCCCTACGCAATCCTTCTCGGCTGGGCGCTGGCCGGCTCGTTCCATTACCTCCGCGGCAACCCCCTCGCCCGGTCGACCGTTCTCCTCGGCGGCTTCGCTTACCTGATTGCAGCCGCCCTGCAGTTGGAACTCCTGCTCCCCACAGAAGACCCTCTTGAGATCGTGGCCGAGGAGTTGCTCGAAACCCAGGGTACGGTTTTTCTGCTCGGCGCCTTTCTGGCCCAGCTTGCCGTCGTGCTCCAATCCGCCATAGCGTTTCCCATCGCGCGCACCCTCGCGTCAGAAAAAGCGCGTGTGCGCGTGGTCGTCGCGGGCAAACCGCGCAGCTCCGTCACGGGACGGGCTGCTTCCGAACCGCCGCACAAAACCGCCACGATCACGCGCGAACGGGCTGCCTGAGCCGCAGATCGGGCCGGTACCGAACCCTCCGGCTCACAGCCTCCGGCACCGCATCGGCGCCCAGGCACGACCGTCTGCCCACCGACCCGGTGCGACGGCGCAGTCGGCCCGAGGAGAATGAGACATCCAAATACGCTCCGCAAGTGGACGCTCCCCCTCGGCGGCAGTGTTCGTCGGGTTCCTGGAGGCCCTGGCAAAGCCGGCCGCGCCCGCGTGCGGTCATGCCGAACACTGGACCGAACCCAAGAATAGGTTAAGTGGATCGGAAGGCTGTTCAGGGAACAGAAGAGGCGACGATGACAGTTGCGACACGCTTTGCGCCAAGCCCCACCGGACAACTCCACATCGGTGGCGTGCGGACTGCTATCTTCAACTGGGCGCTCGCACGCCGCCACAACGGTCGGTTCGTTCTCCGCATCGACGATACCGACGTCCAGCGGCATCAGGAAGAGACGCTCGCGCCCATCCTCAACGGCCTCCGCTGGTTGGGGTTGCACTGGGACGAAGGCCCCGAGGTAGGCGGGCCCCATGCCCCGTACTTCCAATCCCAACGGATCGACCTGTACCGACGGTACGCGGACAAACTCCTTGCCAGCGGCCAGGTCTATCCGTGTTTCTGCACGCCGGAGGAAATCGAACGCGAACGCGAGCACGCTCGACAGGAGCGGCGTCCGTACCGCTACAGCGGCCGCTGCCGCAAGCTGGACGAATCCGAACGGCAGCAGCGGATCCAGGAAGGCGTACCGTACGTGCTCAGAATGGCCGTCGAACCGGGCCACCACCTGGTCGTCGATGACGCGGTGCTCGGCCGCGTCGAGCAGTCCACCGACGAGATCGGCGACTTCGTCATCGTGCGGACGAACGGAATGCCCCTCTACAACTTCGCGACCGTGGTCGACGACATCGAGATGCGAATCACCCACGTGATTCGCGCCCAGGAACACCTATCGAACACGTTCCGCCAGTTGCTGATCTACCAAGCCCTCGGAGAAAGCCCCCCTGTGTTCGCGCACGTTCCCTACGTCGCGGCCCCGGGTTCGAAGGAAAAACTGTCCAAGCGGCATCTTGATCGATACCAGACGCGCGAAAACCTCGAGCGGTTTCGCCTGCTGGGCTATGCGCCCGAGCAAATCCCGAGCCCGGTAGTTCTGGAATACTACATCGAGCTGGGCTATTTACCGGATGCGGTCTTGAACGGCCTGGCGCGGATTGGCTGGTCCTTGGACGATCGAACCGAAAAGATCCCCCGCCAGGTCCTGATCGAGAACTTTTCGCTGGAGCGGATCCACCGCAGCCCGGCCAGCTTCGACCCGGACAAGCTCTACTGGCTGCAGGGGGAGTACATGCGCGATCTCCCTCTGGAAGAAAAAGTGGCCGGGGTCATCCCGTTCCTGCAACGGGCAGGCCTGGCACCGGAGATCGTGACCGATGAGTTCCGCACGCTGGTCCGGCGGGTGGTGCAAAGCCTCGGTGACCGCCTGAAGCTTTTCTCCGACATTCTCGTCTACGGACGCTTCTTCTTCACGGACGCGCTCGAATATGACGACAAAGCGCTCAAGAACCTGC
>JALSID010000437.1 GCA_026981825.1 Planctomycetota bacterium
GCAACCGAGCGATAGCATAGCCGTGGGCAGCCATGCTTCTGAGCAGTTTCACCACGCTGCGCGGCCCGTTCATAAACATGCCGGTAGCACTGCCGCGCATCAGTTCGGATTTGCCCATCTCCCGGTTCCAGTAGATGATGGCGACCTTCTTGTCTGCATTGGCCTTGGTCCGTAACCGGATCCAGGCGACGGCGCGCCCGACGAGGTGTTCGATCCGATCGGGGATCGGCACAAACGCCTCGGCGCTGCCCCCGCCGGACAGCGTTCCGGCGCCAACCTGAGGCTCGATCGCGCCGAGAAGCTCCTGGGAGACGATGTGGAAGGCCAGTTCGCTGGCGGCCAGCCCGACCACGCTATCCCTCCAGTCGTCGATCGATTGCTTGCGGAAGAAGATCGAGTGGACGTGGGGAACGCCGAGCTGGCGGCGGAACGCTACGCTCTCCCGACTGTGGCAGGTGTGCACGACGATCGCCGGAGCCAGCTCGCGGAGTGCCTGCTCGTAGCGCTCGTTCAAATCGACCACGGCCACCGCCAGGACTCCCCTCCGCTCGAACTCGCGAATAATCGCCTCGACCACTTTCGGCTGCTGCAGTGCGAGATGGGTGCTATGCACGGCCACAACGGCCCGCGGCGCCTTCTCCGTGTCCCGCCCCGTCCTTTTCGCCCATTCGAGAAACTCGGCGGGGGTTTCGAATAACCCCTCATGGTCCGGGTGATAGAGCCGCCCGCGCATGTCGCTGTCCAGCGGCGGCGGCACCTCGACCGAGCGGTTCAGGTACTGGGCGGACACGTACAGGAGGAACCTCCTCAGGTTTTCGCGCGGCGGACCGTAGTAGGCGGCCAACTGCGGATCGTGCTCGAGCAGTCCCTCCTTGACGAGCTCCGGCAGGTGCCGCTCGGCCAGTCCAGAGATCGAGATCACACGCAATTTGGGGTTTCGCTGCTTCGCTGCGCGGAGAAGCGTGATGTAGTGGTCCCGATCTTCGCGACGCACATGCTGCAGAAAAACGATGTCGAACTGAGCGAAATCGACCTGATCCTCCTCGATCAGGCGGTCCGTCACGTAGCGGAGATCAAGATCGAGCTCTCCGGCGAACTGCATGAGCACGTCGAAGACGCCCCCGTGGAGGCCCACGAACGCCAGACGAGCCTGTTCCTTTCCCCCACGTTGCTCGTGCTGACGCTCCGCCGAGGGCCCGGGCTGCGTGCTCAGCAGCGCCGACGCCACCAGCACCAGAACGCTTGCCCGCACCTCCCGCCGACTCGTCATCGCTGGACCTCCACGGGCGGCCAGCGTCCACGACGCCTTAGAACTTGGCGTTCAAAGGCTCACGGCCGCTTTTCGTCCCCAGCGCACGGTACACGGTCACGTCGATGCGATCGGTGATAAAGCGTGCGGAACCGTCGCAGAACAGCAACTGGGCTCCACCCGGATGCGCACTTCGCGCGGCAAAGTTGACGCACCCATTGTGGGGCGCCTTGCAGTCGAAGCGGGGATCATTGGGCACACGAGCCGTGCTGAACATGTTGTGCTGTGGGTGGCCACCCAGCCACACGGTAGCGCGGTCCGACGCGTTGGGCGGAAGGACCTGGCAGGAATCGATGTCCTGGGCATTTGCGCCCACGCCTCCTCCCCGACGAGCAAAGATGTAATTGTCCTGCAAGGTGTGGGGGTCCATGTCCCCCTTCAAAGTTTCCCCTACCGCGATTGTGTTCGACGTTCCATCCACGATTTCGGCCATGCGTGTCCAGGTATTGTGTCCGAACACACCGGTGCAGTTTTGCTCCCGGCACCAGCAGTTGATGCCCTGGTTACCAAGGTAGTTTGTGGGACCCCAAAGGGGGTTTACCCGCCCAACGGGATCGCTCGGACAGAGGAACACCGGGATCGTTGCCCTGCCTGCGGGTATGAACGCCGGGTTTTGACTGGCCGAGCGGCGAAGATCCACCTGGCTGAAGTTAATCCGGTTGTAGATCACCGACTGTTCCAGATAGGGCAGCAGATAGGTCATCCAACTGAACTGGTGGCGAAACGTGGGCCCGGTGGTCCCCGTCTCCATGTGCCCTGCGGGAAGCATCTTGTGCAGGTCGTGGTACGCGTGCAGGGCAACGCCGATCTGATGCAGGTTGTTCGAACACTGCGCACGGCGCGCCGCCTCACGGGCCGCCTGCACGGCGGGCAGGAGCAGGGCGATCAGGATGCCGATGATCGCGATCACGACGAGCAGTTCGACCAGCGTAAAGGCTACACGGCTTCGGTTCGCTAACTCCATAAATGCCTCCCAAAGTGCGGCTACTGCTCGGCAAGCCAGGCCTTCAGTTCCTCAGCGCACTTCTGGTCGCAGACTACGTACTCGATCCCGTCAACCGTGATCAGGTTCGCCTTGGTCACCGTCTCGATTCGTGCATTGCAATGTGCACACACAGCCGGTCGCCCTAGTGGGCTCGCGACCTTGGGAACGAGCTTCGGTGGACGCGAACCGCACCCGAAACTGACCAGCGCAATACAGGCCGCAACCAGAAACGAACAACACCAGCCACGCAGGACCATAGGCGTTCACACCCTTTGCGGCGGGGAACACAGCCAGAGCGAGACGGCCTAGAGCAAAGGTCGCGCCACAAGCAGACGAATCGCAACGATCATCCCGACAAGGGAATGCGCCAGCGGCCACGGGAACGGAGGCGCCAGACGCGTGGAGTGTCGGCGTTTTGCCCATACATTGGCGAACTTTTGGTCACAGCAGCGGTTGCCGCAAGAGGTGCCGCTCGCGGAACGCAGTCGCCCTTGCCTCTGTGGCTTTTCGCCGACAGCACCCCACCCGCCGTGGATCTGCAGCCGCTGGCGTTTTCACCAGACCTCGGTGCCGCCACGGCATCGGTGGGCAACGCCGCCGATCGAACCCGGTCTGAGCGGCCGTTGCGTGCTAGACTTGAACGATGCCGAGCCAATCGGTTCGGTCCATGTCCGGCACCGTCTGAAGGCAACAGGCGTCTACGGCTGGCTGTTCTTCCGAGCACCGCCGGTGGGTAAAGCGTTCATGTCGGTTGCGTGACTTGGGCGGGGGTACGATGAACACGTACGACTGGTCGATGGTGGCGCTGATCGTCGGCATTGCGATCTTCAGCGGCTGGCGGGGGTTTCTCTGGCAGGTTGCCAACCTGGGCTCGTTCGCCATAGGGGGGATCCTCGTGCTGCTCTACGGCTCAACCGCGGCGGACACGGTCCCGCTGGCGCCGCCACTGAACCGGATTATCGCAATCGTGGGCCTGTACGCCATTGGCGTCCTGTTCGTGTTCGTCGCGGCCGGCGTCGTCAGACGAACCATTCGCAGTCTCGGCCTGGAGGGGGCCGACCACCACCTCGGTTTCGTCTTCGGTGCACTCGAAGGCATGCTTGCCGCCTTTGCGCTGACCTACGTCCTGACAACGGTCGTTCCCACCACCGGAGCGCAGATCGCCACGAGCCGATCGGCCACCATTACCCGTCTGGTTGCCGCTCAGTTCGGCCCCCTCGTGCCACGTCACTATGTCACGGAAGTCCGGGAACTGATCGGACGAATGGCGCAAAAGCGTCACGAACAGTGGGCGGCGGAACAAACGGTGTCCCCTTTAACCGACCGAAGCGACGGGTTCAGGTGGTTGCCACGGGTCAAGGCGAGCCGACTCTGAGGGCCTGCCGCATACCGCCGCAGGTGAGGGTGGCGATCGCCAGTTCCTTCGCCCGGTCAGGCCAATCGGTGTGGCGAATGGCGTCGACCGTTTGATCGAGGGGGTACTCACGGCGCAACAGCTCAATACGTCCATCCTCGATCACAGCATAAGAGGCGCGTGGGTCGCCGTCTCTTGGCTGGCCCACACTGCCCGGGTTGAGAACGGCTCTCCCGTCCACTTCGAGCAGAAACGGGACGTGCGTGTGTCCTACGCACACGAGCTGCGCCGGAACCTGTTTCAGTCGGTCAGCCCACTGTCGTTCGTTTGCACCCAGATATTCGTCCAGCGGGTCGCGCGGTGTTGCGTGCACGAGATGAACGATCCGGTTGAAGCAGGTGACGTCCCGGGTTACCGGCAGCTTCATCAGAAAGCGGAGCTGATCGGCCGTCAACTGCTTCCACATCCACTCTCGGGTGACACGGGCAAGGTATCGGTAGCCTTCGTCACCGCGCCCGTTGACGAAGTGAGCGACAGCATGGTCGTGGTTGCCGCGGACGACAACGCGGCAGTTTTCGCGCACCCAATCGACGCACTCGCGCGCAAACGGTCCATAATCCACAATGTCGCCGACACACCAGCACTCGTCGAAGGATTCGTGCCGGACGATTGCCTCGAGCGCCGGCCAATTGGCATGGATGTCGGCGAGAATCAGAATCCGCATGGCCTTACCGCATCGCCGTAGACGCTGCCGGTGCCCCTCCTGCCTCCCAACCTGGCCATCGTTTTGATTTTACTCCAACCCACGCCCCGGCCTGCGATCCTCGCACCGCCGGAACATGGAACAACAGAAAGGGGCCGGTGACGACTCACCGCTTGAACTGGTCGACTCCACCTTCCTGGGACACACTGCATTCACCCCTGGCGGCAGCTCACTCCTCCCCCGCGGGTGCACCTGGAGAGTGTTTCGTAACCACCTGTTCAAAAGAAGCCAGCAGGTTTTCCACCCCCCGGCGGAAGGCGATGATGTCATTGCCGACCATGAACACTCTGCAGCCTCGTTCCCGCCAGTGGCGGGCGTAGTCCGGACTGCGAGCCACGATTCCCCACGGCTTTCCCGCCTCGTTGCACACCTGGGCGACGTATTCGATCGTATCAAAGCAGCGTGGGTGATCGAATTCACCGATCAACCCGAGGGACTGGGCCAGGTCGGAAGGCCCGACGAAGAAGAGGTCGATGCCGCGGATTTTGACCAGCTCCGGGAGGTTTTCGATCGCATCGATTGTTTCGATTTGGATCGCGACGGCCACCTCACGGTTCGCCTGCTCGGCGTAGTCGGCCAGAGGCTTCATGCCAAAGTGGCCGTCCGCGCCGCCGCCATTGATGCCCCGCTGCCCCTCCGGCCAGAACTTCGCCCACCGTACCACCTCGCGCGCATCCTGGACGGTCCGAATCTGGGCCGCCATGATTCCGCCGGCGCCTGCCTCGAGAGGCCGCATGATCGCGGCGTAGTGGACCGGCTCGACGCGGACGATCGAGTCCAACCCATGCGCGCGGCAGGCTAGGGCGAGGGTTTCGATCTCGCGCAGCGTAACTCCGGCATGTTCCTGGTCGATCCAGATGCCGTGGTACCCCCCAAGTAGGCCGAGGATTTGGACGATCTTGTGGTTCGCGAGCTGGCCCACCCCAAACAGTCGGATCACCTCTCCACTGGATAGCAGTTCCTTCAACCTCGCCACCACCACTCTCCTTTGTACCATCTGTCGGATCGTTAAACCAGGAACGACCGGGACATTACCCCGCCGCCACGTTTCTCAGGCATTCCCCACCCGTCTCCGGTCACCCCCCTACGCGAAACCGAGCCGATCGGGTCAGTCCCCCACCGGAGTCCGAACAAACGACACATGGGCCGTCCTTGAACAGTCCCACCCACAGTATACCCCTCGGCCTATGCGACCAGCTTGACGTCACGTTACGACGTTGATCGACCCGCACGCTCAGTGGACACCGATCTAGAATGCGGCAGCCCCGCGCACGAGGGAACCGTGCGAGCACACGTGGAGTCGGCCATGTTAGCACGAGCCCACACGTTTGCCCTGGTGGGTGTGGATGCGATACCCGTCGCCGTGGAAGTCGATTGCGCCACACGAGCAGAACCGGTGCTGGAGAACACCGCCAGCATCACCATCGTTGGGCTGCCGGAAGCAACCGTGCGGGAAAGCCGTCACCGCGTGTTCCGAGCGGTGGCAAACAGCGGGTTCGCCATCCCGCCCGCTTCCAGGTGGGTGGTCAATCTGGCTCCTGCCGAACTGCGCAAGCATGCCGGCTCCTTCGACCTGCCCATCGCTCTCGCGTTCCTTGCGTCGATCTGCCATGTCAAAGCCGAGGAGCTGGACCGATATGTCGTGACCGGAGAGCTTGCTCTGGACGGCACAACCCGGCCGGTACGTGGTGTGCTATCGATGGCTCTCGCGGCGGCGCGCCGCAACGTGAAAGGTTTCATCGTACCCCGAGCCAATGCCCACGAAGCGGCGCTGGTTGAAGAGCTCAACGTCTACCCGGTCTCGACACTGCGAGAAGCGGTCTCACTGATCAACGAAGAGATCCAGTTCGATCCGTTCGTCACCGACGACCCCTGGGGTTCCGGGGTGCCCGAGTATGACGTGGACTTTGCAGACGTGCGCGGGCAGGAGAACGCCAAACGTGCACTGCTCGTTTCCGCGGCTGGAGCCCACAACGTGCTCATGATCGGCCCCCCGGGGACCGGCAAGACCATGCTGGCTCGACGCCTTCCCACCATCCTGCCCGAAATGACCCCCCAGGAAGCCCTGGACACCTCCCGAATCTATTCCTGCTGCGGGTTGCTGAAGGGGGAACGGGTGCTCCTGCGAGAACGCCCCTTCCGCGCACCGCATCACACCGTCAGCTACGCCGGTCTCGTCGGTGGGGGCTGCAACCCCATCCCCGGGGAGATCAGCCTGGCCCATAACGGCGTGCTCTTCCTGGACGAACTGCCCGAGTTCAGCCGAAGAACTCTGGAAGTTCTCCGCCAGCCTCTCGAAGAAGGAGTTGTCACGATATCGCGTGCCCAAGCGGCGGTAACGTTTCCTTGCGACTTCATCCTGGTCGCAGCCATGAACCCCTGCCCGTGCGGGTATCGTGGCGATCCACGCCACCGGTGCGAATGCCCGCCGCGGGCGATCCAGCGGTACCGCACGCGGATCTCGGGCCCCCTGCTGGACCGGATCGACATCCACGTCGAGGTGCCCGCCGTACCGTTCGCGCAACTTGTGGAGATCCAGTCTGGTCCCAGCAGTGCTGAGATGCGCGAGCAGGTACGGCGCGCGCGAGCCATCCAGGCGAGGAGGTTTCAAAACCGGCATCCCCACGTGAACGGCCGGATGACATCCCAGCACCTCCGCCGCTACTGCACGCTGGATCGGGAATGCACGGAGCTCCTCCGCGACGCCATGCAAACCCTCGGACTTTCCGCCCGCGCGCACGACCGCATTCTGAGGGTGGCCCGGACCATCGCCGACCTGGACGGCTCCGACTCAATCCTCCCCGAACACCTGCACGAGGCCATCGGCTACCGTACGCTGGACCGCGCCTCAGCCCCCGAATTCGCGGCAATCTCCCCCCCAAACCGGTCCATGTAGGCGTCGTACCAGAGCTGGAACATGAGCAACGTCCACAACTGCTTGCGGAAGTTGGCCCGGCGCGCCCGATGCGCCCGAATCATCTCCCAAACCACCTCGGGCCGAAACAACCCCTGCCTCCTCAGCCGGGGTCCCGCCAACAGCTCAGCCACAAGCCCGGTCAACTCGCCACACAACCAGGCTGCTACCGGAATTCCGAACCCCTTCTTCTTCCGGTGCAACACCCGGTCGGGTACCCTGCCGCGTATGGCCAGTTTGAGCAGGTACTTGCCTGTTCCGCCGCGCAGTTTCCAGCTTCCCGGCAAAGCGTTCACAAACTCCACGATCGCCGGATCCAGGAACGGCGCACGCACTTCAAGCCCCGTAGCCATGCTGGCACGATCTGCCTTGGTCAGGATGTCCTCGGCCAGGTACGTCTCCTGATAGAACCACAACAGCCGATTCACCCAGTCGTCATCAGGGGGAAATTGGTCGCCTTCCATGGAGATCAGCTCCCGCTCGGGCAGATCGGCCTCCACCTCGTCCAGCACATCCCGTGTCAGCAGGCGGAGTCGGTCCAGGACGCGGAAGGAACCCAGCCACCACTGGTGGGTCAGGGCGACAGAGCGGTGCAGGCCACGGAAGAATTGCCGCACCACAAAATCAGGGCTGAAGTTGGCATGGCTGACCGGAAGGGGGGAAAGTAGTCCTTCCGTTGCGCGAACAGCCGCTTGCGGCAGGATCCGTAGCGATCGTGCCACGCTCTCGGCCTGAAAGGTCGGGTAGCCCGCCAGCAGTTCGTCCCCCCCGTCTCCGGCAAGGCATACCGTAACCTGCTCACGGGCAAATCGACTGAGCAGGTGAGTGGGCAGCACGGACGCGTCGCCGAACGGTTCGTCGAGGTAGCGGCCCAGAGAAGGCAACAGGTCGAGCAGGTCGCGAACGTCGAAGATGCGTTCGTGGTGCTGCGTGCCCAGATGGCGCGCCACCTCACGTGCCCAGGCCGATTCGTCGTAACTCGGATCCCGGAAGCCAATCGTGTACGTCTGAACCTCAGCCCCAGCCGCGCACATTCCTGCAACGACCGCCGCCGAATCGACCCCGCCACTCAAGAAGGCACCCAGCGGAACGTCGCTCATCAGCCGGGCCGCAACGGACCGGCACAAAAGCCGCCAAAGCTCCTCTGCTGCAGCGTGGGGCGTCGAAAACCTGGCACGCACCCGCCGCCGCTGCTCAACCGAAGGCCACGGATCCCAGTAGCGTTCCAGGCGAAGCCGGCCATCTTTCCAGATGAGGACATGCCCCCTAGGAAGCTTGAAAATACCCTCGTAGATGGTCCACGGTGCCGGAAGGTATTCGTACAGAAGATAGCGCACGAGCCCAGCTAGACTCAGGTTCCCGACCACCTCCGGGTGGCGGAGCAGGGCCTTCGGTTCCGACGCAAAGGCAAGTCCACTGGGAGTGCGACACCAGTACAGGGGCTTCTGCCCCATGCGATCCCTTGCGAGCAGGAGCTGCCTGTTCTCCGCGTCCCAAACGGCGAGGGCAAACATCCCGTTTAGCCTGGTCGGAAAGGACAGCCCGAACCGTTCGTAGAGATGGGGGAGCACTTCGGCATCACTACCGGACCGGAAGCGATGCCCGCATTTGGCCAGTTCATTGCGGAGCTCCCGGTGGTTATAGATTTCGCCGTTGCACACGGCGAGAATCTGACCGGTCTCGTCGCGCACCGGCTGACGCCCCCCTTTTGGGTCCACGATCGCAAGACGCCGCATTCCCAACGCACACGGGCCAGAAATGGCAATGCCTTCATCATCGGGCCCGCGAGGCACTAACGTGGCGGTCATCGCACGTACGATCGCTTCCTGGGCCGGAATCCCACCACCATTGACGTAACCGCAAATGCCGCACATATCGCTCCACAACACGAACTCATGTCTGCAAGCCGGTCGGAACCAGCATCCAGTCCCGAGCGTCACCCCCGGGCCCCGTAACCCTGCCGGCACCGTACGCACGGTCCCTCCCCACCGGCAGGATCCACCAGTTTGGCAGGCCAGCCCTGCAAGAAACGCCGTGGGAACCTCCCGGGCGGCCACTTATCAGTACGAAACGACATGCATCCGAGCCGACCGACGCAACGCACGCTCACTCCTTCTGGTCCCCCTCCCATTCCAAACGGGTGCCCAGCCGCTTACGCAACCGCAGCAGCGTGTTCTCCGTGACCTTCCCTTCGACGAACCGCAGAATGCCACGTGCCGTCACCGTCTGACCGGGTGGGCAGTCCGGGAAACGCGGGTCTGCATGAATGCACGGTACAAGGGGTTGATACCAGACCCGGTGGAGGGGGCGCCACGCGGTGACAATGTGCCGTGGGGGCATGCTCCGGGTGTCGGAGCAGACCGCGAACCCGTCCATGCGACTCTTGTTCTCGCCACCTTGCCGGCCAAACCCCGCCGCTTCGGCGAGCATGACACAAACCTGGGCCCGGAGCTGTCGCAGCGGACGGTGTGACCCGTTGCGAATCGAAATCTGCATCTGAACCGCGTCCCGCAACGGCCGCACCTGAACGCGAATCGCGAGCTCTTCGGGCAACTGCTGATCGAGCAGAAGACGACCATCCGGTTGGAGCTGCCAATCCGTCCTCGGTACGGTAAGACCAAGCCTGTCCCAACGGGTGGGGATGTGCGTATGTGCCAGATAAATCA
This sequence comes from Planctomycetota bacterium, assembly GCA_026981825.1. Taxonomy (GTDB): domain Bacteria; phylum Planctomycetota; class Planctomycetia; order JALXBF01; family JALXBF01; genus JALSID01. The sequence goes on from JALSID010000437.1 coordinate 9,992, forward strand.
GTTCACCCCCCGCCCAAACCGCCTCCGGAAGATCCACGACCACGTAGCCACCTTGCTCCCAGGGCGGGAAAACGCCAAGCTTCGTGTCCCGCCGGGGCCGTATTGCCCCCTCGAAGAAACCCGCCCTTGGGTGACGTCCGCCCGGATAGGGGAGCACCACCAGCCTGCGGTCGGTCGGTCCGCCGGAAAGTTCGTCCACGCCCAGCTCAGCAATGGCCGCCCTCACTTCCCCCTCGCTCATGCCGAGAGCAGCGCCAATTTCCACCGGGGTGAAGTGGTAGTAATGGACCGCCCAATGGAGCCAACGGCGGAGTTCTTCCTTCGAGCGGGGCGGTCGGGGGTCGTCCGGTACGAGCCGTCTGGTCCATTCGCCGCCCGCTTGCGCGAGCAGCAGCAGGACAAGGGCAAATTGCGACAGGTTCCTCATGGCCGCTCCACTCACGCCTCCTCCGCACGCACACCCGACAGTCCGCACCGAGCAGACCGCCGATGCCCACGGGAGCATTGCTGGAGCGAGGCAATTTGGCGCCGAGCCCCCTGCCCCATCGGCTACAAGATCAGTTGGACCGGGTCCCTTCCCAGGGGGCACGAATTGGGCGCGCTACACAGCTCCAACGAGCTGAGGCTCCGGCTGCCACGCAAACAAACTGCTTACCGATTCGTGCCGGTAAATCCGCTTGATCGCCTCACCGAGCAGGCTGGCTACGGAAAGCACGGTCATGTTCGGCAGGCGTTTTTCTGGCGGAACGGGAATCGTGTCGCACACCACGATCTGGTCGATTACCGGGTCGCTGAGCTTATCGATCGCCTGTCCGCATAGGACGGGGTGGGTGGCACATGCATACACCTTCCGTGCTCCGTGCTCGCGACACACCCTGGCGGCCCCCACGATCGAACAACCCGTCGAGATGATGTCGTCGATGAGCAGGGCAATCTTGCCGTCCAGGTTGCTGCCGATCAGATTGGCCTGCTCCGTACGGGTGGCACTGGCCCGTCGCTTATCGACGATCGCCAGCCCGTCCGCGAGCCGCTCCTGGTGGGGAATGCACCGCTTGATCGCGCCTTCATCCGGGGCGACGACCACGACTTCCTCGCGCGGCAACCCCAATCGCATAAAGTACGCGTCGATTACCGGCGCGGCGTACAGATGATCGACAGGGATGTCGAAGAACCCCTGAATCGCGTTGCTGTGCAGATCCACGGTCAACACCCGATTCGCCCCGGCCCGCTCGATGAGGTTGGCGACGAGCTTGGCCGTGATCGGCACGCGTCCGGCATCCTTCCGTTCCTGGCGGGCGAAACCGTAGTAGGGGATGACGGCGGTGATTCTTCCGGCCGAGGCGCGTTTGAAGCAGTCCAGCATCACGAGCAGCTCGACCAGGTTCTCCGAGACCGGGGGACACGTGGGCTGGATGATGAACACATCCCGTCCACGCACGTCCTCCTCAATCCGACAGAACACCTCTCCGTCCGGGAAGTTGGTGATGTTGATTCTTCCAAGCTCGATACCGAGGTACTCCGCGATCGCCTCTGCCAGAGCCGGGTTCGCACGGCCCGCGAACACACGCAGTTCGCCGTTCATAACTACCTCGCCTCCCGAAGAAGGTTGCCGTCTGCTCCCAATCTTAGAGGATCAGGACACGCGCTCGTAAGCGTACCGGGCGCAACGAACCGGACCAACCGGCCGATCCGGCAGTTGCGGAACAGCCCACAACAGGCTGCGTCACGGGAGGCCCCGGCCAAAGACGAGTCTCTGATGCTGAACTGGACATGAACCCGATTCCGTGATTCAATTCAGCGGTACACCTCGACCTTGTCCGGACGGCGACAGGGTTGACCGTTGGGTGATCCGGGCACTTTGCGCAACGACAGCCGGAACAAAGCGATGAACAGGACAGCAACCGACGACGCCGTTAATGGATCCCGTTTGCGCGCTGTGGTGTTGGCCGCAGGGCGTAGCAAACGGATGAAGACGGAGATCCCCAAGGTACTGCACGAGTTGTGCGGCCAGACGCTCCTGGACTACGTGCTCGGCGCGATTGCGGGTGTCGGCGTTGGCTGGCCGGAGATTTGCGTCGTCGTTGGTTTTGCCGCGGACCGCGTGCTCGAACACCTCGCCCGCTATCCCGGCATTCAAACGGCGGAACAGGCCGAGCAGCTCGGTACGGGACACGCGGTGAGCTGCGCGGTGGATTTCCTCCGCGGCCACGCCGGGCCGACACTCGTGCTCGCCGGGGACATGCCTCTGGTGACGTCGGCGAGCCTACGCCGGCTGTACGAAGCGTTTTGCTCGGAAGGAGCCGCGTGCGCGATTGGGACCGCGCGAGTGCCTGATCCAAGCGGGCTGGGACGCATCGTACGGGATGAAAGGGGGCATTTCGTGCGGATCGTGGAAGAGGTAGACGCCACACCGGCCGAGCAGCGGATCAACGAGATCAACACAAGCATCTACGTGTTCGACACGCCCGCCCTGATCGAATCGCTTCGGGAGCTGCGTCCGGACAACCGGCAGGCAGAGCTCTATCTGACCGATTGCCCCACGATCATGCAACGCCGCGGTCAGAAGGTCATCGCGGTAGACGCCTTCTCTGCAGACGAAGCCGCCGGTATCAACAGCAGGAAGGAGCTGGCGCGGGCTCATGCTCTCATGCAGGAGAGGATCCAACAGAGGCTGATGGATGAGGGGGTCACGATCCTGGACCCGCGGACCGTCTACATCGACTCGCGCGTCACGATCGGCCGCGACACCGTCGTACGCAGCCATGTCTACATCGACGGTCCCGCCACGATTGGGGAGCGATGTGAGATCGGCCCGTTTGCTTACATCGCGCCCGGAACGATCGTCGTCGATGGCACCACCATCAGGAACAACGTCGCCCCCCAGAACAACGTGCTCTCGACCGGATCGTAAGGTGGCCTCCCGGCCCCCTGGTCGACGGAATCCCGCGAGGGAGAATGTGAACGTCTCTGGACATACACGGTCCGTCCGCCGCGTGGGCTTCCGACCCTGCTGCTTCTACCCCGCGCGGATGGACGAACTGAGCGCTTGAAACTCACCGGCGATGGGGTCAATAAGTTCGAGCACGCCGGCTTCTGCAAGCTCGCGGCCGCTCAGATAGCGATTGCTGCAAACCCATTCGCGAACGGTTTTCTCGGCGATACCGAGCAATCGGGCCAGAAGACGGTCGCATTCGATTTCCAGCTTTTGGAAGTGCCGCGCCCACTCCATGGCCTCGACGCGCTCGATGTTCTCGCCGCTTTCCCACCGCACCGGGTGGAATTGGAAAACGCTGTACGGTGCAGCCAGTCTCCGCCGGCAAGCCGCCAGAACCATCAGGGCGGCCGAGGAGCAAGCACCGATCACAACGGCGGTAGCATCGAGCCGCTTGAGGAGAATCGTGGTCATGATCGCCAGGGCGGAGTACACCCGCCCGCCGCCGGAGTCGATGAAGAGGGTGCACGAAGCACCGTCATCGAGCTCGAGCAGCCGCTCGACCACCGCCGCCTCACATTCTTCCAGATCGCCGATGACGGCGATATGAGGTTCCCGTTTCGCTTTTGACGAACGGCTTGCCGTACGTTTGGTCGTCGTCCTTCGTCGAGCCATCTCTTCCCCGACTCCAGCGATCACCCTCTCAGTTTAACCCGTTGCGGCCGAGAACGCATGGCCTCACGAAACCATCCGATGCTCCATGGCACCTCCCCAAGACCGCCCCCTTGTGCCTGGGCCGTACGGTCACGAGAGCACGCAAGCCTAGAAGGTGGCCGCTTCCTCGTCCATGAAGATCTCCGCCGAAAACGGCACGTTTTCGAGGTGCGGCCGATCCAGGAGTTCCACCCGATACAAGCACGACTGGTACCACGGACGCTCCGGGACAGGATGGACCGGAAGCAGCGGCCACGCGCGCATCTCGCGATAGTACGGCCAATTGTGGTACTGGCCGAACTCGGCAACGATGTCCGTTACGACCGCCTCGCGCTCCAACAACCATCGCTGCACGTCGCGCCACTTCCGCAGTGACGCCTCGTGGCGGCTCAGACCGAAGACACCTGCCGCTCCTGCCCCGCGCAGCCCAAGCAGGCAGCGGGTCAGAAACGCAGTCAGCCCACCGAAGCTTTCGGACGGATCACACACGAAGGTGTCGAACTCGTGACAGAGCTCCTCAGGCAGCGGATCGCATACGTTGTACACCCGTGCTTCCACCGGCAGCCCGTATCGATCGGCAACCCGCCGGATGAAGCCAACAATCCGCTCGTCCACCTCCAGGACCAGAATCCGCCGCGGTGCTCGCGTCAAGCCGGCCGCCAGGCTGATCAGGTCGTCGTCCCCGATGATCAACACATCGCGCTCCTCCAGATCGCCCTTCCCGAGCAAAAACGCCACCCGGGCCAGAGACGCTTCCTCGACCAGGTAGGCTTGATCGTAGTCACGGATAGCCGACGGGCGATCGGCGGAGATCTTCAGGAACTCGTCGCGGACCTCCCCCAGCACCCCAATATCGACCCCTCTCCCGTGACAGGATGGGCAACGGACGCTGCGAACCGGTACGATGCCCGCACGCCGACAGAGCTGTTCCCCCATTTCGGTCAGGCGGAGCCGCTCTCCCTGGACCTCCACATAGTTGCGATCGATCAGCTCTCTCAGGACCGAACAGATCCCGAGAAGGGGCACAGTCGAACGTTGCGCAAGTTCCCAGATGTTGGTGGTGACCTGTAATGCTGCGAGCAGACGTTCAACGTCGCGGGCGGTCAGGAACACGCCGGCCTGTTGCGCCGCTCGCTGAGCGATTTCGACGATCAGCTCTGTACCCTCCCCCCACCGTGAGCCGGTAGAGGAGGGACGATAACCAGAAACCTCGGCACCTCCAGCGGTCATGCATCACCTCCCAACGGTTCGTGAAACGTTACAGAATGAGCCTGGCAGGACTTTGGAATATACTCACGCACCCTGCTTCAAGTCCACGGCACGGCTGCTACGATCGCTCGCCGGTATCCGTACAGCAAGCCCATCTGAGGGAAACGACGCCCGCTCGGAGAAGCTGGCAACCCGGCAAGAGCGGCCTGGCGAGCGCCCTTGCACCCCGCCCGGCTCCGATTCGGCAACAGACAAACCCGCCGCTCGGCCCACCTGCCCGGCTCCGTTCTGCACGCTCAAGCGCGCTGCTGACGTGCCCCCCTTCGAACTGGCTGAGGAATCGTTTCTCGGCCTACGAAAGGAGGTCCCCCGCGAAGGACACTCTCCATGTCACCGGCCACATCACCAGGAGTTCGATACCGCTGGTTGCGGTCCTTGGCCATCATGTAGCGGATGAGTTCGGTGAAGGTGTCCGTCAGCTTGGGATTGAGCACGTTGGGGGCTGGAGGCTCCTGCTCGAGGTGTGCCCGCAACTGTTCTGCCACGGTCTGCCCGCGAAACGGAGGGCTTCCTGTGGTCATGTGGTAGAGCGTCGCACCCAGGCTATAGATGTCACTGCGCACGTCCAGATCGGGAATTCCACGGATCTGTTCAGGCGAGACGTAGTAAGCCGTGCCCACGCTGCGCCCTTTCTCGCTTCGGATGGTCGCAATGTCGGACGTCATCCGTGCCAGCCCCAAATCGGCCAGTTTTACCACTCCGTCGCGACGAGCAATCAGGATGTTGGCAGGCTTGATGTCGCGATGGACCAGCCGACGCGCCCAGGCGTGCTCAAGAGCGCGTGCGATCTGGATCCCGATCCGCAACGCTTCGTCCTGGTCATAAATCTTGCCTTCGTCCAGCTTCTCCTGAACCGTGTAGCCGTCCACGTACTCCATCACGAAGAAGTACAAACCGTCCGCCTCGCCCACGTCGATGGCCTGAACGATGTTGCCCGAGGAGAGCTGCGCGGCCAGCCTGGCTTCCCGGTAGAACCGCTCGATGAACTCACGGTTTCTGGCGAACTTCGGGTGGAGGATCTTGATGGCCACGAACCGGTTCATGCTGAGCTGACGCGCCTTGAAAACGACCCCCATGCTTCCCTGTCCGATCTTCTCAATAAGCTGATAGCCCGGGATGCGATTGCCCTGCCGCGCGATGTGTTGGGCGATCCGTCGCGCCTGGTTACGCGTGAGCGCTTCCTGCTGCACCATCACCTGCAACAGGCTCACGTCCTCCCCCTTCGACCTCCGATCCCGCCAGATCTGAAGACAACGCTCAATCTCCTGATCGGTGGCGAACTCCTTTTGCAGGACAAAGCGGACAATCTCCTCGGGGGCGATGCGGCCGTTCGCCACGCCCTGTTGCTCCATACGCTGCTGTTCTTGTGACGACATGGTCAACCGAACCTTGAAGCTTCGTGCTCCCGTGATCGAACGCTGTCGCGCGCCTCTGCGGCCAAACGGAGGCCGGCGGGACGCAGAGCCGGTAACATCCCCACCCCGTGAGCACGATCGGCACGTCTATTCTAACCTGCTCTCCCAGCCACACAGGCCAGATCAGCCGGCCGCGGCCTCGGCCAATACGGCAAGCTGGTGCTTGGCGCGCTCCTGTTCCTTCTCCAGAAACGGACGCCCTTTCTTCACCATTATGTGGTCCCAGGGGAGCACCTCCGTGACCGGCCGTTCGCGGTGCACGAAGAAGTCCACGTCCACCCCCAAATCCTGGAACGCCTCCCACCAGATTTCGGGACGGAAATGCTCGGTCCAGGCGTCCAATCGCGCCCCCCGCTGCCAGGCGAGCTCAATTGCCGGCGCGATTCGGCGATCTCCGCGGGTCAAGATCCCCTCCAGTAGGCTCGTGTCGATGTCGTGTGTCTTGATCCGAACACACCGTAACCGAACTTTCCGTCTCAAGTACTGGTGTGCCCATTGCAGGTACTCGCGACGCGCCATCCCGTTCCACTGGTAGGGTGTGTGGGGTTTGGGCACGAAGTTCGACACCGACGCCGTCACCGTGGGATAACGGCCCCGCTCTTCTTTGCCAATCCGCGCCACCGTCTCGGCCATCTCCACGATTCCGTCCAGGTCAACGGGCCGCTCGCCCGGCAGCCCGCACATGAAGTAAAGCTTCACACGTTGCCACCCCTCCCGGAATGCCTGGCGACAACCTTCGTACAGGTTCTCGTTGCGGATCTTCTTGCGGATCTGTTCACGCATGTCGTCGCGGGCCACCTCAGGCGCCAGCGTCAGCCCCCCACGTTTCACCCCGCTCATCAACTTCGGCAGCGTCCGAAACTGATCGTTCACCCGCAAGCTCGGTACCGATACGTTCACCCCCAAAGGCGCGAAGACCTCGGCCATTCGCGTCACGAGCTGCTCAAAATACGGGTAGTCGCTCGAACTCAAGCTCAACAAGCCGATCTCGTTGATACCGGTGTTCTTGTACGCTTCCACCGCCGCCGCCACCAGCGACTCGACCGACCGAACCCGCAACGGCCGTTTGATCACCGTCGACTGACAGAACCGGCACTGCCATGGACACCCCCGCATGATCTCGAACGAAATCCGGTCGTGAGCCACATCGATATAGGGAACGATCGGGCGGGTGACCAGCGGGATGCTTTCCAGGTCGCTAACGACACACGGAGCGATGGCGCGGGGAATCCCTTCATAGCGCGGCGCCACCTCCCGAATCGTGCCGTCCGGGTTGTAGCAGACCTCATAAAGACTGGGCACGTACAGCCAGTCGAAACTCCTGGCCAGACGAACCAGCGCCTCTTCGCGCAGCCGCCGCTCCTCCGCCGTCGCCCGCCGCCGGCGATTCCAATCGCGCCAGGTTCCCCCCTCCGGACGGCTCGTGTCGCGACGGCGCGGCGGCAAGCCCAGCTCCTCACGAATCTCCAGCCACCGGTCGCACAACGCCGGCAGCGAAGGCTCTCCATCGCCGATCACAGCCACGTCCACGTACGGCGCAAGGGGCTCCGGATTCTGGGCACACGGCCCACCGACCACCACCAAAGGATCGTCAATCCCACGCTCCTCCGCATGCAGCGGTACCCCTCCCAGGTCCAGCATCGTCAAGACGTTGGAATAGCAGATCTCGTACTGGAGACTGAAGCCGAGGATATCGAAGTCGCGGAGAGGCGTGAACGTCTCCAGGCTGTACAAAGGAAGCCCATGTTCGCGCAGAAGCCGCTCGAAGTCAGGCATCGGCGTAAATGCCCGCTCGCATGCCCACTCTGAGCGACCGTTCATCAGCGCATACAGGATCTGCAGCCCGTGGTGGCTCATGCCCAGCTCATACAGGTCCGGAAACGCCAGGCATACCAACCCACGCACCTTCGTGTGATCCTTCACGATCGCGTTCAGCTCACCCCCCATGTACTGGGCGGGCTTCTGCACGCGAGGCAAAAGACGTGTCGTCACGTACTCAAACAACCAGTCACATCGCATGGTGAGTCGCTCCGGTTCCCCTCCCGGTCCGCTCTTCTCGCCAACTGCGCGCTCCCGTTTTCAATTATTCGGTGCCGTGAACAGCCCGATCCACCGGAACGCCTTGCCGTCACGGTCTCGGCCTTGCCCCAAGCCACCGCTTACTGCACCCGTGCACGCGCAACCGCCCACTCGACCGTCCTTGACAGCACACCCAGCTTTTCGACAATCTCGCCTGTGGCTTAACCGAGCCGGAGACACGAAAACGTCACCATAGCGGCGGCGAACGCTAGATGCGCCACCCCATACACAGGTCCGCACAAACAACTTGCTCAGGCGGATCGGAGAATCTCTGCCTGCAGCCCGCGGTACGCGCCGTCTCCGGCTTTGCAACGCCCCTGTCGAAAGCAGCCGCTTCGCAGGACCATGAGCAGCTCAGGTTGTCCCGCAGCATGCCGTGCCACCATACGAGCTAGGGTACGGCTTCCAGACCCCGTGCTCTTTGCTTGCCCCCTGGCCCTGTACGCCATCGGCCTCGACGCCCTCCGCACCACCACCAAAGCCGTGGCCGGTGTACCGCTGGTATACCGCCAACTCGCCTGGGGTGTCGTAGCGGCCACCACCGGCGCTGTAGCAGCCGCCATCCCACCTTCGTGGTACCGGCGTACCGCCGTTGTGGGCTGGTGCGTCACCGTAATCCTGTTGCTCGCCGTACTCACGCAGCCGCCGACCAACGGAGCCCGCTCCTGGTTTCGACTTGGTCCGCTGAGCTTGCAGCCGGCCGAGCTGGCCAAGTTAACGGCCACCCTCGCCACTGCCGCCATCCTGGCTCACCGGAGGAAAACGCTTAAGCATTGGCTCGGAGCCGCCGCTTTCTGCCTAATTCCGGCCGGGTTGATCGTCGCCCAGCCGGACATAGGCAACGCGTCCCTCTTCATTCCCATCTGGATCGCGGCCGTCCTCGCCAGTCGTCCACGACGCTCTGTTGCCCTGGCCCACTTGCTCGTCGTCGCCGTCTGCGCCGCACTGCTGTTGCCCACGCTGACCGCCGAACAACGCGCGCGCCTCGCTTCTTTCCTCCACCAATCCGACTACGCCACGCGGCCGGACGCCGAGGGCTACCAACTTCACCAGGCAAAGCGAGCGATCATGCTGGCAGGTCTGTGGGGTTCTGCCCAGGCGAGAGAAACCCATATCCCGATGGCATATAACGACTTCATCTTCAGCCTCACCATGGCCCACCGAGGACTACTCGGCGGCACCGCCATACTGGTCCTGTACGCTCTGCTCATCGGACGCCTCACATGGCTCGCGGAGAGTTGCTCCCACCGATTCGCCGCGCTCTATCTGGTTGGCACCGCAGCGTGGCTGGGTGCGCAAGCAACGGCTAACCTCGCCATGACCGTGGGACTTGCCCCCATCACCGGCATAACCCTCCCATTCGTCAGCTACGGCGGAAGTAGCCTCGTCGTCAGTTGCACCGCCCTGACCATCGCCTGGCGACTCAAGCCCCGGGCGCGACCACCCGCGTTTGCCTTCGACTAAGCCCTGCGCACCCGTCCCCCGACCGACCGACTGCGACGCACACCGCAGGAGAACGTCCGGCGGACCGGCAACGTGAAGGAAGAGCTGTCCGGAAGGAATGGACCGCTCAAACCACAATCACGGGTAGCCGCGGAGCGGGCGGGGCGCCTAGGCCCTGATCTGGGAGACCTCTCCCGAATACGGCAATCCGACGGTCTCCTGGGCTATAGACGAGTCGGTAACTTTCACATCGCCGCGGGTTGTTCTTGCCTTGCGTCCCCTGGTTGCGGGTCTGTAACGGGTCAAAGCTCGGGCCAGCTCCGTGGCCACCTCGTCCCGTAACTGTGCCGGTTCGAGCACCTCAGCATTTGAACCAAACGACATCACCCAGCTCTTTACCTCGGTGGTGTCTGACAAGGTCATTTCCAGGATGACCCCGCCCGCCGGTGTCCAGTCCAGCTTTTGAGTGGAATGCCAGCACGATTCGGCCACGTACCTCGCCACCGAGGGGGCAAAGCGGATCCTGACACGCACGGGTTTACCGCTCGCGTTGAAGACCCCGAACGCGCCGCGCAAGTGTTCTTCCACGTCAAAGTCACTGGGGATATCCGCGATAGAACTCAACAGTACCGCATCGAGGACGCGGTTGAGCTTAAAGTGTCGCACGTCGCGGTGTTGCTCGCTGTAAGCCACCAGGTAGAGCGAATGGCGATGGACAACCAGGGCGTAGGGGTGGAGCATGTAGGTGCGTGGGCCGCTTCGCTGCAACGATTGGTAGGTCACCCGCAGGATTCGCCGTTGCTCCAAAGCCTGCACAATCCGCTCTAGAACCAGTGCCCACCGCTCCCCATCGGCCGGAGCCCCGAAGCCCGTGGCGTAGATTGCGTGGACCGTTCTGCGGATGTAACGCTGCGTCGAGTCGGGCAAACCGTTCAACCATTCGTCCGCGAGTTGCCGCAGCGTCTTGTACCAGACTGTGCCGGCGTAAGGAACGAGCAATTGCACCGCCACCCAGATCGCCAGCGCCTCGGTGGGAGCAAGCCCAACTCTGGTTGCACCGGCCAGCTCGACCGAATAGCGTTTTCGGCCATGCGATTCCCGCTTCTCGCGCAACTTAATGCCCGCCTCGCGCAACACGTCGAGATCGCGCCGAATCGTCTTCTGTGCCACCCCCATATGAGCCGCCAGCTCCTCTACCGTGTAACCTTCGCCCTGCCAGAGGAGGAATAGCAGGCGCCACTGGCGACGCATCGCACGAGTGCACCGACGATCGGCGGCAGTCCCGGCTGTCACCTGCTCGACACTCCGCTCTGCTGAGACCCAACCAGCAAGCCCTAACTATCACCTAGCATACCGTGCCCACTCGCCCTGCGAAACCCCCATTCGATAGGGACGGGGCCGCATAGGCCGGAACCAGGGGCCCGCGGAGCGGTGCCCGTCGGCCGAAATCGCCCGCGTCGTAAGCGATTCTAAGGCCAGAAAAGTGGCAACGAACCCGTTCCGCTTAGGCCACCACCGAGCGGAAGCGGTTACAGGCCGGCTCCCCGTAGGCGCCATCTCGCTGCTCCCGCAATTCACCTGTCCGCCCGCGTCGCAGCCGCTCGACGAATCGGTGTCCCCCTCCAGGATGCAGCCTGTCTCAGCCGTTCCGGGGAGCAGCGGGGCTTCGCCCCTGACTGCAGCTCCAGCTACGCAAGGAGTTGTTCCTCAGCGATTGTCCCCCCCTCTTTGAACCGCACGTAACTCCGGTAGCCCACGTCGTAAGCAAGCCGAGCCGCTTGTTCGAGGCCGAAGCCCACGTCCTCCGGGCAATGGGAATCATCGGCAAAGGTCACGCGAACGCCCGCTTCGTAAGCCAACTGCAGAACCCAGCGGTCGGGATACAGAGTTCTGCACGGCTTCTTCAAGCCGCGAGTGTTGATCTCCAGCACCACACCGTGCTTCCTCATGGCAGTCAGCACGCGGCCTACCGCTTCTTCAGTGCGTTTCGTGCGCGGGAATTCCCCCCAATGCATCTTGACCAGATCGAAATGGGCCAGAATGCGAACCAAATCCCACTGCAGAAGCTCAAGCACATGGTCGAGGTAGACCAGGCAGAGCTCCTCGTAGCTCCCAGCTCGGCGTTCGGCTTCCTGGGCTGACTCTTCATCGGCGTCGATGCAGATGTCTTCCGCGTCCAGTCGCACATAGTGGACCGAGCCAACCACGTAGTCCAGGTCCAGCCGGGCCAACTGCCCGACGACCCAGTTCCGCCCCCCTCGGAGGTAATCGATCTCCAGCGCTGCAAGCACATCCAGGACACCTCTGTAGATGGCGCGCACATCGGCGATGTCCTCCAGGTAGTCGCGATACCAGGATCGGTCCTGGACGCAGTGGGGCGCGATGTGTTCCCATCGATAAACGCGGTGCGACGGCTCGGGCAAGTGCTCCGCGAACCCAAAGGCAACAAGCCCGGCCGCTTCGGCCGCAGCCGCGTAATCGGCGATCGTACCGCGTCCGTCTCCGTACGAGGAATGGCCCCCGTGGAAGCTAGCCAGCCCCATGCCTGCTACCAACGCTCACCGTCCCTCCAAGCGTGCCGTGCCGGGCGCAAACTCCAGTCGCTTTCGCGCCGCCCAAATGCAGACCCCAAGCAACACCTGCAAGGCAACCAACAATGCCAGGCTCACGACCAGCGCCGGGCTCAGCCGATACAGCGTTGTCAGGGCCGTGACGACAAGAGCCTCCCGCACGAAGAAAAACGGCCCAACCTTCCGGCCGAACCAGCGCAGGACGGCTTCCGCCCGCGAACATAGCTGGGCCGAAAACGTTCGTAAGACGAGGAACGGTCGAACACCGTACAGCATCGGTTGCCACCGCAATCGTGTCGCTAACGTCTCTGTCTCGCTTCACATACCTCCGCGGGCCAACGCTCGATCGGGGGGTTCACCGAGCCGTGAACCAGTCGAGGAAAACGGACGCGCAACTGATCCACCCATCGAGCAAGACCGACAGCAGGTTCGTCTTGGTCCAGACCGATCACGGCCAGGTACACGTCGGGGTCGATGTTCAGGTTCCGCCACTGGATCATATGGAACGGGTTACTGCCGAGCACACTCTGTAACGCTTCCGTCTCGGTGATACTATCGGTGACCCCGGGGAAGCTGAGGTAGTTAATCGAGACAAACAGGCCAAGCTCGCGCCCGACTCTGATGGACTCGAGCACCTCGTCCAGGCCGTAGTTCCTGGGCCGATAGTATGCCTCGTACCAGGGCCGGTGAAACGCGTTTACGCTGATCCGCACGGAATCGAGCCCGGCCTGACAGAGCTTTTCGAGGCCGGTCGGGTCGCTACCGTTCGTGTTCAGGTGGATCGTGCCCCGTTCGGTCCGCCGGCGGATCTCGCGGATCGCCTCGGCGAGCAAATCGGCATGCAGCAACGGTTCCCCTTCGCAGCCTTGCCCAAAGCTAACCATCGCACCAGGCGCATTCTCGAGATGGGGCACGGCGATCTCGATGATCTCCTCTACGGTTGGGACGAACTGGAGACGATCCTGAGGTGGACTGACCGCCGAATCGGGCTGGCTCGATATGCACCCGACGCACGCTGCGTTGCATGCTGGGCTCACCGGGATCGGCATCTCCCAACGCCCGTAGAAAAAGTTCATCGCATTCGCGCAGCCATAGCGCAACGCGCAGTTCTCGGCCAGATGCTCCACCAGGCGATTACCGGGAAACCTCTTGCGAAACCGCTTCACATAGCGCCGTAGGATGTGGGGGTGAAACATGGCCGCATCATGTTTCGGATCCCTTTCCACTTCAACCGCCGCCACGTGGAACTGCCCCCGGAACCAGCAGACGGCCCCGTAACTCAACAGTGGCAAACAGGGCGCCTCATCCAGCCGCCGGAACGCGGCCAGCTTCGTCACAAGGTACCGGGGTGGAACGAAAGCCGCTACAGCGCAGCACCCCTCCAGTTCGGATCGGTCCACAGGTTCTCCCTCCCCCACACACGGCGCCCGGCCGGGTAACGTGTAGAACTGCGTGCCGTGCGGCGCGGCAATCAACTCCTCCGGCTGAAGCGGAGCAATCCTGTACCCACTGCGGCCTGCCGCGCGGCAGCCAGGAACATCGAAAACGTCCCCCTCCTGGCCTGCGACTACCAGGGTGGGCTCGGGCGCCTCGCTTACATCGGGTTCGGTTTCGATGTACGGTCGCTTACGAACCGCCTCACTCACTGGCTTCTCCCGCGCCCTGCTTACCGCCCACCTGCTCGGCTTCGTAAGCAGCGGTCACCGACGTGGTCATTCCCCCCCGGGGTCGAAACAGGCCGATCACCTTGCAACGACGCGGCTGGCAACTCGCCACGATGTCGTCCAGAATCTGATTCACCGCCGTCTCGTAAAAAATCCCCCGGTTTCGGTACGACTGCAAGTAGTACTTCAACGACTTCAGCTCAATGCACTCCTTCGCCGGTACGTAGATGATGCGAATCTCGCCGAAATCCGGCTGGCCCGTGCGCGGACAAACGGCCGTGTACTCGGGGCACCGGATTTCGATCTCATACTCCCGGTCGGGGTACGCGTTGGCGAACGTCTCGATCGGCCCTGCCATCGCTTGCTCCTCCGCGGACGCGGCGTCACTGCTCCCCAATCAGTCCCGTCTGGTACTTGATCCAGTGCATCACGCTACTCCGGAACACACTACGCCAATGATATGGGCCTCCTGATCGATGCACGAAACCAGCCCGGAGTTCCCGGGGGCGAGCACGACCGATATGGACGTGACCCCAAAGAAACCCGACCGGCTCTGGGAAAAGCCACTCAGATAGCAGCGAGCGCGTCGGTAACCCGGCAGCAGCCCTCCGCTACAGGTACGCACAGCCAGACCAGTCCACCGCCGGCCGCTGCCGTCGGCCCAGCAACTTGCGGACAAGTTCCGTTAAGATAGCGATAGGCATCCGCGATTGAGGCTACGCCATTCGGGAGAGATCGCCATGGGGGAAGCAGAGGTCAGGGAATACCGTCGCTTCATCGAACTCTTGCCGCTGACCCTAGCGATTGCAGGCCTTTCGCCGGCCGATCCCGGTCGCTCCTTTACCGAAGACCAGCTCGAGGCTCGGGCAATGGTGATCAAACGCTCGTACAAGAAAGCCCGGGAGATCGTTCGCGACATCGTGGCTGCTGCGCAACAGAAGTCCTGACGTGACCTGCACATCGCTCAACTCTCGCGCCTGTGGTGCCCGCGACCGGCAGGAGAAACGGGAACGAAACCCAACGGGCCGGGCACGGTATGGGGAGGAGGTAGCACCTTTGGGGCGTGCAGCCTTGTACGCTGACTTCACCGAAAAAGAACTGATCGATCGCAGTGTGCGTGGCGACCGCGCAGCTCAGGAGGAGCTGGTGCGGCGTCTGGAGCCTTTGGTGCGCAGCACGTGTCGCCGCTATCTCGGCGGCGGGCCTGACGTCGATGACGCCGCCCAAGAGGTGTTCCTCCGCGTTTTCCGCAACTTGTACCGATGGGACGGGCGGCGGCCCGTCTATAGCTGGGTGGCGGCGATCGCGATCAACCTCTGCCGTACGCTGCTTCTGGAGCGAGGCCGGCGCGGCCCGGTGCTCGAAACGAACGGCGACACAGCGGTCAGTGCTGCCCCCGTGGAAGTCGACGAGGAACTCGCCGACGCCCTACGCGCCGCACTCGCGGAGCTGCGGCCGGAGTACCGCCGCGTGCTCGAGCTCTTCCACCTGGAAGGACTGCCTTACGAAACGATCGCCGAGATGCTGGACCGACCGGTGGGCACCATTAAAACCTGGTTGCACCGCGCACGAGCAACGGTCGCCAGGTCGCTGGTCGCAGCAGGTTGGGATCCAACAACCGTCGGATCATCCCTGGTTCCGTTGGAAACGTTGAGCCACCGGGATGACTGACACAACACCGTACAGCACTCGAAGTGCGCTGGGGACCACACTGCTATGCGTTGCGAAGATTTCGAGCTAAGACTGAACCAACTCCTTGATCTGGGTGACCAGATCGAGGACCTGTCCTGGGATCCGGAGCTCCACAGGCATAGCGTCACCTGCCCGAGCTGCCGGTCGTTACACCGGGGCTACTGCCTCCTGCAGGCAGGGTTCGCCATGCTCGCAGCCGAACAGTGGAGCTCCGGCAGAGACGCACGCGAGCCCGAAAAACGGGTCGAGCAGTCATTGACCACCGACGCTTCCACGCCTGGATCCTCGACGCCTCGTGTCGCGATCTGGTCGGCGCGTACGCTCGCCTTTGTCTGCTCCGTGGGCATTGTCGTCGCCTTCACCTGCTTGCTGCTTGTTCGGGCACGGTTGCTGCCCCTTCCACACGGCGTGGGGAAACTTCTGGACGTGGCCACCCGGCGGCTCGAGAGACCGCAACCGATCAAGCCGCCCCGGCCGCTGCCCGAAGAGACCGTGCCCGGCGAGGCGGCGATACGCTCGCTCGTCTCGCGAGTGCCCTCCATAGCAAGCGACGTGCTCCAACGCGCCGTACCCGTGGATGAGGCCACCGGCGAGCCCCTGTGGCGAATGGTCTCCTATCTGCTCGATCCCCAGCCCCTCGATGACGCCCTCCCGGAGGGGGTCCTGCCAACGATGTGGTCCGAAGAAGAGCAAGAAGACGCGGCTTCAACGAGTCAGAACGGGCTTTGGACCGGCTCCGAAGGTAGCAGCTCCTAGCCCCCTTGCCCCACACAGCCGGCTGTGCCCGGAACACGTGTACCAGAGGCCCAGCAGGTGACACCGGCATCCGGCCGCCCCATCGGGGCCGTTGCCGTTCGCCAGCCCGTCCTCACACACCGAGCGAGGCGCGAACAACCAAGCTTGCGGCCGAATCCGACGCTGTTTCTGGCAACTCCTACCCCCGCAGAGCTCTCTTCCGTGGAAGCCGGAACACAGGTAATGTGTCAAGGCAACGGTTCCCTACTTCTGCTGCTTCTTTAGCGCACCGCGTAAGGGATGGGATCTCTTACACCTACCGCCTCGAAACCGGCCTTGCGAAGCAGGCAGCTATCGCACTGGCCGCATGCCAGGCCCTCCGGCGTCGGATCGTAGCAGCTCCAGGTAAGCGATAGGTCGACGCCCAGCTCAAGTGCCCGGCGGACGATGTCCTCTTTGCTGAGTGTCAGCATCGGCGCCCGGATGCGAAACCGGCCCCGGCCCTCCACGGCCGCCCGCGTGGCCAGATTCGCCAGATACTCGAACGCGCGGAGATACTCGGGGCGGCAATCAGGATAACCGCTGTAATCGATACAGTTGGCTCCGATGAAAATGTCAAACGCCTCGATCACTTCGGCATACGCCAGTGCATGGGCGAGAAAGATCGTGTTCCGCGCCGGAACATAGGTGGGGGGGATCCCGTGCCCAATCTCCTCGAGCCCGCGCCCCTTGGGCACGTCAGCATCGGTGGTGAGCGCCGATCCCCCGAACTGGGCGATGTCGAGCTTGACGATACGGTGTTCCCGCACTCCCAGCGACTCGGCTACACGACGCGCCGCCTCCAGCTCTTTACGATGCCGCTGGCCGTACTCGAAGCTCAGTGCGTAGCACTCATACCCTTCGTGGACGGCCACGGCCAGGGTCGTACTACTGTCCAGGCCGCCGCTCAGTAGGACGACGGCTTTTCGTCGATCTCTTGCAGACTCCATCGACGCCACATCCACTGCGGAAAAGTTGCGGGGTTCGACAAAATGTGATGGAGGGTTGGGGTGACCTGAATTGTACCGCTGCCCGAGCTCCGTCTCTCTCCGCTGCCGCGGCAAACGCGCCGCGTCCTGTCCCTGACGTTGAGGCGAACGGAACCTGGCCGCCAGCAGGCTCGCTGCCACGAAATCTGCTGCGCGAATGGTTGTGACCGGCCCCCATGTGCTTCGAAATTCTGCGCAGAGCGCCGGGCTCCTGCTGAACTTCGCGGACAGGTAGGATCGCCCAGTCGCCCGGCCGATCGCAAGGCGGCGGCATGGACCGCCGCGCGATCCGTTTGCCACTGCTTTGGCAAACGTTGGCCGTCTGGTAAGATTCAGGCACCGCCGGATTCCCCATATGGGAGACGCCGTTTGCCATGGCTCACGATCACACGGAGACGGCCGGGATCACGCCCGAGGAGTTCCGGGAGCGACAGGAGCGTGTGCGGGCTCTCTGCCGTGAGCAGGGCTGGGACGCGCTGGTCGCGTTTGGACGGGCCTTCTACGATCGCCCGGGCGACGTCGCCTATCTCACCAATCACTTTCCCCCCTTCCCCACGACCCCCTTCTACGGACGACACCGCGCGTTCGGCTATTCGGCGGTCGTGATCCCGACCGATGGCCCTGTGATCCTGTGCAATGACGGTCCCTATCGGCAGGATCTCGTTGTGGCGGACCGCGTGGTTCAGACCGGCAATCTGGGGCAAACGATCGCCCAGGAACTCGCCGCAGTGACCACGCCTCGCAAGCTGGGGGTTGCCGGTCTGGACGTGGCGCCTGCAGCGCTGATTTGGGAGTTTCAGGCGCACCTGCGGGACGTCGAGATAGCGGACGCAAGCAGCCACCTCTGGCGATGGCGGATGGCGAAGTCGCCGGCCGAACAGATCTTGTTGCGTACGGCTGCCCGGATTGCAGACGCCGGCCTGTCGGCCGCGATTGCGGCTTCAGAACCGGAAGTGCCGGAGACCCATATCTGCGCGGTGGGCACCGCGACAGCGCTTCGAGCGGGCGCGGATTTCGTGCGTTATTTGCGTGTGCACACCGGGCCGTGGAGTGAAGTGGGATCGCGCTGGCCACAGGCAACACGACGCGTCGTCGAGGAAGGAGACATCGTCTATCTCGACATCATCGGTGCCTTCCGCGGCTACCAGTTCGATGTGCTGCGTACAACGGTTGCCGGCACCGCAACGAAGGAGGTGACCGCTCTTCTGGAAGCCACTCTCAATGCGCTCATGGCCGCGCTGGAAGCGGTCAAACCTGGTGCCGTGGCTGCAGACCTGTACCGAGCGATGAAGCGGTCAGCGGTTCGCGACGGCTTCGGCGACCACCTGGGGCCATTTGCAGGGCATGGCATCGGGCTGGACACCGTCGAACCACCGTTTATCACGGCAGAGGACGAAACGGTCCTGTGCGAAGGGATGGTACTGTGCATTGAGCCGAAGCTCGTGCTGCCAGGTGTGGGGGGCGCCAGCATCGAGTACGAAGTGATCGTCACATCGGCCGGGCCGGAAGTGATCACGGAACTGCCCGGCCGCCAGTGGTAAAATGCCCTACCGTCGAACCACGAAAGCCCTGGGGCACGACAGACTGCAGGTCCGCTGCGTTGCACCAGCCGATCATACCGTTCCCCAGGCGTACCCGCCACCATTCGCCCAGCCGTTGGTCGGCGTGGATCACGATTCCGGCCGGCAACGGGCCGCTTTCTAACCCGTCGTAGGAGACACCGGGACCGACGCGCAGGACTGTCGGCCTTAACACGACGAACCGAGCCGTGCGCTCCAAGGATGCAAACGCCAACATGTACAGTACGGCCACGGCCAGCGACACAGCGATTACCCCGAGGCCCCAACGCCGCACCAGCCGCCCCGCCCCCCCGATTCCGATGTAGAGCAGCCCCCATCCGATGAGCCACGGGGTCAGCCAGAGCAATTCCAGCTCTCGCAAGCTGAACACTTCGAGAACCGCGTCTGCCAGCCGATCGATGCGGCCGCGGTGGAGCTGAACGAAGCCCGCCGGAGCGGACTGTTCGAGCTGTTGTCGGGCTGCCGCCAGATTACGGAGTAGCCCCCGGTCACGGGGGATATAGAACCGGGCAGTCTCGTAAGCGGCGATCGCCTTGGGTAGTTCCCCGGCGTAGAGGTAGCAATTGCCCAGGTTGAAGAAGAGGTAGCCGTTCTCCCACCCTTCCGCCGCGACCGCTTCGTACTCGGCCGCCGCCAACCGGTAGAGTTGTCGGCGCTGATCGAGTTCGCCGGACAGCGCGGCCGCCTTTCGCACAATCGCCGCCGCCGACTCCAGTCGCGACCGAGCGGAGGGCAAGGTGAGCGTGGTCATCAGGGGCACCAGGGGGGCAACGAGGAGCAGAACAGCCCTACCGCCTGCAATACCCCCTCTTTCGGACCGAGACCTCGTCAGCGCGGTGGCGAGTCGCTCGACCACGCGCGCCCACCGCTGCGGTGCCCCTGGGGGCAGTTCCGCCCGGCCAAAGCGGACCGCTTCACACTCCCGAAGCACCTGCGCCACCTCGCGGAACAGTTCCGGCTGATCAGTCTGCGCCATCCACGACTGCATCTCGTCTGCCATGACCTCACCGGGGGCGGCGTCGACCGCTACAGCTAATAACCGCCCCACGGCGTCCCGCACGCGCGCAGCGGCCTGCTCCGGCGAGAACGTGTCCAAGTCGCGCACCAGACGACGCGCCGCGCGAACAGCACGCCGCCTGGCGCGCGATTGGGGATCGAGCAGCGTGCGGCACAGCATGGCCCTGCCGGCCACCCCAAGCACCAACAGCACGCCAGGAGCAAGGAACAACACGATCAGATCACTCACACGCCGAATCAGCGGCCCGTGCTGGCTAAGCAAATCGTCCACCGGCCGGTTCCGCGCCAACGTGTTGCCTGCGGTATCAGCCCCCCCGGATCCGGCCGAGTCAGACTCATCGCGCGGAGCGATGGAAACCATCTGCACAGGCTCTACATGGATGGGAATCGCCCTGGTCGCCACCGTTTGGTACGCCGCAATCGACGGGTCGAAGTAACTCCACAGGATGGGTGGAATCCGATCGGTGTCCGGAGACCTGGGGCGGATGCGGAATACGAAGAACCGCTTGGCCCCCTCTGTGCCGCTATCAACGGGCTCCTCGTAGACGCGGAACTTTTCCCATCCGGGGGAGTGTCCCAGCCGAGGCGGTCCGAACCGCGTCAGGTCCCCGTCCCCCTCGACTACCACGCGCAGGCTAATCGGTTCCCCGACCCGAACATCGGTCGGATCCGCGGTCGCCTGGATCTTGAACCGGCCTACAGCCCCCGTGAACGTAGGGGGGCGACCGACGGACGGAAGCGGCTCGATCCTAAATACCAGCTTGTTCGACTGGACGAGCACCGGTTCGCTGAGGAGCTGAATTCGGCGACCGGCCACGGGCTCCGCACGCCGGCATATCTCACCGGTCAGATGGACCGAAAGCGGCGTTGTGGTCCCGACACGCACCGCGCGATAAGGCAGCGACAGGCGGTAGCGGTAGACCCGCCCCCCTCCAGGTAGCTCGAGCAGAGTGCGATCGAACCGCACCGGACGCTGAAATTGTTCCACGTCCACAAAACCAGGATGCAGAGCACTGAACAGGTCCTCCTGGAACAGGTCGTTGATCAGGAAACCGACTCCGTCCGACGCGACGCGGTCGCGCAGGTAGTCCTCAAGATCAACCGTCAGTTCAAGCCATCGCGTACCACGAATCCACGGGACCAGCAGTCGCGGTGGACTTTCTGGGAGGATCGGGTGCACCGACAGCCACTCGTCGCCCAGTTTCAGGGCGGGCAAGAGCACGTCGATATGGACGCGCACAACCTGGCCCTCGAACAGGCTGGTATCGTCCGCCTGAAGTTCCACCCGTACATCGGGCTCCGTACCGGCAAAAGCGCCGGCCATCAGGAGCGTCCAGCTTATGGCAATCAGCCAGATTCTCACGGTCCGACCCGTGCGTCTGTCGCAAACGTTGGTCGCCTCACGCCGTTATCCGCTGCTATCAAGCGCCGTCGCTCACCAATCCTTCTCGGCGCGGGGCACATACACTCGAAACCGGCGTTGGAGCCGCGCGCGGTCCCGCTCCAATAGTCTCTGCATCTCGGCCCGCAGGCGATGCAACGCATCGCTCGGTTGATCAGATTGCTCACGGCGCCCCTGCGGGAACGTCGGAGCAGGCTGGCCCTCGAGTTCTTCAAGCCGTTCCCCCTGCCGTCGGTTCTCCTCTTCCGACCTCTGCCCATCCGGCTGGGGCCGCTCGGTGCGCGGCGAGCTGTGCTGCCGCAGGTTGGGCTGTTCCGACCGTTCTTGCTCCTGTCCCTGCTGCCGGTTCTCGTCCCCCTGTTGCCGCTGCCCCCCTGATTCGTCTTCGCGTCGCTGCTGCCCTCCCGAACGGTCCCGACGCTCGTCCCCATCGCGCCGTTTGGCACGCTCCTCCTGCTCCTGCCCGGCTGCGCTCTGGCGGGGCTGTTCGCGCAGTTTGGCCAGCAAGCGACGAGTCATTTCCAGGTTCCAGCGGATCCGCCGCTCGAACTCGCTCACCGTCGCCGGCCGCTCCCGAACTCCGTCTAACACGTCCTTCAGCGCGCTCTCCGTCTGCTCGGGGGCAGCCCTAAGCTGAGCGAGGGCGTCGCTCAACAGAGCGTCGGCGCGCTCGAGCAGACCGACCGCGCTCGACCGTTCACCCGCCACCAGTGCCTCCTCTGCTTGCCGGAAGGTTGCCGTGCCCGCCGAGTAATTGATCAACGGATGGACGGCCAAGGGAGCGTACCTGCGCGCGTCAAGGAAACGATGGGCGGCTTCCCCCCAGAGGCGGTGCTCTGCAAGGAGGGCCCCCACCTCATAAAGGGACAGCCACCAGGTCGGGTCCTCGTTCACGGCAAGCTGCAGTAAAGTCCGGGCTTGCTCGTGGTTGCCGCTGCGGTACGCGTCCAGAGCACGCCGCAGGAACCGTTTGGCCTCCGCGCGATCGCGCCGGCGCGGCACATCCTGTCCCGACGGCCCGGCCCCCAACCCCGTGAGCAAAACCAGACTGCCAAGCGCAACCGCGACAACCGCCAGCCCGCGTGCCGGACTCCGCCAGCCATGCCCAGGCGATCCTGGGAAACCCATCATCGTCTCTGCAACAAGCAGAAGCAGTGCCGGCGCCAGGAACCAGACGAACCGTTCGGTGGGCTTCTGGTGCAATTCCTCGGCGCGACGTTTCTTCGGCCGCTGCCAGACCGCAACCTCAAAGAACTGGGCCGCATCCAGCGGCGCCGTACGAGCTGCTACAAACACCCCGCCTGTGGCTTGCGAAATCCGCCTCAACGGTTCCCCATTGGCCACCGTCCGCACAATCTCGCCGTGGTAACGGAGGTACCGCTTCGTTCCCCTGCTTGTCTGTACCGGGATTTCGGCCCCGCGTCGGTCATCCCCACGAAGGATTGCGTGAACGACAACCCCCTTGCGTTTCAGCTCCTTAACAACGCCGGCAAGGTCGCTGCCGAAGTCATCCCCGTCGCTGACCAGGATAATGTCGCGGTAGCTCTCGGTTCTGGCGTCAAACAGCTCCAGCGCCTTCCGCAGGCCCGATTCAATGTAGCTGCCCCCGCGGGCCGCCATCGACGGATCCAGTCGCTCAATCTGCCGCCGCACATAACCGAACGATTCCGTAAGCGGCGAGAGCTTCCTGCCATCGCCGGCAAACGCTACCAGCCCAATCCGACACCCCCCTCGCTCCTGGGCCGCATCCACCACGTCCAGAAGATCGGTTCGGGACCGTTCCAACCGACTGGGCGATACATCCTCGGCCAACATGCTTCGCGACACATCCACCACCAGGACAACATCTCGGCCCGATCGTACGACCACGCCCACTTCGTACCCCCAGCGCGGAAGGGCGGTGGCGAAAAGGAGCAGTGCGACACCGCCGGCCGCCAACAGCGCACGGCCAACTACGAAGCTGCGCACGGGCCAGTCCCCGGCGGCCCGCCAGAACTTCTGAGCAGCTCTGTGGCTCAGATACGTGCCGAGCCAGACGCCGATCAAGGCCACCGCAGCCCCGACCGGAGCCAGCCAAACCAGCAAAGGATGCCCAAAGTCAATAGACCACATGGTTGCGCCAACGCTCTCTTTGCCAGGCCAGTCAGTCTCCGCCGCTCTGCGGCCAGCCCCGTCTCTCCCCGCACCCTGCTACTCAACGAACCGGAGCACCCAGCATACGCCAGCCGGTGCAGCGCATGACCAGCTCGAGCGCGAGAAGACCGACCGCCAACCATCCGATCCACGGAAACAACTCGTAGTAGTCCCGATACACCACCGGCGCCAGGGGGGATGGCTCGAGCCGGTCCAACTCCTCCCAGATCGCTTCCAGGCGATCCATCTCGTCCGCAACCCAGAATTTACCCCCGGTCACGGTAGCAATTTCGCGCAGGAGTCGCCGATCCATCGGCTTGGCCTCCGGCGTGTGGATGACGCCTGTATCCGGGTCCCGGTACCAGAACCGACCGTGCCAGACGCCGGTACCGATCGTGTAGATCCGCACGCCCAGTCTGGCCGCCAAGCGAGCGGCCTGCTCAGGCTCGATCGGAGGAGGAGCATCCGCAACGGGGGCAGGCTCATTGACCCCGTCGGTCAAGAGAACGATCACCTTCGACCGCGCATCGGTGCCGTCGAGCAGATCGAGGGCTGCGACGATGGCGTCACCGATGTTCGTTCCCTGCTCCTGCACCGGCGCCGGCCGTAGCTTCTGTAACTCCTCCAACACCACTCCGTGGCTCAACGTAGGCGGACACCGCACGTCCGGAAAGTTGGCGAACGAAACGACGCCAATCTGATCGGCAGTCCGACCGCTAAACCGTCCGATCCCCCGCACGAACCGTTCCGCCACCCGTTTGACCGCCTCGAGCCTGGACAACTCCTCCCCGGCTACCCGAAACTCACGCACAACCATACTCAGGCTCGTGTCCACGGTCAGGACCAGCGCGATCCCCTTCGGATAGATGCGCGTTTCCCTGTCAGGCAACCGAGGCCGGGCGAGGCCGACAACCAGCAGAGCCAATGCCAGCCAGCGCGCGGTCACCGGTAGAGTCCACACAAGGGCAGCCCGGCCTCCGAAGCCGGGACGCCCTGCCCCTTGAGCCAGCGGCACGCTGAGAAGCCGTGCCCTGGCTGCGCGCACTTGCAACACCCACCCCAGTGCCACGAAGAGCAACGCGATCAGCCAGACCGGATGTGCAAACTCAACCATCGCCTGCGTTCGCCGTTTACGGTAAGCATCCTCGCCTAAGTGTAAGAGTTCCCGAGTAGTTCAGCGACCACATGGCTTCTCTAGCGGTGCGGCACGTGTGCCGTTCCTCCAAGTCGGCGGCCAATGGCGTCCGCCGCACGCATCTGCCGCTCCAGGTAGAGCTCCTGAGCAGCCTCGACCGCGGTGCGAATCACCTGTTCCGCCGTGCTGCGATCGATGGAGAAGTTTCGGTCATACTTGAGCCGCTGAAGCACGGGCAGAACCAATCCCAACCGCTTCGCAACACCGGGCGGCAGCTCTGCGGCGCTCCGAAGATACCCCAAGAACTCTTCCTCCGTGACGGCAGACTCTATGCCAAGCTCCCCCCTGACCCAACCCACAACGCAGTTCAGCGCAGCGATCGTGGCCTCTGACCGCACTGCTTCGTCGCCAAGTCGACTCCAGGCGTCGAGAAACTCGCGGTGGCGAGCGTCGAACTGGAACTCGGCCACGCGAGGCCGGAGCATACGACGACGGACCAACCAGAAGACCAGGCATCCCCCCACCAGCAGCATCCCGGCGAGAATCGCTGCCGCGTATCCCCACATTGGGGGCCGAACGACAAGCAAGCCCACGGGGGGTTCCGCAGCCGCCGTCGTGACCTCCTTAGGAACCAGCGTCCTCACCTGGAACTGCAGTTCTGGCACATACAGCGTCTCGATCGGCTCCGTGCTGGAAGGGTCGCGGAGGTAGACCTGGGCCGGGCCAACCCGCACCGTGCCGCGGTCCAGTGGCACGAGCTTGAGGACGAGACAGTGCTCCACGGCGCCTTCGGCCGTCAGCTTGCGGACAATCCGCGTGTTTCGCACGCGGACCGGCCCGGAGTACATCACCTGGTCGGGAAACTCGGGAAAGCCGGCCGCTCTGGCGACCGTCACGCACAGGAAGAACGAAATTTCGTCGGAAAGCAGAGGCGCAGCCGGTTTAAGCTCGCACCGTACCTCAACGCCATCCGACTCGTTGGCCCACAACACCGCCGTCCGGGTCGATCCACCAGGAGGCGGCGTGTTAACGGGCGCCGGATCGGTGCGCACCGCCAACAACAGCAGAAGAAGAGACGCTCTGCACAGGTATGAAAGCACAACGGACATTGGCCCCCCGCGTCAACCATGTGCCAACCGCTTCTCCCGACCCCGGAAGAACCGGAGCAAGGCATGCACAGGCTGGGTATCGGTACTCAATTCGATCAGATCCACGTTGCAGGCGCGACAAAGCTGGCGCAGACGCTCCATCTGGGCACGCCGCTGTTGTTCCATACGCTCGCGATCCGCCCGGCGATGCGTGTTCAGAACGAGAGTATGCCCTGTTTCCGGATCCCGAATGGGCAGGATCCCGATGTTCCTCGGCACACGCAGCTCCCGTTCGTCAAACACACAAATCGCCACCAGATCGTGGTGTTTCGCGACAATCTTGAAGTCCCGGTCGTAGCCGCTGGAACAGAAGTCGCTGATCAGGAACACGATCGCCTGGCGTCTCGCCAGCCGACGAACGCGGCGGAGGGCAGCCGCCAGATTCGTACCGCGCCCTGTAGGTCGGTACCACATCAGGTCGCGAAGGAGCCGGAGCACATGCGGCATGCCCTTGCGAGGGGGAACAATCCGCTCCACGTCCGACGCGAACGTAATCAGACCTACCTTGTCCTGATTCAACACGGCACTTAGACCGATAAGCGCGGCCACCTCCAGCGATCGTTCCCACTTCGTGTGACCGCCCGTACCGAACCCTTCACTGGCCGAGATATCCACCACCAGCAGCAACGTGCGCTCCCGCTCCTCGCGATACCGCTTCACGTAAGGTAGTCCCAAACGGGCGGTTACGTTCCAGTCAATGAAACGGACGTCGTCGCCGGGCAGGTACTCGCGCACTTCTTCGAACTGCAGACCGCTGCCCCGGAATACGCTGGCGTACTGGCCGGCCAGCAGGTCGCGCACCTGCCTCTTGCTTCGCACCTCCAGGCGTCTCACCTGGCGGAGCAGCTCACTGGGTAACGCAGCCGACTCTGCCTCAACCACCTCCTCTGAAGCGGCCGACCTCAGTCGTTGTAACCAACTCCACATCGTCGCAGCACTCGCTCGGCCCCCTCATTGGGGGAACCTGTTGGGAACGACAGGTGTCCTCGACCTCCTATGGAACCGGAACCTGACGCAGGATAGTGCGCACCACATCGTCGGAGGTCAGCTCCTCCGCCTCCGCCTCGTACGTCAAAAGCACGCGGTGGCGGAGGACGTCCGGTGCGATCTGCTTGACATCGTAGGGGGTCACGTAATCGCGCTGTTGCAGCACGGCGTAGACCCGGCTGGCCAGCGCCAGATAAATTGTCGCACGCGGGCTCGCCCCATAGCGGATCAGGTGGCGCACGTTGATGCCGTAGTCCTGCGGCCTCCTTGTGGCCTGGACAATATCGAGAATGTACCGCTTCACCCGATCATCCACGTAGATCCGGTCGATCGCGGTTCGCCCACGGAGCACATCCTCGACTGAGCAGACGGCCTCGACTCGGAGGTCGGGTTGCGTCCTGCCCATCCGGTCCAAAATGACCGCCTCCTGGTCGGGAGTTGGATAGTCCACAAGAACTTTGAGCATAAAGCGGTCCAGTTCCGCCTCGGGCAGGGGGTACGTTCCCTCCTGTTCGAT
>JALSID010000438.1 GCA_026981825.1 Planctomycetota bacterium
TTGCTCTTGCAGGCCGGAGCAGTGGAAGAGCTGATCGGGCAAAAAGAGACCCGGCCAGACCCCGATTCTCCAGCGACTGAGCCGGATGCAACTGCATCACGACAACGCGTGAGCCGAGGAAAAGATAGCCCCCTCGCTTCGGTTATCAGCCCGCCGATCGGCCAAGCACACAGGGACGCGCGGAGTAAGCCTGGGGATCCCGGCGATGGCTCCGAACGCGCCGCGTTGAGAGGCCATTCGTTGGGCCTAAGCACCGGTCGCTCAGCACACGCCGCACAGTCAGTCAGACGGCTGACCAAGGGCGCCCGCCACGAAGACGCTCGCCTGAGCGCCGACTCGACGCTCGGGCTCGCCTCCCCGGCGCGCATCGTCTCGCAGGCAGCGGCGGTCGCCTGCATCCTCCTCGGCCTCGGGATGCTCGTTCGGTCGGCGTTCCACGCCGCCGGCTCTGCCGGGGGCATGGTGCCGCCGGGAGCTTCCTCGCTCGCGAGCGCCGCTCTTCCCGACAGGCCGGACCATACCAGCTTCGCCGCAGGGCTCGATCCGGACAGCGACCGCGGCTTTGCGGTCGATCCGATCACCGGAGCGGTCGTGCCTGTCCATGCGGTCCCCATCGAAGAAGTCCAACTCGGACAACGCGTGCTCGCGTTCAATCCCGAACGCGACCCGAGCGAACGTGGCCGCGAGCTCGAACCCGATCCGCTCACCTGGCGAACCGCTCGGCTCCGCATGGGCAAACCCGACGGCTCGACCGCCGAGATCGAACTCCTGCGGCCCATCTCCTGGTTCGAAGCTCAGGGTGTCGCCGTACCCAAGTACACCACGCGGGACCGAACCGTCGAGACCGAGGCACGGGTGCATCTCGATCTGGAAGAACTCGGCCTGGTTGGCTGGGCGGAGCTGTACGAAATCGGCCCCTGTCCGCCGATCCAGTCGGGCCCTGGGGCTGTGGTGACCGGTCGGTTTCGTCACCAGGTGGATGAGCTGATCACGCTCACGGTGGCGAACGAAGCAGGCGAGACCGAAGAGCTTGGCGTAACGCCGAACCATCCGATCTGGAGCGAGGACCGGCAGGCGTTTGTGCCTGCGGGCGAGCTGCGCATCGGAGAGCAGCTCCGCTCGCTCTTCGACGAGCAGATCCGCGTCGTCTCCATCGCCCCGCGTGCTCCACCGGCGTACGTGTGCAACCTGGAGGTGGCGGGGGAGCATGTGTACGGGGTGGGGGCGTGGGCCGCCCTCGCACACAACGCGTACGACCCCCGGCCGACGGCGCTGGCGAAGCAGTGGGCGGACCAATTCCGTATGGTCAATAGGTTGACAGGCAACCGCGTAACCCTCAAGACACGGATAGGCTACGACGACCTCCGTCACCTGCTACCCGACGAGGTAGTTCGATATTTCGACGAGAAGAAAGCCGCCGAGGTGGTGGTCCACCTCGATCTCGCCGGGAAGGCCCATTTCGACAAGAAGTTTTTCAGGACAGCCATCGACACACCCCACCTAGTGCTGGTATTCCTAGACTCCCAAACCGGGTGCAGAAGCCCCTGGTACGGCTTGGTTTGACCGAAAACTGGGTAAGATTTCTGAGCAGCTACCTGGCAAACCAGGGTTTCACCGTACCTCCGATATAACCATGGCCAGAGCTCAGAGATGTTTTCTGCACCTGCTCCGCCTGCCCGCAGAACAGGCTGGTTTCTCACGCAGCCTGCGGACCGCGTGGGGGGTTGTTTCCCTGCTTGGGGCACAGTACCGCACTGTAGTCTGGCGCCGTCCCAGAGAAATGGAAGTCTTGTTGCGCCTTGCGCGCGAATTGAAGTCCCCGAGTGGGGATAAGGTCACTCAGCCGCGAGCCGGCGGTCGCGTGCTGGAGTGGCTGGGATTCACAGCACGTGGGGTCCTACGCGCCCAACTTCGCCGCGCCCTGTCGGTTGCGAGCGTCCACAGCTCATCTGGCACCGGGCCTAGCGAGGGAGAGACGGTGCTCTCCGTCAAAAAGGAAGTCGAGGTTTACGCGACATCGCTGCCCACGACGATGTGGGTGTTGGTGTTTGAGTCGGGTGGTGCTCACGGCCGGGTAATAGCACGCCGGTGCGAGTTCCACGCGGTGCACGATTCGCGGTGATAGGAGTGGAAAAGTGAGTGGGAAGGAGCAGGTCGCCAGGTCCATGTCTCTGAGATGGGTGGCTGGCCTCCCCGGACGGGGCGCGTCTCGTGGCGAGGGGATCGTAGTGTGCCGGGTGGGCGACGTTACGTTGGACGCGATCTTCGAGGATTACCTTGTTGTGTCGCCCAGCGTCGTGCTCATCGAGTTCTTACAGGGACTCGTGGTATGGGAAACGCGGACTGCAGACATGTGGCGAGTTTATGCGGGCACCACCTACTCGAGCAGCCACTGGCAACTTCGGTTTCTTGGCAGTGACCTCTGCGAGATCGGCGCCACCTGGAGCGATCGGGTTGCCTGTGTCGACCGTCAGACGCTGCGAGATGCAATCTTTCGGTTCGCCGAGCAGATTCTGAGTCGCACTGATCCCAGGATCGCCGACGCGGACGAGCTTCTCGACCATCCCGACTGGTGGCCGGAGGCAGAGGAGTACATCCGCTTGTTACTGGAATACTGCCGGAAAGCTCAACGATGAACCCCCCACAACCAGGAGAACAACCCAAACTGCAGCGAGCAGAGCTGATCTGGAACTCCGCCGGTGAAGCGGTCATTCGCGCAGGAGACAAGACGCTCGGCTTCCATCACTTGGAGGTCGTTAGCATCGCGCACCGATTCCCGCAATCCCTGCGGGTGGAACTGAAGCCGACGCAGGTCTCGGCTGCCCAAGGCCTGCGTGACGTCTCTTTTTGGCTGCTTGCCGTGCCGCTCTGGATGCTCCGAGTGGAGGTGGAGCCGATCCTGCCCACACTGGAAACGCTTACCGAGGCACCGCTTTTCATGATGGGCGATGAGACCCGACGCAGATGCGAGGAGTCGTCCTGGTCAGACGCGGGTCCCCTACGGGTGCGCCGGCTGCTGCCTCGACTGTATCAGCTTTCGCTGTACAAGAAAGGGGATTTTCTCTTCGTTGCGCATGCTGCCCGTCTGCGTTGCGTGTATCGCCGGAAGGATCGCGAACGCGGTTAGCAGCAGCCGGTCGTGCTCGCAACAGTACGAGCCCAGAGCGACATCACGGCAGCTGGGTGCTGGCGGGCAGCGGGACGAGCTGGCTGGGCTTCGTCTTAGTCGAAGCCAGCCTACGGCATGCTCTCCCGTTGCCAGTGGAGTTGCACGCGGTCGGGGGTGCAGTGCGACCAAGCGATTCTCGGTAACCGATGTGGTGGTTTCGCTCTCGGGTTGCGCATCCGCAAGAACGGCCTCTGCCCAGCAACAGTTCCCTCCGGGGTTGGGGCGCCAAGAAGCGGCCCAAGCCATCGGCGAATGGGGCACTCAGGCGCGGCAGTGGCACCACAGCGACACAGTGGCCGGCGAGGGTATAGACGGCTTCTTCAGGAAAAAGCCGCTCCGGATTGGGAGTGCCCAAGAACGGAGGCACCGGCCACCAGGTTCGAGGCCCAAGGTGTCGCTAGATTGGGCAAGGAGCTGGCGCAATCCCAGAGCGTCCGGCCCTGTTCAGCACGTGGACACGGGCCTACGGCCACGGAACAGCTGGATGGAAAGTGGACTGACCGGTTCGGCGTCCTGTGGGCCGTTGGGAAGGTCACGACAGAAGGAGCGATTCCCCATGAGCGCCGACCAGTGGCAAGAGTTGAAAGTGCAAGACGTCTTCTGCCCAAACCCCTTTCGTTGGTGGATTGCAGCGGACATGGGCTGGATCGACTTACCTAGACCGGACTACTTGCTCTGGGTGCGCTGGCCCGCTCCGCGGCAAGTCATGCTAAGCTTATACAACCCGTTCGGCGGAAGGGGGTTCCGGGTCATCGAGACGGGCGACGGTAGACTGGATTACTCCTGGTTTGACCTGGAATCGGACACAGCATTCCGCGTGCTAGCCGAGCGTGTCCTCTGCGGATGGTTCCGTGTGGACTTCTACGCCCGAGAAAAAGGGCGCGTAGATTTGGAGTCGGAAGTTCAGGAGGTGCACGTTGATTTTCGGCCTACCGGCGTCTGGCCCCCGACTCGGATCCTGGAGGTGCTTGGTCAACCGTGTGCGTGTGCTCTTTTCTTGCTGAGTAAGCTCCGCGTAGCGGTGCGGTTCCACGCAGGCAAAGAGCTACACCGGGGCTAAGTCCCGGCGGGGGCCGGGCCCGCGACACGGAGGGCTCCCCTGGACCATGAGCCGTAGATTGCCTTCCACGGAGACCGCATCCAACCCAAGCACGCTACAGCGCGGGGTAGCGATGCTCCGCCAACGGAGCGGCGAAGCTCCCGTCCCAGCCAGCGGCGGGCGGCATTGCTTGCTTTGCCGAGCGGTTGCGGGCGTCGAAAGCGACGGGGGCCGGCGAGCCTGCGGCTCGGCGGTCGGAGTAGGCGCGGCTGGCGACAAATGCGCCCATGCGCAAGCGGGTGGGTCAGGACGCGGGCTGGTAGGCAATTCCTGCCCGCCCGGGCCGGGCGGCCGTACCACATAGCGGTAGGGAGCTCGGTTCCCTGGGCTCCCCTACCTCCGAACCGCACGTGGGGTTCTCGCGCATACGGCTCTCGGGTCCCTGGTCTTCCCCCATAGGGGAGGACAGCGACAACCATGATCCAACACAGGCCGCCTGACGATCGTCCCCCGGAGCTCCTCAGGCCCTGGCTAACAGCCAGGCCCTTGGATATCCTCCTCGTTAACTTTGGAGGGCGGCACTCCCCCCGCGCTTTCACTTGCGGCCCCGCTAGGCCCGCTGCAGCGCCTACGCCCCCCACCGCGCCGCTCGACGTCCGCGAAAAAAAGAAAGCGGCAGAGGAGTGCCGCGCTCCAAAAGCGGCAGAGGACTGCCGCACTCCAAAGCCGCCGTCGCCCCGGCGGAGGTCCGGACCCGCCGGGCGGCGGGCAGCATCGCTGGCTTTTGCGAGCGGTTGCGGGCGGGGGAAACGCCGGGGGGCGTGGCGAGCCCGCGGCTCGCCGCGGCACGTAGGCGCGGCTCGCGAAGAATGCGCCTCTGCGCAGGCGGCCGGGTCCGGGCGCGGGCTGGCGGGTAATCCCTGCCCGCCCGGGCCGGGCGGGCGTACCAATGCGCCGTCGCCGGCGCGACGGCGGTCCGACGCTCCCCGTCCCGCCAGGCGGCGGGCAATTAGCCCTACCCCCTTCCGGCCGGCCGCTGGTGGACTTTTCCCTTCTTCGACAGGCTTGATTCCGGCCCGCGCTTCTCCAGCTCCGTCGGGTTTGAAAGAAAGTGGCAGAGGACTGCCGCACTCCAAAACCGCCGTCGCCGCGGCCGCGGTTCGGTCCCGCGGGGCGGCAGGCGGCACCGCTTCCTTTGGCGAGCGGTTGCAGGCGGGAAAGGCGCCCTCGGCCGCGCAACGGTACGTCGACGCCCCGTGCAGGCTCGGCCATCCGCCCCACCCCTTGCACAACCGCACGCGCCGCAGCTATCGTGATCTTCGTGCAGCGCTCGGCCCTCGAGCACCCGACGCTGGCCGAGGGAACCCATTCCCAGGCAGCACCCAGCCATGGGAATCCTCATGCTGCGATTGCTCGCTAGCGCCCTCTTTCCTCACAAGCGACCGCAGCCCAGCAACGCCGACGGGAGTCACCGGGCGGAGTCCCTCCAACCGGAGGCGCTCTTCCTAACAGCTCATCCCCCGCGTGATCCGCAGCTACCCGCGGACTGCTCCGCCTCTTCTGCGTCCCAGGGAAATTGCCCCATCCACAAGCCTGCGGATGCGGTCGGCAAAAAGCCCCGCGAGCAGACCGAGCTCGGGAATGCCGAAGCCCAGACTGTCGACGCCTTGCTCTTGCAGGACGGAGCAGTGGAAGAGCTGATCGGGCCAAAAGAAAGCCGGCCAGACCTGGATTCTCCAGCGACTGAGCCCGATGCAATTGCATCACGGGCACGCCTGAGCCGAGGAAAACATAGCCCCCTCGGTTCGGTTACCAGCCCGCCGATCGGCCAAGCGCACAGGGAGGCGCCGGGTCAGTCTGGAGATCCTGGCGATGGCTCCGAACGCGCCGCGTTGCGCTGCAATTCCTTGAGGCTAGGCACCGGTCGGTCTGCGCACGCCGCACAATCAGTCAGACCGCTGACCAAGGGCGCCCGCCACGAAGACGCTCGCCTGAGCGCCGACTCGACGCTCGGGCTCGCTTCCCCGGCGCGCATCGTCTGGCAGGCCGTGGCGGCCGCCTGCATCCTCCTCGGCCTCGGGATGCTCGTTCGGTCGACGTTCCACGCCGCCGGCTCTGCGGGGGGTATGGTACCGCCCGGAGCTTCCTCGCTCGCGAGTGCCGCTCTTCCCGACAGGCCGGACCATACCAGCCTTGCCCCAGGGCTCGATCCGGACGGCGACCGCGGCTTTGCGGTCGATCCGATCACCGGAGCGGTCGTGCCCGTCCAAGCGGTGCCGATCGAAGAAGTCCGACTTGGACAACGCGTGCTCGCGTTCAATCCCGAGCGCGATCCCAGCGAACGCGGCCGCGAGCTCGAACCCGATCCGCTCACCTGGCGAACCGCTCGGCTTCGCATGGGCAAACCCGACGGCTCCACCGCCGAGATCGAACTCTTGCGGCCCATCTCCTGGTTCGAGGCTCAGGGTGTCGCCGTACCGAAGTACACCACGCGGGACCGAACCGTCGAGACCGAGGCACGGGTGTATCTCGATCTGGAAGAACTGGGCCTGGTTGGCTGGGCAGAGCTGTATGAGATCGGCCCCTGTCCGCCGATCCAGTCGGGCCCTGGGGCCGTGGTGACCGGTCGGTTTCGCCACCAGGTGGATGAGCTGATCACGCTGACGGTGGCCAACGAAGCGGGCGAAACCGAAGAGCTGGGCGTGACGCCGAACCATCCGATCTGGAGCGAGGACCGGCAGGCGTTTGTGCCCGCGGGCGAGCTGCGCATCGGAGAGCAGCTCCGCTCGCTCTTCGACGAGCAGATCCGCGTCGTCTCCATCGCCCCCCGTGCTCCCCCGGCGTACGTGTACAACCTCGAGGTGGCGGGGGAGCATGTGTACGGGGTGGGGGCGTGGGGATGGCTGGTACATAATGCCTACCACGATACTCCGGCGCCATATAAAGCCTTGAAAGGGACCCGCAAGAACTGGCAAGCGCATCACCTCTTCGCCAAGGCGGCATTGCGCGACCACCCGAATTACCGTCTGGATGAAGCGTTGGCGATACTCGTGGACAGAAGAACTCACGACGCGATCACGCGCGCACAGCGAGAGTGGTACAGCCTCTGTGCCGCCCGTGAGTGCAAGCTGACGCTGGAGTTAATGAGGGTGATCGAGTACCGGGCCCTGCGCAAAGGCGGGGTCGATAGGGAACAGCCAAGCGCCTGGTGAATCTGGCCTATCAGCAACTGCTGGACTGGGGTGTGACTCCCGTGAGGATACCGTGGCAAGGCAATTAAGCGCAAACGCAATTAAGCGCAGCAGAACGTTAGGAGGACAGGGAGATGAGCCCATCTGGGGCGGGACGCAGCAGGGGATTTCGTGTACTCTGGACCTACCTTCGGGAGCTAACAGGGCACGAGTACGACGGGCAGTTGGCGAGCCTCTTCCACCAGCACATCGACACGAGAC
>JALSID010000439.1 GCA_026981825.1 Planctomycetota bacterium
CAGCGAGGACCATCGCATGCGCCCCCCAACGATGCATCTCGCGCAGGATGCCCAGCGTCACTACGTCGCGCAGATTCAGGATGTCCCAGTAGGCGTGCTGCACCGTGGGACGATAGTAGAACATCAGCAGAGTGCCCGTGATCGTCTCCACAAGGAAGAGGAAAAAGGTCAACCCTCCCATGCACCAGGTGTAGGAGAGATCGAGGCCGCTTTTGCGGATGTTCACCGGGTGCAGGTGCAACACGAAGTTGGTCAGAACGACGACGACGCGATTGCGTCGGTCGACCGGCGCCGGATGACGGAAAATCGATTTCCAAACCTGAGTATTACGCAGGTAGTCGCCTAGCCCCATCGGTTTCCCCAGTGGCCTGGCCTCACCCGAGCTTGCTGCCCACTAGCCGCTACTAACCCTCACGCCACAGTAATCCAAGCCCCATTCTCTTCCGTCCACTGGCCCAAATCCTCCCGGAGGATCTTGGACCGATCGACTTCGATCTGGCCATCCTCGGCGATCCGAACCGCGTACCGCTCCAGCGGCCGCGGTGCGGGCCCTTCGAAGTTGATACCCGAAATCCGGAAGCCACTGCCGTGGCACGGACATTTGAACTTGAACTCGCTGGACAACCAGTTTGGCGTACAGCCAAGATGGGTGCAGACAGAGCGTAGGGCGTAGATGCGGTTTCGGTAGCGAACGATCCAGACGCCGTACTTTGCCTTCCAGTCCGTCCTTACCACTCCCTCTTCAAACGCCTCGGGAGGACCTACCTTGAACGTCATCGGCGGTTCCCGCAGCACGTTCGGATACAGGAACCGCACGCAGGAGAGCACCGCCGAAATGGTCGCGACGGTGAAGGAGATCCACCCAGCCGCGAACCAGGACCCGAAGACCAGCTTGAACGGATACGCCAGGATTTCCAGGAACGCCCACCGCCGGGTCACCTGTTCGGTCCGCTGGTCCGGCTTGTTCGCTCCCTTACTTGCCTCGGCCATCGGTTCGTCTCCGCAGCAGGATGGCTACGTTAGTGCCGAACGAAGAAGATATTGGCCCATCGCAGCGAAAGTCAACGAGGAGACCGAGGAAAAGTCGAGCCGGGGATAGCGGAATCGTCCCAGATTTGAAACGCGCCCGGTGATGACCACCATCTTCTTCCCTGTTAGCCGCGCCCTATCCCTCAAGTTCGCCCTTTAGGCGCACGGCGAGCTTCCCTAGTTTCTCTCGCATTTCCTGTGCCGAGGACCGAAACGGACCAAGAGCCGGCTCCGCCAGCCCTGCGCGCATCAAATCTGGGAATCACCCCGATCAACCATTCCCACTTCTGAGACATCCGGCAAAAGCTCGCCCCTCAGCCCTGCTCGGAACCGAGCCTGCCCAAACCGGATCCGGTGCTCGTCTTGGAGGAAGTTTCGGGCTGGTCGGGCGGAAATGCCTCGGAGCCGCTCGCCTCGAACCCGACCCGATCGGCCACGATGTAGATCGGACGCCGCTTCACCTCTTCGTAGATGCGACCGATATACTCGCCGGTGATCCCGAGGGCAACGAGCTGGAGGCCGCCCAGAAAGAGGATCGCCACCGCCAGAGTCGTGAACCCGGGCACAACCCAGAGGTTCAACAGCCGCACGACAAAAAGAAAGGTAGCGTAGCTGATGCACAGGACGCTGACGATCGTTCCCACCAGTAAGCTGATCCGGAGCGGAGCGTAGCTGAAGCTGAAGAGAGCGTCGCCCGCAAGGCGGAAGAGCTTAGCCAAGCTCTGTCGCGGAGCGCCATTCCGATCGGGCCGGTCGTACCAGACGTCGGCGCGGTTGAAACCTGCGTAGGCGCGCAAGCCACGGAAATACCGATGGAATTCCCTCATTTGCCGGAGCACATCGGCAACCTGCTTGTCGATCAGGCAAAACAGGCCTGTGTCGGGCGGATCGGTCACGGAGGCATACCGGTGGAAGATGTAGTGGAACAGCGAGGTAGCCATGCGGCGCAGAAGGGGCTCACCCCGGCTCCGCCGCCGCGCCACCACCACCTGGGCACCGTCCCTCCATCTGCGGAGCAGCTCAGGGATCAATTCGGGCGGATCCTGGAGATCGGCGTCCATGACGATGACCGCATCACCGGTTGCGTGTTGCAACCCCGCGTGTACGGCAGGCTCCTGGCCGAAGTTTCGGCTGAGTCGGACCACCTTCAGTGCCGGATAGCTCTGGCGTAGATCCAGCAGCTTCAGGAAGGTGTTGTCCTTGCTGCCGTCGTCGACGACAACGATCTCATAATCGCAACCGGCTTCGCGTAGCGCGCGATCACAGCGTGTCACGAACTCTGCAACGAGTGCCTCTTCGTTGTAGGCCGGGGCGACGACAGAGACACGGGTCATGGCACCCCCACGTCGGGCGGCGGAGCGTAGGTTAGGCGGACCTACGCCTGTCTGCTGAGCGTCCCGCCCATTATGAGCGGTACAGTACAATTAGCCAAGGCGAACCACTGACCGTCGTCCTCTGTCATGCATGATGCAGATCGCCGTACCACTGTCGCTGAGCCTGCCACACGGGGTGACGACTCCTCGCCGCATTCGCCCGCCGGCGGGCTGGATCTTGCGGCCGAAGGCATCGCCGTCCGTGTCCGCTGGATGGGTGTGCTGCTGGGCGTGATCCTTGTCGAAGCGCGAGCGCGGGAGGTGGGGACCGACGGCAACATCCTGGCCCTTCGTGCATTGCTATCCCTGGGCGGACTTTACGCCCTGCTGGACACTTCGTACAGCATGCGAGGAAAGGTCCTCCTCCAGCGCTATCCGCTGATCATCTCCGTCCTCGAAAGCGTCTTCCTCGGACTGCTGTGCTACTTCGACTTCGGTCCCGGGCCAACCAGCCCGTTCCGCTATTACTACGTTCTATCGCTCATCTCGTGCGCGATCCGCTACGACAGCCTGACCGCCTACGTCACCTGGCTGCTGCATTGCCTAAGCTACACCACCGTGGCGCTGGCCGAGCCTGCGGGATGGTCGGTGATAGGCTGGGACTACGCCGTCACCATGGTCCTGTTGTTCTGGGTCACGTGGGCCAGCACCTCGCTGGCCAACCTGCTCCGCCGCGCCCGTGAGGATGTGGTGCGGCTGAACGAGCGTCTGCGGGAATCCCATGAACACCTGGAAGAGCGGATCGCGGAGCGGACCCGGGAACTGGAGGAAGTCCAGGCCACGCTGTTGCATCAGGAGAAGATGGCAGCCTTCGGGCTCCTCGCCGCCGGCATTGCCCACGAGGTGGGCAACCCCCTTGCGTCGATCAGCTCCCTGGTCCAACTGCTCAGACGGCGGCAGCAAGACGAATACACCCGCGAGAAACTGGAGCTCATCGAACAGCAGCTCCGCCGGATCCAAACCATCCTGCGGGAACTGATCGACTTCTCCCGACCGGGTAAGAGAAGCATCGGTCCGGTTCGCCTGGCTGATGTGATTTCGGAAGCGCTGAGTATCGCGCGCTACTACAAGGGGGGAAAAAACCGTCAACTGCTCATCGATGTCCCCAGCGATCTCCCTACCTTTCAGGCGGACGGCGACAGTCTCGTGCAACTTTTCCTGAACCTGGTTTTGAATGCCATCGATGCCACCCAACAGGGCGGAACGGTGCGGGTACGCGCGTCTCGCACGAAGGCGTACGTGGAGGTATGTGTGGAGGACGACGGGCCGGGTGTGCCGGCGGAGCTGCGCGAACGTGTCTTTGAGCCGTTCTTCACCACCAAGCGAACCGGCACGGGGTTGGGACTCTTCGTCTGCCGCCGAATCGTCGAACAATTAGGTGGGCAGTTGACCCTGCACGAATCGGAACTCGGTGGCGCGGCGTTCTGTGTCGTGTTGCCGTGCCCGAGCGCAGGAGAGATGCCAATGCAGCCCCGTCCGAGAACCGAACCGATTGCGGTCGGCAACGAAGGGGGCCGTTAGCTTTGGCAAGCGGTCCGCATGGAGAGCTATCGACTACACGGGGAAACCATGACTCAGGTACGCACAAGCTCGCGTTCATCTCAGGAAACAGAGCAACGGCCGCGGGGGCGCATCCTGGTTGTTGACGACGAGATCATCATCCGCGAGTCGCTGGCGGAATTCCTCCAGAACGAGGGCTACGAGGTCGTCACCGCATGCTCGGCCGAAGAAGCGCTGGGAGCGATCCGCGACAGCGCCGCTCCGTTCGACGTCTTGCTTTGCGACGTGCAGCTCCCCGGCATGGACGGGCTTGAGCTCTTGAACGCGGTTAAGCAGGAATCGCCCGAGACGCTGGTGATCATGATCACCGCGTTCGCCACCGTGGAAAACGCGGTGGCCTGTTTCCAGGCGGGGGCCCATGACTACCTGATGAAACCCATCATCTTTGATGACCTCCTGCACAAGATCCACCACCTCACTGAGTACCGTACGCTGTGTCGGGAAAACGCCATGTTGCGTCGTCAGCTTGCCCTCCTGCAAGCTGACGCGCCCGAGATCATCGGCTGCAGCCCGGCCATCCGCGCGGTTCTCGAACAGGCCAAGAAGGTGGGCCCGACGCCATCGAACGTGTTGATCGTCGGAGAAAGCGGAACCGGCAAGGAGCTGGTGGCAAGAACGATCCACCAGCACAGCCACGCGCGGGACAAGAAATTCGTGGCGATCAACTGTGCTGCCCTGCCCCGCGATCTGCTGGAGAGCCAGTTGTTCGGCCACCGCAGAGGAGCCTTCACCGGGGCGGAGCGTAATCACGAGGGGCTCTTCCAGGCAGCCGGCGACGGCACCCTGTTCCTGGACGAAATCGGAGAAATGGACGTGGGCTTGCAGGCAAAACTGCTGCGGGCCATCGAACAGAAGGAAGTCCTTCCCGTAGGCGCCACGGAACCCGTGGCCATCAACTGCAGGATTATCGCCGCGTCCAACCAGGACCTGGCCAAGGCCGTCGAGGAGGGTCGATTCCGCCGCGACCTGTACTACCGGCTCAATGTCGTGACGATCCACGTTCCCCCCCTACGCGAGCGGCGAGAGGATATTCCCCTGCTGGTCGAGCACTTCATCGCAAAACACTGTCGCAACATGGGGAGACCCCCCGTGTGCATCGACAACGCGGCCATGCAGATTTTGCTCGCAGCCCCCTGGAAAGGGAACGTACGCGAGCTCGAGAATGCCATCCAGCGCGCCCTGGTCATGTGCGAGGGGGACTGTATCCGCCCCGAGGATCTGCCCCCGTACCTGACGGGGAAGAACGAGAGGTTGCCCCATGTGGGGGACAATCTGCGGGAAGCCCTCAAGGTCTACGAGCGGATGCACATCCAGCGGGTTCTGTCCCAGTGCCGGGATAAGCGGGAAGCCGCTCGCCGCCTGGGTTTGAGTATCTCTTCGCTCTACCGCCGCCTCGATGAGCTCGGCTTAAAGGGGGACGACCTGGACTAGCTTCTCACCTCACTCCAACCACGCCCAATGCAGCGACCAACGCCGGTTCTTTCCGGGCCGACGGCTTCCGACCAACTCCCCCTTCTCCATCGCGTTTCGCCCTCATCCGCCAGCCCAAAGCGCCCTGCTCTGCATCCACGGTGGCTGTCGGGTTGGCACCGATCTACACCGCCCCGGTGCCGCACCGACACGCAGCCCGTACAGCCCAAACACACCCACGATGCCGCCAATCTTCCTCCTCCAACGGCCTAACCAAGTTACCAGCGGCGCGACTATCCTCCCACACTGGTCATCCCTCGATACCCGCCTATGGACGGGGCCCGCTGTGAGCGGTGAGGGTAGCACCGAGCATGACGAATGCTCCGATTAGGAGGCTTGACAGGGTGGTCCGGATCAGGTAACCTAGGGCATCTGAACATGGTTCGCGGTGCCCATCTTTGCCACAGTCCCGCGATGAGGGGCTGTGCATCGGTTGTTTGTCATCTCGCACGGACGTCGGAGATGCTGTCGAGTCATTAGCGACTAAGGCGCATCTGTGAGTTTGCCGTCCGGAGTTGGAACAATGGCAAAGTCGAGCCCCCCTCGACGTCGTCCGTATTCCCACACACACAAGACTCGGTCCCAGGCGACTAACCGGAAGAAACAACGGAATCCGCGATTGGAGCAGCTCGAAGAGCGCATCCTGCTCAGCACCGTCGAAATCGACGGCACCGGCGGCGCAGATAGTTTCTTGCTCCGCCGAAACCCCTCGAACGTGGACAACATCCAGATCCAGCGAGATGGAACTACACTATTCGACGGCGCTGCCTCAGATGTCGATGCCATCACCATCAACGGTCTCGGCGGGGACGACACGCTCACGATCGATTTCACCTACGGGAACCCCATTCCCTCCGGGGGATTAGACTACGACGGAGGCACGGGGGCCGACGAGCTCAAGATAACCCACGCCACGGCGGACCAGGTCACCTACCGGTTCGATGGGCCAGACTCGGGTTCCATCTCCCTCCTGGTGAATGGGACCACTTTAACGATCAACTACACCGATCTTGAGCCGATCTATGACGCAACGGCCGCCGCTCATCGCGTATTCAATTTCACCGGCGGCGCCGAGATGATCAGCCTTGGCGACGACAGCGACTCCGGCGATGGGGAATCGTTCATCGACTCGAATCTGGCCGAATCGGTCACCTTCGCGAACCCAACGGACTCACTCACCATCAACGCCGCTGCCGGACTCGGTCCGGACACGATCAATCTCAACGCACTCGACTCTACCTTCAACGCCGACGTCATCGTGAACGCCAGTAGCGGGGGCGATACGGTTAACCTGAACGCTACCACCGGGATAACGAACAGCTATTCGTTAAACGGCGGCACAGGTGCCGACACGTTCAACGTCGCCGCTGCAGCGGTGACAAGACCGGTGGGGATCGGCGGTGGCCCCGGCAGCGATACCCTCTCCATCACCGGAACAGGAGCGGACGAAACCTGGGCGGTCAACCTGCAGAACGGCTCGGTAATCGGGCTTTCTGGAGGTGCCACGCTCAGCTACGGACAACTCGAAAAACTCGCTCTCGATCTCGCCGGAGGCGACGACGTCCTCGCTGTCGTGGGCACAACGAACGACGACGCGTTCCAGTACTCCCCAGCAGCCACGGCCGACACGAGTACTCTGTCGGGTTTCAACACACTCGCGCAGTCGGTGACGGAAATCGCCTTCACCGGAGTCGACACCGGTGGCCTCGTGCTCGATGCGAACGCCGGCATGGACACCCTCCAGGTCAACACGCCCGGAACCGAACCGGTGGTCGCCACCGCCGAAGCGATTGCTGTTGGTTCGCGCGTTCCGGTGCGCTTCGGCGGTATCGCATCCGGCTCCCTTGTGGGCGGCCTGACGGCGTTAACCATCGCGCACGATGACAGCGGTGGCACAACCGTTCTCGAAACGGGCGCGATGAGCGACTCCGGTGCATTTACCGCCCCCGGCGGTCCGCGGTTCACCTTCGCCGATCTCACACCCGGAGCGCCAATCACCATCTACGGGGGCAGCGGCGACGACATCCTCCTCGTCCAACACGACGGGGCCGCACTTCTCGATGCGACGATCACCTTCGATGGTGGTTCGCAACTCAACGGCGACACGCTACGGATCACCGGATCGTCCCCCGTGACAAACGAAACGCACCAGGCCACCGGTGCGGACACGGGGACTATCAGTCTGGATGGAATCACCACCATCAACTACACCGGCCTGGAAC
>JALSID010000440.1 GCA_026981825.1 Planctomycetota bacterium
ACGCTGTACCGTGAACACCCCCTCGCTCTGCCCAGAAAAGACGCTGAGCCAGTCTGCCCCCATACGGCGCGATAAGCGGAGCCGATCACGGAGATAATCGAAACCGAGCTCCTTGGCCGTCACATAGGTTACGTCGCACCGGTAAGCACGGTGCCGATCGCGATCGTCCATCCCCGACACAATGCAACCCACCGTCAGCCCCAACGCCCGATAGACAGGTCCCATCCACTCGGCGTCGCGCTGGGCGAGGTAATCGTTTACGGTGACGATGTGGACACCACGACCCGTCAGTGCGTTCAGGTAGGCAGGAGCCACGGCAACCAGCGTCTTTCCCTCTCCCGTCTCCATTTCCACAATGCAGCCGTTGTGAATGGCAATCCCCCCGAGCAGTTGCACATCGTAAGGCCGCATTTCGATCGTGCGCCGCGCCGCTTCCCGAACCAGGGCGAACGCCTCGGGGAGAAGCCGATTCAACGGGACCCCTTCCCCCGCTCGCCGC
Organism: Planctomycetota bacterium; assembly: GCA_026981825.1. Taxonomy (GTDB): domain Bacteria; phylum Planctomycetota; class Planctomycetia; order JALXBF01; family JALXBF01; genus JALSID01. Next base: position 500 of record JALSID010000440.1, read on the forward strand.
CGCAGCTCCCGACTGTACTGGAGGATTTCCACCGTCGAGAGCGACCGCATCCTGTCCTCGAGCGCATTGATGCGGTAGACCTCAAGCGACCAGCGACCGCGCCGCCGAGTCATCGGCCCGCCGAAAAGAGCGCGGATCCAGTTCCGCAGCCGCGAGCCAAGCCGCTTGCGGGTGGCTAATTCCCGAATCTGAACCGGATCGGTGCCCGGGGCGCGATGGTGCAATTCGCTGTCCCGCTGCTCCATTGTGCCGGCCGAGACTCCACCATCCGACATGATCAACTCTCACATTGCTTCCGTTGCCTGTCACACCGCACCAACCAAACGATCGCAACGCCGGCAGCCATCGGGTCCCCTTTAAAGAATACTCGGCCCAATCAACCGCCCGGGCCGCACCTCGGCGCCACAGGCTCAATCGGGCTGCACCGCTTCTGCCGCCCGAACCGGCATCCGCCCCGGTTCGGGTGGCGCAGCACGCTTTCTGCCCGCCACCGACCACCTTGCATCACCAACGACGAACGGCATAATAGAACGTGCAGCGCTACGGTGTCAGCGATCAAACGCGGATACGCGGGAGCGGAACGTGTCGGCAGAGCAAAAGAACAGCAATCAAGAACTGCCCATCCCCAAAGACCTACTCGAGATCCTGGTCTGCCCAATGGGCAAAGCAGAACTCCGACTGGAAGGCGACAAGCTCATCTGCACCCGGTGCGGGCCGGCGTTTCGGATCATCGACGGTATACCGAACATGCTCATTGAGGAAGCAGAATTACCCCCGGGAATCCAATCAATCGAAGAACTGCCGTGCGTTAAGGAAGGGGATGCAAAACTGTGACGAGTTTTGCCTCCCCGTTGTTGCGCCGTACCTCGTGATCCGACGCCCCCGATAATGGAGGGTACGCACCGCCAGGCTTAGCCATGCGCGCCAAGCACCCGCAGATCGACCCCCGACTTCTCGCGATCGATCACCTCACCACCGAAGCGCAGAATCCCGCTTCGCTCGAGCTCGACCGCCTTACACCGCTGGAAATCGCCTATCTCATGAACGAAGAAGATGGTCGGGTTGCATCGGCGGTGCTGGAGGCCGTGCCGGAGGTCGCGATAGCGATCGAACGGATCGCTTCCGCCTTCCGCTCCGGTGGTCGGCTCATCTACGTGGGCGCCGGCACATCCGGCCGTCTCGGTGTATTGGATGCCGCCGAATGCCCCCCCACGTTTGGGACTCCTCCAGAGATGGTCGTGGGGGTCATCGCAGGGGGCTACGGCGCGCTCGTCCGCGCCGTAGAGGGGGCCGAAGACCGACCCGAAGATGCCGCCCGAGATCTGGACGCACTACAGCTCAGCTCACGAGACGTGGTCTGCGGCATCGCAACGAGCGGGCGAACGCCATACGTTGTGGCGGCACTTCAGCACGCCCGCTCCCGGGGGTGCTTCACCATTGGGATCGCATGCAACCAGGATGCTGCCCTGCGAGACGAATGCGACCTGCCCATCGTTGCCGTTGTGGGCCCGGAAGTGCTCAGCGGATCCACGCGGCTCAAGGCAGGCACCGCTACCAAGCTGATCCTCAACATGCTCACCACCGGTGCGATGGTCCGCATCGGAAAGACCTACGGCAACCTGATGGTGGACCTGAAAGCCACGAACCTCAAGCTCCGGTTGCGCTCGATCCGCATCGTCTCCCAACTCCTCGACATCGACCGCGACCGGGCCGAGCAGTTGCTGGAAAGCTGCGACTGGGAAGTGAAGACCGCGCTTGTGGCCGGGAAGCGCGGCTGTTCCCCCCAGGAGGCACGCCACCTGCTCCAGCAAGCCGGTGGCCACGTGCGACTTGCTCTGGGGGAAGGTAGCCAGCACCACCGCAGGCTGCCCGCGGGAAGCCGCCTTGTGGCCGGGATCGACGGGGGTGGCAGCAAAACCCGCGCCATCCTCGGTGCCGTCCTGCCCGATGGCACGGTCCAGGTGCTGGCCACGGCATCCTGCGAAGGATGCAACCCGAACCTCTATGGGCCGGCAGCCGCCGCGCGCACGATCGTCCGCGCCGTTTGCGAAGCCGCCCGTCAGGTGGGAGCCGAACTACCCCTGGAGCTGCTGTACTGCTGCGTAGCAGGCGCCGGAGCAGAACGCCAGCGAACGAGCCTGGCACGAATTCTCGCCAGAACCCGCCTCGCTCGGGCGACCACCATCGCAACCGACGCCGACGCGGTCTTCGCCTCCGCACGTCTGAACACGGGCCTCTGCATCATCGCAGGCACCGGCTCCTTCGCCGAGGCTCGCTACAGCGACGGTTCGCGGGCAGTCGCAGGCGGGTGGGGTTGGGCAGTAGGCGACTCCGGCAGTGCAGCCGACCTGGGACGAATGGCGCTGAAGCGAACCTGCCGGCGACTCGAAACAGGCGCCCCACTGACGGAGCTGGACCGCCGACTCCTGCAAACTCTCGAAGTAGAGGAGACGGAAGCACGGGCGGGCTTGCGGCAGGCGCTCTACGCAGGAGGCCGGGACGCCACCGTACGCACGCTCGCGTCAGTTGCCCGCGCCATAACGGAAGCGGCAGAAGAGGGCGATGACGAAGCGCGTAGCCTGTTAGCCGCGGCCGCCGAACAGTTGGCCGATCTGGTGCAGCCGCTTGCGGCTCGCTTCGGCAACGACCAGTGGCATCTGATCGTGTCAGGTGGGCTTTTCCAGCACAGCAGCGCCCTGCGACAGCTTTTTGTCCAAGCTCTAAACGACCGCCACCTGCGCAATTTCGTCCTCGTCAACGTGGATGACCCAACGCGCGGAGCATTCGATCTCGCCGTCGAACAGCTCCGCCGCAATCTCTCCCTCAAAAAAGACGCAGAACACGACACGTAAAGCTCTGCCCCACCCCCCGGCGGGTGGCCCCCTCGCCCGCATTGGCCCTCGTCGTCAGCCAAGCCGCAACACGGCGTCCCAAGAACTTCTGCTCCGTGGGCAAGTGCCCCCCTGCACACCAACGTAGACGATTCCGTTTCGGCCGTTCGCCCGTTCGACTTGCCCAAAAACGGGCACCTGGTCCCCCTGCACGGCGAAGTACGGACCTGCCGACTTACCATAGACGCATCTGATACGCAGTTGAGCTAAGGACCAGTGCTGAACCGTAGCAGCTTAGGGGGGCTGCTCGCACGCAAGCGCCTGGCCACCTGCTCGGCCTGCTCCATCACCCGTAGCACGTTTTCGCCCAGGATCTTGCGCACGTCCTGCTCGCTGTAGCCCCGCTTCAGCAGCCCAGCAACGAGGTTTGGAAACTTCGACACGTCTTCCAGACCGACCGGCGTCGAGGAGATCCCGTCGAAATCCGAGCCGATTCCGACGTGGTCCACTCCGGCAACCTTCGCGATGTGGTCGATGTGATCGAGAACCTGATCCAGAGTGGCTCGCGGCAGGTCCCTCGTCTGGCGCTCGCGCAGCAACTTTGCCGCCTCAGGATGCACGAAACCGCTGAAGAAGTTCACCATCACCACGCCGCCGTTCTCCCTGAGCTTTTCAAGCACGTCGTCCGGGACATTGCGAGGATGCGGCGCGATCGCGTACGCGCTCGAGTGGGACGCGATCACCGGAGCTCGGGCGATGCGGAGCACGTCGCGCATCGTCTCGTGCGAGACGTGCGAAATGTCCACGAGCATACCCAGGCGGTTCATCTCCAGTACCACCGCCTCGCCAAATGGAGCTAGCCCACCATGTTCGGGTTCGTCCGTACAGGAATCGGCCCAGTCCGTGTTTCGGCTATGTGTGAGCGTCATGTACCGTACGCCCAGCCGATGCAGCATGCGCAAGACGGCCAAGGAGTTCTCAATGCAATGCCCCCCTTCTGCTCCGATGAGCGACGCGATCTTACCTGCTTTCGCGATCCGCCGTACATCGTCCGCCGTGCGGGCAAGCTCGAACGTATCCGGGTACCGCTCGATCATGCGGTACACCGTATCGATTTGCTCCAGAACCGTTCGACAGGCGACGCCGCGGTCACCATATTGCACGGGCACGTAGACCGACCAGAACTGCCCCCGTACACCTCCTGCTCGCAATCGGGGAATATCCGTATGCCCGAAGGGTAGCCGCTGGCTGATCTCATACCGGGCAAAGTCACCATCGGCGCGCTGCCGTACCGCCCACGGCAGGTCGTTGTGACCATCGATCAAAATGGAGCTCGCCAGGATAGCCCGCGCTCGCTCCAGTAGTTGGTCTTCACCCGCCGAAGCGGCCATTTGCGGAATACCCGAAAAGAGAACGATTCCCACAAAGCAGGTCCACACCGTCCGTGCCGGCGGCGTGCACTCGGGCATGGTAATCCCCGTTCGCTGGTTCCAGTGAGACACCGCTGCTATCCAGAGACGCGCCAGAACCGGACGCGTTGCCGTTAGTATAGCAACGCACGTCTCCGTCGCATCCGAAACTCTTCACACTCCTCCCGGCAGTGCTCCATCATCGCGTCCAAAGAAGCCCCCCTTCGCAGCAACCCCAGCAGCTTCCGGTCCGCCAGCAAACGACCGTAGCGATCCATGTCCCACTGCTCGCGGTGGGTTAGACGGAGGGCACGGGCGATCGCAAGCCCGGTGCGGACCGGTTCGAACGTGGAACGATCGGTAACGATAACTTCCAGACCTTCACACTCGGAGCCGGCGTATTTGCTCGATGTGGGGGTAAACTTCACCGGCACGAAGACGACTCCGGCCAGATTCTCGCCGTCCAGTTGGCGGAGCAGGCGATGCGCATCCAGCCACGGAGCCCCGAACCGCTCGAAAGGCGTATCTGTCCCCCTGCCTACGCTCAGGTTGGTCGTTTCCAGCAGGCCGATGCCCGGGTACAGGAGCGCCTGGCGAAGGGACCGCATGTTCGGCGAGGGATTCACCCAAAAGCGTTCCGTAGCGTTGTAGTACATCCCCCTCTGCCAGCCCTGCATCCGCACTACATGCAGGCGAACCTGGGGGTAGCGCTCCAGCCTGTAGAGGTTCGCGATTTCCCCCACCGTCATGCCGTGCCGAATGGGGATCGTATGGAACCCAACGAAGCTCTCCAATCCCTCGTCCAGCACGGGTCCTTCCACCGCCACGCCGTTGATCGGATTGGGCCGGTCCAAGACCACGATCTCCTTGCCAAACTGCTCCGCCGCCTCCATGCACAGTCCAAGCGTCGAGATGTACGTGTAGAACCGACACCCGATGTCCTGGATGTCAAAGACCAGCGTGTCTACCCCCTCAAGCTGTGCCGCTGTCGGCTTGCGGCGGCGGCCGTACAGGCTGTAGACCGGCAAACCGGTTCGCGGATCTCGCATGTCTTCCACGGCCCCTTCCGCCTGGCCACGGAACCCGTGCTCAGGCGTGAAGATCGCTACCAGGTTGACTTCCTTCGCCTCGTGCAGCACGTCCACGATGTTCCGGCCATCTGCGCTGAGAGCGGTGTGGTTGGTCACGACCGCCACACGTTTGGAGCGAAGTAGCGCGAACCGGCTCGCGATCAACCGATCCAGACCAACCAGCACGCGCGGTTGCAGCCTCTGCGGATGCGGTGACAAAAGCGCGTTGGAACTGCCATCCCAGGCCAGGCTCGGCCCGCAGTTGCACAAAACGGCCAACGCCCCTAGAAGGACGGAGTGCCATCGAACCGCCCACGGGTAGCCGCGGTATCTCCCAACCACCTCTGCCGCCGAACTCCACTTCCGCCTTCGGTCCGCACGTGCTCCGTGACGAAGAACAGGTACGTCAATCCCTTGCATGCGAGGCGCATCGACCATGGTATTACTCGTCTGCTTGAGTAGCCCTACCGTTGTCCGACGTCCCCGTCAGCAGTGCGGTGGCCAGACCTGCCCCCCAGGTGGCCAGCATACCAATCGCTGTAAACCAGGGGAACGCAAGCGGAGTGCTCAGCCAGAGCAGGAACACGAACCCGCTGCCCAATACCAACGCAGACACGGCCCCCTTGTCATCCACCGTTCGAGTCCGCGCCAGTATCAGTAAGCCCAGGACGACACCCGTTGTAAGGGCGGCCACACTCAAGATCGGCCGGATTAAGGGGGCGGAAGAGGATAAGAGGTGCACGGCCGCCAGAGCCACGCCTACCTGGACCGCGCCTGCGGCAACGCTCGCCAGTCTGCTGGAACTGGGCGGGGCAGCGTGCGAGTCGCGCCGACAGAGGAAATCGCCCACGACAGCAGAGGCAATCGAGTTGATCGAGCTGGACAGCGTGCTCATCGCGGCGGCCAAGATCGATGCAACGATAACCCCCTTGATGCCGATGGGCATCTCCTCGAGGATGAAGGCAATCAGGAGATCCTCACCGCGCGCTCCATCAGGCACGCGGCGCCCCAGGTGGTGCCAGAGCCCCAGTCCCACCAAAAGGAACAGGCCGAACTGGGCAAAAACACAGATGCCGCTCAACGACACCACCCACCGCGCTTTCCGGGCCGAACCGGTGCAGAGATAGCGTTGCACCATCATCTGATCGGCGCCGTGCGTTGCCGCGGAGAGGAAAGCGCCCCCGACCACGCCCGACCAAAACGTGTACGTTTCGGTCAGATCGAAGCGAAAGTCGAGAAGGCGTAGCTTGCCCGCCGAGGCTGCGGCGGTTAGGATGCCGGCCAGGCCCCCCGGCGAGTCCGCACTCATGATCAAAATGGCCAGCACGGCACCGGCCAAATAGACCACAAGCTGGATGGCATCGGTCCACAGAACCGAGCGAATGCCGCCGATTGTGGCGTAGAGCACGGTCACCGCGCCTGTGACCAGGATGGCCACGTCAAGCGACACTCCGAGCATCTTCTGCACGAGCAGGGCGGTCAGGAACAATCGAAGACCGTCGGCCACGCTCCTGGTGGCGATGAACAGCCCGGAAGTCGCTCGTTGCGTCACCACGCCGCATCGCGAGCGAATGACCTGGTACAAGGTGACGTGCTCGCCTGCAAACAAAAGGGGCACGATCCAGAACGCCACGCCCAGACGGCCGACGATATAGCCAAGCGGCAGTTGCAGGAACCTGAGGTCACCGCGCAGAGACTCGGCCGGCACACTCAGGAACGACACCGCACTGGTCTCGGTCGCGATCAGGGACAGGAGCGCAAGCGGCACCCCCACCTGACGGCTCCCCAGAAAGTACTCGTCCGCGCTCGCATTCCGACTGCGCAGAAGCAGCCCCACCAAGACCGTGAGCGCAAGGAAGCTGCCCAGAACAATCCAGTCGAGGAAGCTCATCCGAACCGGCTCACACGATCAGCTTTACACCCTTTGCGCGGGCCCCGCCGGGCGACGAAGGCAAGCTTGCAAGAGGGTCGAAGCTCTACCGGGGAACGTTCCCTGGGTGCCGCCGACGACGAGGGCTGCCTCATCTGCGCTTACTGGACGCTCCCGTCCCAACCGTTGCCCGCGAACGTGCCGGCGTGCTATCCGGTCTCGATGTCAAACACGAGCACATCGTCCAGGTGTTCGAAGATCAGGTCCTTGACACGTTCATGCTCCGGGTGCGGGAGGTACCGATCCCGCGCCTCGGCCGATTCGAAGGTCATGATGAACCCGTGCGTGTATCCCTTGTTCAAGCCCTCGGGGCTCGCGTTCGGCCCCCATGCGAAGTAGAGAATGCCGGGAATCTTGTCCTTGAGCGCCGCCAGCTCCTCGAAAAGTTCCCGGATCTTCTGATCCAGAGTGCCCGATTTGAACTTGAACAGGACTACGTGTTGCACTGCCATGGCCAACCTTCCTTTATCGCAACTCCCACCCGCACGGGTTCGTGTCCGCCGCCTCCCCCCAACGCCAGCCACGAGTCGGGAGGCCAATCAGCGCGAGCCCCCCAGCTCCGGCGGTCGGGCCGGCAGGGGCACCCCAAAAACGCGGCACGGATTCTCAACCAGCACGACCCAGGCCAGTTCGAGTGCTTCCTCTTCCGACCACCCCCGCTCGGTTATGAATTCCTCGGCCAGCAGCCGGGCAAGGCAACGGCGGTACATGTCGAACTTGGGCAGCACGAACTCAAGGCGATACGCATCCGAATAGTAGCCGATCTGCTTGCTGCGCGGCACGGCCGTCAGGCGAGCCCGCAGGTCCGGTTCGAGAAACGCGGGCACATTCGAATACCACCAGTGGCCGTGGCAGAGAACGTTTGGAAAGATCCATGCGAACGCCACCAGCTCCTGGTTATGGACGTGGGACAGCACCGACACGGGGAACGCTACGCGCGGGAAGCTGTTGAACAGAGTCGCATACTCCATCAACGACCACCTCACGTCCAGGAGGTCCTGGCCCTGGAACACCCCGTCGCGGTAAACGGCCCGGCGCACCCCGATCATCAGGTCGAACGGCAGGTTGAAGTCGTCGCACAGTTCTGCAATGAGCCAGAACACCCACTTCGAGGTGGTCTGCACAGCGTGGGCAGACGGCGAGGCCAGGCGCAGGACGGCGTCGAGAGCACGCGCCGCCTCGACATCGGAAACCGGCTCCGGGGCGAACGCCGGAGGTAGCGAAACCGCGCAGGCACGGGCCCCCTTATCCACGAAGTTCTGAAATACCCGTGCCAGAGCCTCGCGCAAACTGTTCAGATCCTTAACTTCCACGTTCGTCGCGCGCGCCAGCCGCTCGCGCACCCGTTCGTCGCCCAGCTTGAAGACGAGGTCGTCGGTGCGCAGGCAGGGCACGAAGAATGCCGTGTCGAACCCCTGAAGCGGATCGTCAAAATCGTTGGTCAGGAAGATGCAGTTCAATCTCGTTTCCTGGATGAGCCGTTCCTGCCAGTCCGGTGCCGCAAACCGTTCCTTCGCTGCTCCCCAGACCTGTTCGATGTTCGTCTCATCAACGCGCGTCACGTCCAATCCGAGGAACCGGCGGACGATAAAAAGCAGCCAGCGGTACTGCTCGGTGTTGGCGATCAGGGGGAGGAATCTGGCGAGGGCTTTGGCACGATCGAGGGGGTCAACGTCCGGAGCCAGGGGGGCTTTGTCCATCCCTGCGGAGTGTGCCAGTTCCGTGTAGTAGTGGTAGCCCAGGATATCGTCCAGGGTCTTACACACGGGGGATGCGGGGTCGATGTGGCTGTGCGGGTCCACAATGGGGAAAGCGTCCAACGCACGTTTGATGCGGTTTGTCAACTCGCCGCCCGGCATCACCTGCACCTCCTCGCAACAGCCCATCGAACGATCCGGCTGCCGGTTTCAACTCGCTATTCTACTGGCCTGGGGCCGACCGCCCCCTGCGCGGGTTCGAACCCGCTACCGGCAGTCGTGCCGCCCGCAACGCACCGAGGTCGGCCACCAAGCGGACGAGTGCCCCACAAGGCATTTGCCCGTGGCATCCCGTTGTTCGCGACGGCTGTTCACCCGCGCCGGCGGTACGGAGATTGCTGCACCCGCAGTGCTCGACCGAAACGCGCAGGAAGCACCGTGCGTTTCTCGGCACCTCCACGGCAGGGGGCCACAGCACTCGAGACCAGGTACCGTTCGCTCCTAGGGACGCTGGTCCTGCTCGTCCGGCCCAACGTGATAGCTCCCCAGGCCATTGCCTCACGTAGAATCGTTGACGGCGCCCGATAAGCGATCCGAGCCCGAACACGCCATGAGCGAAACCCCTATTTCCTCCCGCTTCCTGCGGTCGCGTCTGATGATGGCCGTGCTCGCGATCTCGCTGCTGGTCTTCGCCGCGCTGGCGTGGTACAGCAGGGCAACTCCCTATCCCCGTACGCTTCGCTACGCCGGCAGCAAGCAATGCGCTGCTTGCCACCCCGAGGAATACGACGCGTGGAAAAAGTCGCATCACGGCCTGGCCGAGCGGCCGATCGACCCGGATCTGGATCGAGCAGCGTTTGACCCACCGCGCGAGCTGCACCACGGGTCCGTAACCTCGCGCATCTGGCTCGAAGAGAAAGAAGGCCAACCCGTCCTCAAGATCCGGACCACCGACGAAACCGGCCAGTACCGTGATTTCGAACCGGAACGTGTGATCGGTGTGGCCCCCCTGCGACAGTTGCTCGTGCGTTTCCCCCGCGGTCAGTGGCAGGCAACCGCTCTGGCTTACGATCCCGTAGCACGGGAATGGTTCGATGTGTTCGGAGACGAAGACCGCAAGCCGCACGAATGGGGCTACTGGACGAACCGCGGCATGACGTGGAACTCCATGTGCGCCACCTGCCACGTGACCAACTTCCAGAAGAACTACCGGGTCGAGGAAGACCGGTATGAATCGCACTGGACTGAGCTGGCGGTGGGCTGTGAGGCGTGCCACGGTCCGGCTGCGGACCATGTCCGCTGGCAACGGGAGCACCCAAACGGGAGGAACGACCCGACGATTACCCGTTTCACCAAGAAGCAGTGGGTGGACACCTGCGGTGCCTGCCACGCGAGACGATCCTTGTTGCTGGAGCCGTTCCGAGCGGGCGAAGCTTTCCTGGACCAGTTCACGCCTGTCCTACCGGATCTCAGCGACACGTATTACCCCGACGGCCAGGTTCGTGAGGAGAACTACGAGTACGTTTCTTTCCTGCTGAGCCGGATGTACCACGAGGGTGTGACGTGCATGGACTGTCATGACCCCCACACAGGAAAACGACTTCGTGAGGGGAACAATCTGTGCCTGAAGTGCCACGCTTCAAAGATTAACCCGGCGGAACATACCCATCACCGCCTGGACGGTCCGGGGGGCCGATGTGAAAACTGCCACATGCCGATCACGGTCTACATGCAGCGGCATCCCCGCCGTGATCACGGCTTCACGATACCCGACCCCCTCTTAACGATCGAATACGGCATCCCGAACGCCTGCAATCGGTGCCATGAGGACAAGAGCCCCGAGTGGGCGTTGGAGGCGGTGGAGAAGTGGTATGGCGACCGCATGGACCGGGTTACCCGGCGGCGAGCCGTGGCGGTGGCGAGGGCCAGACGGGGGGACATCACCGTCATTGTCGACCTCCTCCGCTACTTGAACGAAGAGCCCTATCCGGCGTGGCGGGCGGTATTCGCACTATGCCTGCGGCCGTGGCGGGAACAACCGCAGGTGGCGGCAGCCCTTGTCCGTGCACTGGACGATGAATCCCCCCTCGTTCGCTGGGCTGCGGCTGCGGCGCTGAACCCCGAGCGCGAGACGCCCCCCGCTGCACTCCAGAAGCTCCTCGATGACAAGACCCGTGCCGTGCGGGTTCAGGCAGCCTGGGCCCTACGAGCCCATCTTTCGGACGGCTCCCCTGTTTCCGAAGAACTCCGCCAGTTTCTCACGCTCGGAACCGACCAGCCCACGGGCTGCATGATGATGGGGGTATTCATGAAGGACCGGGGCAACCTCGACGAAGCGGAGGCATGGTTCCGCCGCGCGCTTCGGTTCGAACCGCGCAGCCCTGTTCCGTGGGAAGCGATCGCGGTTATGTACAGCGAAGCGGGTCGCCCTGAGCGGTCGATCGAGGTCCTGGAGGAAGCGTGTCAGGCACTGCCGCAGGAGGGCCACTTGCATTATCTGAGGGGGCTGGGACTGGCCGAGGTTGGAAAGCTGCCTCAGGCGGTGGCAGCCCTGGAAAAAGCCGTCCAGCTCATGCCCGACCACGCGCGCGCCTGGTACAACCTCGGCCTGGCACGCCACCGTTTGAATCAGCCCGGACTCGCCCTGCGCGCCCTCCAGAAAGCGATCGACCTCGAACCCGAAAACCCTGACTTCACCTTCGCCCTCGCGGCGGTCTACCGAGACCTTGGCCGCCGGTCGCAGGCGGTGCGTTGGGCAGAACGAACCCTTGAGCTCGACCCGCTGCACCGCGGCGCCGCGGCTCTGCTTGAGCAGCTTCGCGGACGTTAATCGCCTGCGGCGCCTGCCGATCCTCACGGCGGTCGACTGCCCCACCGCGGCCTTCCATGCCGGGCTCCCCGCCGGCAGTCGCTTTCTGGTACCATGGTGTGGCAATGAGAGCGAAGAGGCTGTACACGTAGGCCGTTGCCGGCCTCCAGGAAGAGGTACAGCGATGCAGGTGTTTATTGCCGGGGGAACCGGACTGATCGGGCGTCACCTCGTCGAACGGCTCTGCAGCGAAGGGCACCATTGCTTGGTCCTCACGCGTAACGTCGAGCGCGGTAGGGCTAGGCTCCCCGATGAAAGGGTCCAACTGGTGGAGGGAGATCCAACCGTGCCCGGCGCCTGGACGGAGCATCTCCGCGGCACCGACGCGGTCGTCCACCTGGCCGGCGCGAATATCTTCGCCCGACGCTGGAGCAGTACCTACAAGGAGGAAATCCGCCGTAGCCGGGTGGAGAGCACCAAGGTTCTGGCGGAGGCGATCACGCAACAGGACAACCGACCCCGGGTGTTCGTTCAAGGCTCCGCGGTCGGCTACTACGGCCCCCGCGGCGATGAGGAACTTACCGAAGAGTCTCCGCCCGGCGACGATTTCCTCGCCCACGTCTGTGTCGAGTGGGAGGGAGCCTCCAGGTCGCTCGAAGAGCACGGAGTCCGCCGCGTCATCGTCCGTACCGGCGTCGTGCTTGCTCGGGAGGAGGGCGCCCTTCCCACCATGTTGCGTCCCATCCGCCTCTTCGTCGGGGGGCCTGTGGGAAAAGGAGACCAATGGGTGTCCTGGATTCACATCGACGACATCGTGGGTATCTTCCGCCACGCCCTGGTTCGCAGCGCCATCTCGGGCGTTTTCAACGGTACGGCGCCTAATCCGGTGCGGAACCGCGAACTCGTTCGAACAATCGGCCGGCTATTGGGCCGGCCGACCGCTTTCAAGGCTCCCTGGTTCGCACTACGGTTGGCACTTGGCGAGGTGGCCGACATGCTATGCACCGGGCAGCGGGTCCTACCCAAGCGCACTCTTGAGTCGGGCTACGAATTCCTTTATCCCACGCTCGAACCGGCGCTTCGCCACCTGCTCGAAATTTCGTCGGCGCAAAGCTAACCGGCAGGACCCGAATGCCGAGCCGGGACGCTCAACCTTGACCCGTTAATTCCTTAAGAGCCTCGGCGTACGCCTGGTACGTGGCATCGTCGAACAGGACGAAGCGGACGAGCTGCGGTTTCTTGCCTTCGTTCTTCAAGAACTCGATCACCGTTTGCAGCGCAATTCGGGCCGCCTCGCCAACGGGGTAACCGTAAGCTCCGGTGCTGATGGACGGGAACGCTACCGACGAGCAGCCATGTTCGGTGGCTAGCTGGAGGCTCGTTCGGTACGCGCTGGCCAGTTTCTCCGGCTCACCGTGCGTGCCGCCCCTGTAGATCGGGCCAACCGCGTGGATAACGTACCTGGCCTTCAGGTTGCCGGCCCCGGTCACCACGGCGCTGCCTGTGGGGCATCCGTTGGGGTACCTGGCACGCAGCTCCTTCATGATCTCAGGACCGCCGGCGCGGTGGATCGCACCATCGACTCCGCCGCCTCCTGCCAGCCGTGAGTTCGCCGCGTTAACGATCGCGTCTACTTCCTGCTGCGTGATATCACCCTTAGCCAGTTCCAGGACCGAGCCGTCGATCTGGACCTTCATCGTAAGTCTCCCGTAGCAACCGCCGCTTTCTTATATTGTTTCCCGTTGCCCACGGCAGCGTCGAAGTCTGGCGGCTGGAGGAGGCATAGAAACGAAACCTCAAGTCGTACCAGCAACTTGCGACGAAAACCACCTTGACAGGCGATCATCCGGCGGCTACAAAGACACAACACACGTGCCACCGAGTTGGGGAAGGCAATGACCGGTTCCGAAGGTACACTGAAGCTAGATCAAGGGCGCGGAATTTTCCGGCAGGCCGTCTCTTTCGCGTTGGTTCTCCTTTGTAGCGTCGCGTTCGCCGTTCCGGCCCGCGCGCAGGTGATCTACTTAAACCCTGCTGCCGGGGACGACAGCTTTGACGGTAGCAGCCGGCGTCCCATGGGAGGGGGACGCGGACCGGTTCGCTCTCTGCGGCGAGCGCTCGAGCTGGCATCGCCGGGAGCCACAATTCGGTTGGTCAACTCCGACGTTCCCTATGTCGCCGGGCTGGCCTCGGACAAGCCAGGTCGTGGGGGTACGCCTGGTCAGCCCGTGGTGATCGACGGCGATGGCGCCGTCCTGCTCGGCCGTATGAAGTTGCCGCCAGACGTGTGGCGGTACATGGGTAACGGAATCTACCGTATGCAGCCTTTTCGCAAGGGGTACTACCAACTGTTCCTGGACGGTAAACCTGCAGAATTCACCGACTACCGACCAGACCCCGAAAACCCGGAAATTCCCGCCTTGAAGCCACTCCAGTGGACGGTACGGGATGGACAGGTCTACTTTCGTGTCAAACCAAACTCCTTCATCAACGACTATGCGTTGGAATACCCCGGTGTGGGAGTTGGTCTCGATCTGTTCGGTGTCTCACACGTTGTGGTCAGGAACCTCACTGCCGAAGGCTTCTATCTGGACGGTATTGTGGTCCACGGCGATAGTCGGGACGTTCGGATCGAGTCGGCAACGCTGCGCTACAACGCGCGGGCAGGCTTAGGCGTGGGGGGCACGTCTCTCGTGGCAGTCGTTGGCACACGCTTCCTTGATAACCGCTTCTGCGACCTGTACACGTACGGCATTCCCAGGGTCAACCTGCTGCGTTGTCAACTCCAAGGCGGAGGGGACTACATCGTCAGCGCCCGAGGGGGCACGGTTCGCTTGATCGACTGCTTGCTGGGGCGTTACCGCCGCGGAAGGTTCGAAGAGCTGGACGGTATGGTCCAGGTCGTGCGTGGAGAAACCACTGGTTCCGGTGGTGACGGCAAAGGTAACTGAACGACCGGATGGTTGCCCCCTAACACCGTGGCAAGTCGACGCCGCTCTTCGATCTGGCTCAGAGGCCATTGACTGCTGGCTGCCCGGCCAGTGCTCGATGCCCCTGCTAATTGACATCGGAACGCAAGGATTCGGTCACGTCCCGAAAACGATCCTCTTGACGAGAGACATACAGGCCCCGGACGCGGCGTTACAACAGATGCCCCCCACATGCCCCTCGCAACGGCTGAACTTGAGACCGGCCCGCTTGCCCCAATGACACGGGCTCGCTCAGGGCCCCTCCTGGCCCCGCCACTCCGGCGACCCGAAGGGCCCCAGGGGCTGCGGCCAGTCTTCCGCCGTCTGACTCTGCCCCCGCACCTGTCCCGTGAACGGGGGTAGCCTCGAGAGTTCCCCACTGCTTCCTTTCCAGGAGCGCCCCTTCCCTGCCGAACCGCTCCGCTCGTAGCATTTCTGCTCCTTCTTGTAGCCAACCATCCCAAGGAACCTGTACCGCAGGACCGGCCCAGGAAGAAGCCCATGAACCCGAAGGCCGCCGTCTGGTCGTTCACGCTGTTCATCGCGTCCATCGGCATGCCGGCGAACCCTGCCGGCGCACAAGGGGTGCGACGTCCTGCCACCGATGCAGACGTGCACCGGAACGGATGGTTGCGGGACTACCGGGAAGCCGTCCGTCTGGCGAAGGGAACGGGCCGGCCGATCATGGCCCTTGTGCGGTGTGTCCCCTGACTGGACTGCCGACTGTTTGACGGACAGGTTGTCCGTCTGGAGGGCATTCGCGATCTTGCCGACCAATTCGTTCGGGTGAGGTTGGAACGCGTCGACCTGTATGACCTTCGCGTGTTCGACTTCGACTACGACCTGACCATGATGATTCTCTTCCTCAGCCCGGACGAGCAAGTCTACTCCAGGTACGGGGGGCGCCTTCCTGAAGGACCGGACTCCCGTCATTCCATAGCCGGCTTGCGCTACACCATGCAATCGGTGCTCCGGGAACACCGCTCCCGCTCCCCGCGATTTGCACCATTTCGCCATGAGCGGCCCACATACATCCGCCGCGTTCCGCCCGGCAGTCGTCCCCCGGCGTGCCTGCATTGTCACCAGATCAAGCAGATCCTCGACCGGCGCCGGATCCGCCAGGGGCTGTGGCAACCGACGGATGCCTTTCGCTACCCCCCGCCCGAGCAACTTGGACTGGTTCTGGAACTGGATCGCGGCAACGTAGTGGAGGCGGTCAAACCGGGAAGCCCCGCGGAGCAGGCTGGGCTTGGGCCAGGTGACCGATTGGAGGAATTGAACGGCGTACCCATCCACTCGTTCGGGGATGCCCAATATGCCCTCGATCTTGCCCCCTGGAATGGTAGCATACCCGTCGTCTGGTGCCGGGACGGCTCTCGTTTGGCAAGCACCATCGCGTTGGAACCAGGCTGGAAACGGGCCGACATTGCGTGGCGAGCTTCGATGCTCGAGTTTCTCGCGCTCCCGCGGTTGCACGGTCCGGAACTTTCGGCTGCCGAAAAGCGTGCCCTCGGCCTCGAACCCGCGCGACTCGCATTTCGCCAGGCCGAACCGGTAGCGGAACAAGCTCGCCGCGCGGGGATCCGAGCGGGCGACATCGTTGTGGGCATCAACGACCTGGAGCTGAACATGACGCTGCACGAATTCCGCCTCTTCGTGCAAAGCTACTTTGTGAAGGGGGAAACGGTCGTGGTCAACGTCATCCGGGACGGACGCCATCTGCGACTGCCGATGGTACTCGAATAGAACAGGTAACGCCGGGAAACCGCCGGCCCTTTCTCATCAAACGCGACCACCGTTCAAATGGGACCACTGTGTTCTGCCGCCACCGCGTCCCCGTCTTCTCGATCGGACGACGCGGCTCGAACGCTAACTCATGTTCCAGGGGATCAGACCGGGGCATCCTTGCCAACCGCGTGTTTTCCGTGGTTCTTTGGTCAAGCCGACACCGCACGTGGGGACGTCGTGCCCGATAGGTGAGAGTTTTCGGTCGGGACGCTGGGCCCCACCGGCACTATGATCAAACAGGCTGGTCCGGCGCCCCGGCCAAAAGCCCCGGGGCACCCCACGCCCGGGGCTGCTGTGGAGCGATCGTAGCGCGGCGGGCAAGAGAGGAGCCGAAGACGGTACTGGACACCGACGGTAAGGGGGATGAGCCTCCTATGGCGGAACGCTACCAGCAAGTCGACCTGCTCGGTGCCGACGTTTTTGCGTACGGACGGATCCATCCGCTGGATGTGTTCTTCCGGCCCAAATGCGTGGCTGTGATCGGAGCGACGGAACGTCCGGGCAGCGTGGGCCGAACCTTGTTCTGGAATCTGCTCAGCAATCCGTTTGGTGGGACGGTCTATCCGGTAAACCCGAAACGCGCCAGCGTATTGGGCGTGAAAGCGTACCCGTCGGTGGCAGCGTTGCCCGAGCGGCCCGATCTTGCCGTGATCGCGATTCCCGCCCCGGCTGTGCCGAGTGCGGTACGCGACTGCGCGTCGGCCGGTGTTCGCGGTGCGATCATCATCTCCGCGGGATTCCGTGAAGCAGGACCAGAGGGGCGCAAACTGGAGGAACAAATCCTGGAAATCGCTCGGTCGGGCCGAATGCGGATCATCGGTCCGAACTGTCTGGGCGTTATGTACCCCCCTGGTGGGCTGAACGCAACCTTTGCCCATGAGATCGCACAGCCCGGGACGGTTGGGTTCATCAGTCAGAGCGGCGCGCTCTGCACGGCCATTCTCGACTGGAGCCTGCGGGAAAATGTGGGGTTCAGTGCGTTCGTGTCGATCGGAAGCATGATCGACGTGGGCTGGGGGGACTTGATCGATTACCTGGGTGACGACCCGAAAACCAAGGCGATACTGATCTACATGGAATCCGTCGGCGACGCTCGCTCGTTCATGTCGGCCGCTCGCGAGGTCGCCCTAACGAAGCCGATCATCGTGATCAAAGCGGGTCGAACTGAGGCGGCTGCCCAGGCTGCGGCTTCGCACACAGGAACCCTGGCCGGTAGCGACGCGGTACTGGATGCGGCTTTCCGCCGCTGTGGGGTGCTTCGGGTCAACGCCATCGCGGAGCTGTTCTACATGGCCGAAGCACTGGGTAAGCAACCGCGGCCCCAAGGCAAGCGATTGGCGATCGTAACGAACGCCGGCGGACCAGCGGTGCTCGCCACCGACTCCCTCGTGGCAGGGGGCGGAGAACTGGCACCGCTCTCGTCCGAGACAAAGGCCGCATTGAACGGCCTTCTTCCCCCCCATTGGAGTCATGGGAACCCAATCGATGTGCTTGGGGATGCGGACCCTGAACGGTATGGCAAGGCGGTCGAAATCGTGCTGGAAGACTCCACCACAGACGCGCTCCTGGTGATCCTTACCCCTCAGGCCATGACACATCCCACCCACACGGCTGAGCGCATCCGTTACGCCGCCACCAACCGGCGCAAACCCCTGCTGGCGAGCTGGATGGGGGGACATGCGGTGGCGGCCGGCGAACGGATTCTGAACCAGGCCCGCATCCCCACCTACCGCTATCCGGATATGGCCGTCAACGTCTTCAACTACATGTGGCGGTACAGCGACAACCTGAAAGCACTCTACGAGACGCCCCAACTTGTTGATGATCTCGATCAACTGTTCACCGTTCGCGATCAGGTCAATGAGCTGATCCAGACCATGCTTCGCGAAGAACGAACGATAGCAACCGAGTACGAAGCGAAACGCATCCTCGAGCTTTATGACATCCCGATCGTCCCCACTCGCGTGGCGACCACGCCGGACGAAGCCGTGAGGATCGCCGACGAATTCGGCTATCCGTGCGTGTTGAAGTTGCACTCCACCGTCGTCACGCACAAAACAGACGTGGGGGGAGTGGTCCTGAACCTGCGCACGCCTGAAGAGGTCCGCGCGGCGTTCGACACAATCCGCGCCAACGTCCTGCAGCACGCCTCGCCCGACGCGTTCGGCGGGGTCACCGTGCAGCCGATGGTGCGCACGGATGGATACGAACTCATTATCGGCAGCAGCACCGACCCTCAGTTTGGCCCGGTCCTTCTGTTCGGCTCGGGCGGGCAACTGGTGGAGGTCTATCGCGACCGTGCGCTGGGCCTGCCTCCTTTGACCACAACACTGGCGCGGCGGATGATGGAACGAACCAGGATCTACAAAGCGCTGCAGGGCGTGCGCGGACGTCCCCCCGTCAACCTGTCCGAACTGGAACGCGTACTCGTTCGCTTCAGCTACCTGGTCGTCCAGCATCCCCGCATCAAAGAGGTGGACATCAACCCCCTGCTGGCCGCGCCGGAGCAAATCATCGCTCTCGACGCGCGCGTGATCCTGCATCCGCCCGAAGTGGAAGATTCCGCGATCCCCCGTCCCGCAATCCGCCCCTATCCGATCCAATACGTTCGTACGCAGCCGCTCAAAGACGGCTCTACGGTTCTGATCCGCCCGATCCGTCCCGAGGACGAACCGCTCATCGTCGAGTTCCACCACATGCTGTCCGAGGAGACGGTGTACCTTCGCTATTTCCAGGCACTCAAGCTCGACCAGCGGATCGCCCACGACCGCTTGATCCGGATCTGTTTCGTGGACTATGATCGGCAGATTGCCCTTGTCGCGGTGCGCAAGTCTCCGGAGAACGGAAAAGAGCAGATCATCGGTGTCACGCGACTGACCAAACTGGTCGGGACCGACGAAGCGGAATTCGCGCTGATTGTTGCGGACAGGTTCCAGCGACGGGGGCTCGGAACAAAGCTGCTCGAGCTCCTGCTCGATGTCGCTCGCGACGAGGGCGTGCGTATTGTGTCGGCCGATGTGCTCCGCCGAAACACGGCCATGAGACGCGTGTGCGAGAAACTGGGTTTCCGCGTCCAGGAAACGGACGACCCAGACGTCGTCCACGTTTCGATCGAACTAGACACGCGCTAACGGGTCCCGCCTTGAGAACCGGTTGAGGCCGGGACCACCGTTCTCCGAACCACGATCGCAGGGGGCGATAATGCCCCCGTCTCCGTCCTGGGGGACAAGCAGCGCGCGTGGGCTTGGCACACCTCGCCGGCCTCCCACGCAGCTTTACGGCTCCCCCCGCCGGGACGAAGCGACCCAGCCGCTGGGGGATGTTACCCGTACGCGTCCCACATACCCCGCAAAGAAACTCGCCCGTCTGATTCCTGGAGCCGCGATCTTGACGCCGATGGCCGCTAGACGACGATGTTCACGATCCGGCCCGGCACGACGATCACTTTCCGTGGCGTTTTCTCGCCCAGGAACCGGCGCACCCTCTCGCTCTTCAGTGCCAGCTCCTCCACCTGCTCCGGAGCAATATCCGCCGGTACCCGCAACGTATCTCGCACCTTTCCATTCACTTGAACGGGGATCTGGATCTCCTCCACACGCACCCACGTCTCCTCGTACGTCGGCCAGGGCTCGTACGCGAGCGTATCGCCGTGGCCAAGCAGACGCCACAGCTCCTCGCACAGATGAGGCGCGAACGGTGATAACAGCAAGACGAACGCCTCCATCGCCCGTTTCGGTCGTACCTCCTGGTTCAGGAAGAAGTTCACGAACTCCATCAGGCGACTGATCGCGGTGTTGAACCGGAGCCGTTCGATGTCTTCGGTCACGACCTTGATCGTGCGGTGCAACACGCGGTTCTGTTCGTCGTTGGGCTCGACCTCCTGCACGGCGGCATTCAGGCGCATTTCCGCTGCGTCTTCGTCCACGATCATGCGCCAGGCTCGGTTGAGGAACCGGTAGACCCCCTGAATGCCCTCCATACTCCATGGCTTTGTCACCTCCAGTGGCCCCATGAACATCTCGTAAAGACGAGTGCAGTCGGCGCCGTACTGGTCGATAGGCACGTCTACCGGAATGACATTCCCGCGCGACTTGGACATCTTCTCCGGCTCACCGCGGAGCTCTTCCCCCGTCTCGGCATCGATCGCCTTCCCGTCCACGAACTTGATGCGTCCGTAGGGCACGATTCTGCCTTCCGCGGTGCGGTAAGTAGTGGCCAGGATCATCCCCTGATTCACCAGCCGCTGGAACGGCTCCATCGTGCTGACATGGCCGCGGTCGAAGAGCACTTTATGCCAGAAGCGAGCATAAAGAAGGTGGAGTACGGCATGCTCGGCGCCGCCGACGTACAGGTCCACCGGCATCCAGTAACGCTCTTTGTCGGCGTCCCATGCCCGTTGGCCGTTGCGCGGATCGCAGAATCGCAGGTAGTACCAGCAGGACCCGGCCCACTGAGGCATCGTGTTCGTCTCGCGCTTGTACCGTTTGCCGCCCCGCTCCACCCACTTCCAATCCTCGGCCTTTTCCAGCAGCGGCTCGGGCCGACCACTCGGGCGGAAGTCCTCGAGCTCCGGCAGCAATACCGGCAGCTCTTCTTCGGGTACGGGAACCACCAGTCCGGTGGGGTTCCCCTGCTCGTCGACCTCGTGCAGAATCGGGAACGGTTCCCCCCAGTACCGCTGTCTGCTGAACACCCAGTCGCGCAGCTTGTATTTGATCGCTTTCTTTCCGATGCCCGCCGATTCGAGCCACTCCGTGATGCGCTGCTTGGCTTCAGGCGTGTCGAGACCGTCGATCGAACACCCCCACCCTGAAGAGTGGATGTTGACGCCATCCTCCACGTACGCCTCCGTGACCCGCGCAAAGAACTCGTCGTTCCGCAACCGGCTGTACAGTTGCGCCCGCTCTTCCGCCGTGGGTGGGGGATCGATCAGGTGCGTTTGGAGCCATTCGTCGTTGGGCATGACCACGGGTACGATGGGCAGCCGGAACGTCTTGGCAAACTGAAAATCACGCTCGTCGTGCGCGGGAACGGCCATGATCGCGCCGGTCCCGTAGGTGATTAACACGTAATCGGCCACCCAGATGGGGATCCTCTCGCCGTTGACCGGATTGATCGCATAGGCCCCCGTGAATACCCCCGTCTTCTCGCCGACGCCCGCGATCCGGTCTTCCTCCGTCATCCGGCGCACCCTTTCCTGGTACGCCGCCACGGCTTCCCGGGGCGACGAGGCCGGCGGATCCCCTTTCCAGCTCTCCGGCGTCCCCTCCGGCCAGGCTTCCGGTACGATGCAATCGGCAGAAGCGAGGTCCACAAGGGGATGTTCCGGAGCCAGGACCATGTAGGTAGCACCGAACAGGGTGTCCGGTCGAGTGGTGTAGATGCGGATCACATCTCGACCCGGCTCGGGCGGGTAGCCCTGCGAGCCGCGTTGCGAAACCCAGGCGCGAAGCTGTTCCCCCGCGTCTCCGCCTCGATCGATAGGAAAGTCGGCCTCGGCCCCCTCGCTACGGCCGATCCAGTTGCGCTGCATCTCCTTCACAGAATCGGGCCAGTCGAGTAGATCCAGGTCTTCCAGCAGCCGGTCCGCGTAGGCGGTGATGCGGAGCATCCACTGCCGCAACGGAATGCGCTCCACCGGATGCCCCCCTCGCTCCGATTTGCCCCCGATCACCTCCTCATCGGCCAGGACCGTGCCCAGCGCGGGGCACCAGTTCACCGGGACTTCCGATTGATATGCGAGACGAAAGCTATCCTGGTAGCGGCGAACCGCTTCTTCTCCCTGTCTTCGCACCTCCTCCGGAATGGGAAGCTCCGCAATCGGTCGCCCCTTTCCCTTTCGCTTCTTACCGTTGGGATCCACCCACTCGTAGTCCGGGTCATACCAGGTGTCGAACAGGACAAGGAAAATCCATTGCGTCCACCTGTAGTACTCGGGGTCTGTGGTGGCGAATTCGCGGTCCCAGTCGTAGCTGAACCCGAACCGCTTGATTTGCCGCCGGATGTTCTCGATGTTCCGGTACGTCGTTACCGCGGGATGGGTGCCCGTTTGGATGGCGTACTGTTCCGCCGGCAATCCAAAGGCGTCGTAACCCATCGGATGGAGCACGTTGTAACCGCGCATCCGCTGGTACCGGCAATAGATATCCGTGGCGGTATAGCCCTCCGGATGCCCCACGTGGAGTCCTTCTCCGGAGGGATAGGGGAACATGTCCAGCACGTAGAGCTTCTGCCGCCCCGGATCTTCGACAGCCTTAAAGGTCTTGTTCTCTTCCCAAAACTTCTGCCACTTCGGTTCGATCTCGTGCGGGTTGTACCGTGGCATAGGCAGAGCTCCTGAAACACCAGAGGACCCGTCCAGGTGGCGACGGCGAACATTCATTCTAAAGTGGCACCGTGAGCCCCCCACTGCGTTGATGCCGCCCCATGTACCCGGCGCGTCGATCCCGTCGACGCCCGCACCCTTCCCCATTCTCCCCCCTTGGGCGGCATGACATCACGTGTGTCGAACAGCGGCGCAGAGCGGTTGGAAAGCGGTGCAGCCGAACTACTACCGCACCATTGCGGCTCCGCCGCTATGTGGCACCATGGTTTCGCGACCGACCCGGAAACTGCCGCTGCTTCGCTAGAATGAGATGGGGATGGCAAGTCATGCACGTAGGAGCGTCAAGATGGCCTTGTATGCTGCTCTTGGAGTGATCCTTCTGATCGTTCTTGGCATCTGGTTGTTCTGGCGCCCGATTATGAACCTGTGGCAGGACGTTCAGATCGAGAAGGCGAAGGAACTTTTCAGCCTGGAGCGCGAGCGACTGGAGGCGAGGTTCTTCGACCAGGCCGCCCAGTCCGGCAAGCCCCGGGGCTTACGGTGGAAATCGATCGAATGGAATGACGACGTCGTATTCGTGCGCGACCGAGAGACGGGAGATCTCCTTGCGCTCGTGGGCGTCACGGTGTACTTCGAACCAATAGAGGGGGAAGCACTGGAGGACAACCCGAACGCCACCACGCCCCGGGATGCCACCGCCGTTTTCCAGTTTACCCGGCGGAACTGGGCCAGCACCGGCCGAGTGCTGTTCAACATGGACCCACAGCTTATGATCCACCGCTACCGCGACCGCTTCGAGGTCCTGGCGGCTCACCAGAGGAACCACGAGTCCCTCGCCTAAGGACCTCCAGCCCGACCGCAGCGGACAACAGGCCGCCGGTCGGGAAAGACGGCTGGAGGGTCGAGCGGTGCAGCCTGGCGCAGTTTTGGCGTGGCCACATACGACGCGAACTCCGTTTCCCTCCGGGACAGGAGAAAAGGACCGGCGCCGGGTCAGGCGACTCCTCCGGGGCTTGCAGCGTACGATATGGCTGCGACGGCAATCTTCCGCCCTGGGCAGCAACGCCATGGCCTGCAGGCAATGGCGCCCGGCGTGCTCGTGGCACCCATAGGTACCGGGTTAGACGCGGGTACCCCGCGCAACGGACGCCACCCCTGGGCGGCGTACGACCTGCGCTCAGCACCGGCGCTGCTGCGAAGCCTCTGTTGACTCCTCTATACTTGGGTTGGGATCGCGGGTTCCCGGCCAGGGCCGGTCCGGATCGGAGGGCACGCTGCGGCGTCGCCCGCTTGAGTACCGGAGCCAAGCATGTCCCGGCGGCAGCAGCAGGGGGCAGGAGCTGCGACCATGAGCGATACACGGCACGGGACCAGCCAGGAGGAGATCGCTGATAGCACTTCGGTCATCGAATACTGCGGCCGGTGCGACACGCGGTTGGTGCCCAACGCCAACTTTTGCCACCACTGCGGCGCCCAGATCCTCCGGACCAATACGCAACCCATCGTGCCACCGGCGCCCAAGGAACCCCGCATCGAACCAAGGGCACCGGAAATGGACCAAGCGCCGGGCCGAGGAGGTGAAGAACAACAACCCGACGAAACCACGTTGTGGTCGGGCCGCCCCAGCAAGCGGACGATCCTCGTCGGACTGTTCCGCGGCGCGATCCTCGGTGGCATAGGCGTTGCCGCATACCGATGGATCGCCGCTCGGCAGAACTGGCCGAGCATTCCCGACGCTGAGCTTGTAGCAGGCGGGATCATTGCGCTCACCGCGCTTTTGTTCGGCCTACGACCGTTGCTGCGCGTAGCAGGCCGCCGTTACGTGATCACACAGCAAAGCATTTGGGTCGAGGAGGGGGTTCTGCGGAACAGCACAAGCCGCTACCCTTTGACCGGCTGGCGGAACATCCACGTGCACCAGTCGCTCCTGCAGCGGCTCGTCGGTACGGGCGACATCGAACTCGAGCCGACGAATCTCATTGAACCTCCCCTGCTTCTGGAGGACATCGAGAACGTGCACACGGTTGCGCGTACGCTGGATCGGGCCATTGCTCCCGCACGAAAGCGAGGAAAACACCACTCGCACCACAGCCAGCACGCTGTGGCCCAATCGTCGTGATCCAATTCCCTGTTTCGCTCGTCGAAGCAACGAGGTGTAGCACGGCCGGTTGCTCGTCAGTGGGGTGATCGCTCCGGTCGGCCCCGGCCGCCAGAGAGGTGCCTCTACAATTGCGTGGACAGTAGGCGGGCGAAGCTCGCCGGCGGACGGATAGCTCTATTGACACCGATAGACCGTTGGGCCAAGCTGCCAACGGGTGCTCGCCAGGGAGAAAAGCCATGCCAGTTCAGCCGGATTTGCGACGAAAAGTCGAGGACATTGTGGGGCGGATCCTGAAGCTCAGGGACAGTCTTTGACATCTCTTCCAAAGAAGAAGAGAAGGCCCAGCTCGAAGCGAAGATGGCCGAGGCCGGCTTCTGGGAGGACCAGGAGAAGGCTCAGGAAATCATCGCTCGGCTCAAGTCGCTTAACGCGCTCCTGAAGCCGATCGGCGAACTCGAACAAGCGGTCGGTGACCTCGAAGCCATGCTCGAACTCGCCGAAGAAGACTCCAGCGGCACCATGGAGCGCGAACTGGCCCACGAGCTGCAGCGGGTGGAACGCCAACTGCAGGCGTTCGAGCTGCGCACCCTGATGACCGGGCCGTACGACGACCGCAGCGCGTTCCTGTCGATCCAGGCAGGCGCCGGCGGTACCGAAGCCTGTGACTGGGTCCGCATGCTGCTTCGTATGTATACGCGCTGGGCCGAACGCCACGGTTATGAGACGGAGATCGTCGACGAAGTTCCGGGCGAAGAAGCCGGTTTCCGCAGTGTGACCCTGGCCGTTCGTGGAGACTACGCCTATGGGTATCTCCACGGCGAAACCGGGGTGCACCGTCTGGTGCGGATCAGCCCATTTGACGCCGCAGCCCGGCGACACACGTCGTTTGCGTCCGTCGACGTGATTCCCGAACTCGAGGAGACTCCCGAAATCGAGATCCGCGACGAAGACCTTATCATCGAGACCATGCGATCCAGCGGTGCCGGCGGCCAACACGTGAACAAGACAAGCTCAGCCGTGCGGATCACCCACATCCCGACCGGCATCGTGGTCAAGTGCCAGAACGAGCGGTCGCAGCACCGCAACCGAGCCATGGCGATGAAGATTCTCCGCGCGAAGCTGATGAAGCTCGAGGAGGCCAAGCGGAAGGAGGAACTGGGCAAGCTCTACGACGAAAAAGGCGATATCGCTTTCGGTTACCAGATCCGCAGCTACGTGCTCCAACCCTATCAGCTTGTAAAAGACAACCGCACGGGGGTCGAGACCCCGAAGGTACAGGACGTCCTCGACGGCGACATCGATCTGTTCCTGGAGGAGTTCCTCCGGCAGAAGAGCATCCGCGATCACAAGGGCGTCACGGCGGCGACGAAGGGCGCGCGCGGGTAGTCGCCCGCGAGCCACGCGAGACCTCACCAACTCAGCGCGCTGCGCACCGATCCGCCGAGATGCTGGCGGTCGAAGGGGGCAAAGACAAGGAAGACACCTGCAAGATAGCGCCGCTTCCCTGCCGCTCTGACCGACCCGAAGGCGAAGCTGGCCTCCGTCCAATCCCTTTGCGAAGCCAGAACCCCCCCGGATGCCGGTACCTGCCGTGGTGGACAACGAAAAGCGTTTCACCGAGAGGCCGCAAGCTACGGAGGCGACTGGATCGCCTCCCGGACGAGCTGGCTCAACGCTCGAGCAACCTGGCGGGGGCCTTCGCCGTCGTTTCTTGCCGCCTCGTAGAGTTCGACCGCCTGCGAAGCCCGTTGCAGGTCGCGGAGCAGCACGGAACACCAGAGTTCTCCCAGGACACATTCGCGATCAGGGGGGCCTGGTTCGACCCCTTCGTGGAACCGCTCCGCCGCCGCTGCATAGTCCCCCTCGACGAACCATGTTGTCGCCAGGCGGGCCGCGAGCGTCGCTGTTGGGACCTTCCCCACCTGAGCAGCCCAAATCTGCCGGGCCAGCCGAACATCGGTCCGCACCAGTGCTAAACTGGCGAACCGGTCGGCCAGCTCCCAGGGCAACTGTTGCCACCCCCCATCGTCTCCGTCCGAAGCGAACGAGCGTATTACCTCGAGCGCCCTTTCGTAGTCCCCCATTTTCGCCAGACTATCCACGGTCGCACGTAGTTGCTCCAGGCTGCGCGGGGGTCCGGTCGGTTTCCTGCCCGTCGTTTCCACCTCGCGCACGAGCTGCTCTGCCTGCTGCCGTAGGCCCGGCAACAAGGCCGCTTGCTGCGCAGACCGGGGTCCTGTCGCTAGCACCTGGCGGGCCAGTCGCACGGCGGACGCGCGGTCGCCAAGCAAACGCGTCGCCTGGAACAAGTAGACCGCGGTCACGAAATCGTCGGGCCGCATAGCCCGTGCCTGGTTCAGCTCCCGTCGTGCTACGACCAACCAGCGCAATCGCACGGGATCAAGGGAGCCACTCGACCCCGCAGCTCCAGCCTCGGCAACTCCCAGGTGGAGTGCCGCCATGCCCAGCACCCTGAGCGCTCGGAACCGGTCCAATCCGTGCTCCTGTGCTCGCTCCGCATGGGCCCGTGCCAGGAGCAAAAGTCCCAGGGCTGTGGCTAACGGCGGTGCGGGCCGTTCCAGCGTAGCCCGGCCAATTTCCACGCAGCGTTCCGCCCGGAACAGTTCCCCGGGCTGCCAAGGGGGCATCGGCACAAGCTCATCGAGATGGAAGTAGCGCGCTCCGAACCGTGCCGACTCCAAGCCCCGTTGCTCCGCCAGCCGGGCAGGCAGGTACACGCCCGCCACATCACCGAAGAAGACACACCTCCAGTCCGGAGCAGCCAGCAATGTGCCTTCGGCTGCCCCGTGCCCTTCATGGTCCAGGAGCACGGCGATTGGCGTGGGCAAGGCAGCCAGCGCCGTGCGCCAGCGGGGGTCGCCGATGAGCATCCAGTCGGCAAGCCGGTAGTACTGTTCCAATGCCTCGCGCGGAACCACCTCCAGGCGAGGGTCGCACCAAACCCGCTTGTCGTCGGGCATGTAGAACTCCACAAGAGCTGCCTGTCCCTCGTGGTAGGCGACGATGTGATTCACAGCGGGCAGTTCTGCGGCAAACCTTGCCGCATCATGTGCATGCCAGAACGGGTGCTCGCCCAGCCCCACCAGTCGTCCCTCACCTGCAAGCCTGTACCAGGCCCCCGATAGCACGAAGACGACACCGAACAGGATGGCCCCCAGTCCCAGGACACGGCTGACCAGGAACCGGCTCGGTGCCCATGCCCGTAGCGGTCTGTCCTCCACGAAAAGCCGCACGTTCTGGATGAGCACACACCCGGCCATGGCCGCGAACAAACCGCTGTTCCGGGTCGCGCGCCAACCGAGCCAGGCAAAACCCACCCACAGTAGCAGGATCGCAAGCGAAAAGCGAACTCTTGCCCAGGCGAGGAGGAAGGAAAGACTCACCAGCACGAGCAGGATCAGGTGGAGCACAAGGTACGGGTTCCGAATCCCGTTCCGCGCGATGAACGCCGGGATACTCGTCAGTTCGGCGATATGCGCACCGTAGAAATCGTGCTCAGCCCCGAGCCGACGGAACAGCACCAGGGGGAAAGTTAGCCCCTCGAAGCCATACGGATTGATGAGCCCCGCGAAGACCAGTGCCAGCAGTCCGGTCCAAAACCGCAACGGGGGCCAGGGGCCGCGCGACAGGACGGCCCGCAGAAACAACTCGGCTGTATATGCGCCAACCACGACGTACCCCAGCACGAACAGCCCCTGAAAGTTACACCACAGTGCCTGCAGCGGAACCAGCGCCCAGATCATCCCGGGCCGCCGCGGAAATTCTCGGCCAACGGCCATGTACACGGCGAGCAAAACGAGTGACCAGATCTCCGGCCGCACGTAGAAGCGACCGCTCATGAGCACCAGGGGGGCAGTCCAGCAGAGCAGCGTCCAACCGAACCGGCCGGGGATCCTCTGAGTCGCCGTAAAAATTCCAACAGCAACGGTCGCCGCCGTCGCCGCGGCAAGCGTCAGCAGAGGAGATCCGCCGAACTCGTACAGCCGAGCCATGGCCACCTCAAACAGCCAGTGCAGGTTGATCCATGGCTCACCCTCCGCAGCAAAACTGTACCGATCGACCCGTGGCACCCGACCGGTCTGGAGAATGTCTTGCCCGGAGCGAAGGTGCCACCAGATGTCCATGTCGCGATTGAGGAAGCAGCCCAGCGAGAAAGCGAGCGCGAGGAACCCGAGCCATAACAGCCCGTCCAGCACGGACCTCATCCCCCCTTTCTTGTTCTCGCCAGGCCGCGTCTTCTTCCGCCGTTTTGCCATGGGGAGTTTCGCTCTCGTCCACGCTCGGCACAGGCCGGGGCACCCCAGCCCGAACGGGAAAAGACCGCACCGGTCCTGTCAAAGATAGGTATCGGCCGAGGGAATGTCCGGCTAGCACTTCCGAACCGCGGTTCCGCCGGTGCTGACCGTGCGATCACGGCCACCACAAAGCCCCCACCAGTGACGCCACCGCACGCGGATCATCCACCAGACAGCCTTCAACCCATCCCACGGACGGATCTTCTTACCCTCCTCGATCGACCTCGGGTAGTACCGAATGGGAACCTCCGCAATCCGGCACCGGTGGGCCAAGAGCTCGCAGGTGAGTTCCGTGCAGAACTCGAAGCCACGGGAACTGAGTTGGAGGCGGTCAAGGACCACTTTGCGTACGCACTTGTAGCAGGTCGGCTGGTCGGTGAGGGTGGCCGCGTAGAGCAGGTTGTTCAGGGTGGTAACCAGTCGCCCCCCGTACCAGTAGCTCCGGTACCGGGTGCCCTGTCTGCCGCGAACGCGCGAGCCGTAGACTGCCTCTGCTCCGGTTCGGTCCAGCTCGCGAAGGATGCTCGCATAATCCGCAGGGTCGTACTCTAAATCGGCGTCCTGAACCAGGACGACCTCCCCTGTCGCCACCCGGTAACCTGCTCGCACCGCCCCACCTTTGCCCTGATTCTCCTCAAGGTGCAGCACGCGAATCAAACCCGGAAAGCGTTCGGCGAGTTCCTCGGCAATCTGGCCCGATGCGTCGGTTGAGCCGTCGTTGACCAGGATGATTTCGCGGTCCCATCCCTCAGGGAGAGAAGCATTCACGCTCCTCAGCACGATCTGCTCCAGGTTCTGTTGCTCGTTATAGAACGGCACCACGATCGAGAGCCGTCGCACGGTGCGACGTTCCCGCGCCGGCGACCTGAGTTGCAGACACCGATCTGATCGAAGCGGATCGTGCACAGGGAATCTCGTTGTAGCCTGGCTCACCTCATATCGCGCCCCCCAGGGACGCACCCAACGGCGGGCGCGCGATCTGCTCCTGTTAGCCCACGTAGGCTCAACTCCTCTGTGATTCTTCGCAACGAACCGAGCGATGGATTGCCCGATCCCGGGACCGGACGACCTCCGTTGCCGACCTGAACCGCTTCGGCCCGGGAACCGGCCGAACCCTCCCCGCTTCGAGAATCTGCCACCCGGTCAAGAGACTCCTTGAAAAGAAGAACGCTCCGCTTATCCGACAGCGGACGGTAATATGCCTCCGGACCGCTTTCCGACCGACCACTTCGTGGGCCGTTCGACTATTGCACGGTTCCCCATCCACCGCCGCCCGGCGTCTCGATCCGAACGACGTCGCCGGGTCGAACGGTGAGGAAGATCTGGGGGGCCAACTCTTCCCACTCGCCGCTTTCCGCCCGCCTCACCAGATTCCGGCCCGGTTGGCCCCCTTGGCCACCGGCCATACCGTACGGACGAGTCGTCCGCCGGGAGGTAAGCAGAGAGACCTCCATGGGCACGAGAAACTCCACCTCGCGCACAATCCCATCGCCGCCGCGGTGCCTTCCGTTGCCTCCGGAGCCGCGTCTCACGGAGAACTGTCGTAACCGAACCGGGTAGCGGAATTCGAGCACTTCCACGTCCGTAATCCGGGTGTTTGTCATGTGCGTGTGCACGGCGTCCGCTCCGTCGAAATCTGGCCCAGCCCCTGCTCCCCCGCCGATTGTCTCGTAGTAGGACAATCGCTCGGTAGCTCCGGCCGGCGTACCGAAGATGAAGTTGTTCATCGTCCCCTGGCTCGCCGCCACAACTCCAAGAGCTCCGAATACGACGTCCACAACCCGCTGCGAGGTCTCAACGTTACCGCCCACGACGGCGGGCAAATCCTCGATTTTCACCTCGCCCTCTGTGGGGTTCAGGATCGTTCCGGGCGGGATCCGGATTTCGACAGGCTCCAACACGCCCGAGTTCAGCGGGATCGGATCAGCGATCAAGCAGCGCAGACAGTACAGCACCGCGCTGGTGACGATTGCGCGGTTTGCGTTTAGATTGCCCGGGTGGGTGGGCCCGGTTCCCTGAAAATCGATCACCAGGCGGCGTCGCCCCGAGCGGTCGCGCGATACCGTGATCTCCACACAGATCGGGGTGCCGTCGTCCATGGCGTCTTTGAACGAGTACTTCCCCTCGGGGAATCGCTCCAGAGCACGACGCATGGCTGCCGCCGCCGCTCGCTGGACGTGCCGCATGTAGGCGTGCACCCCTTCCAGGCCATAACGCTGCACGAGCTCGCCGACGAGATTCGCGATCACCTGGTTCGCCGCCACCTGAGCATGAATGTCCGCGATGTTTTCGTCCGGCCGGCGACTTGGGTACGGTCCGGAGCCAAGCAATTCGCGCAACTTCTCCTCTTGTACCCTTCCCTTGCGTACAAGCGGGAACCACCGAATCACTACCCCCTCTTCAACAAGTTTCTTTGAGAAAGGAGGCATTGATCCCGGCGTGATTCCGCCCACTTCGGCATGGTGAGCACGACTTGCGGCGAAGAAAGCGAGCTTCTCCTCGCCTCCGGGTCCCGGCAGGAAGACGGGGGTGATTACCGTGATGTCCGGCAAATGGCTGCCCCCTCGAAATGGATCGTTCGTTACATACACGTCACCCGGCTCGATTTCAGCCACATCCTCCAGCAAGCACTTCACGCACTCGCTCATCGCCCCCAGATGAACGGGGATATGCGGAGCGTTTGCCACCAGATCGCCGGTCGGGGTGAACAGGGCACAGGAGAAATCCAGGCGTTCCTTCACGTTGGTCGATAGCGCGATCTTCTGGAGCGTAGCGCCTGCTTGCTCGGCGATGGACATGAAGTGGTTCTGGAACAGTTCGAGCCTGACCGGGTCGGGCCGGTCCAGTTCCGCATCGGCAATTCGGTGTGCGTCCGCTTCGTGGCGGATGTCGCTGAGCAGCAGGTCACCCGTGTTCAACACGCGCCCCCGCCAACCCGGCTCCACCACCACGGTGGAAGCCGGTTCGATCACGATTGCCGGCCCATCCAGGACTGCTCCTGGCTTCAGACACTCGCGGCGATAGACGGGCGTATCGTGCCAGGCCCCGTCGAAGTAGGAGCGGATCGTGCGGGACGGTACCGGCACGTGTTCCTGTTCCGGTTGCTCCGGCAAAGGCGGCTTGGGAAGAACGGCCGTGCGCTCCACTCGGGCAGCGTAGATCTCCACCGGCCTGTTCTCGTAGTTGAACCCGTACAGCCGCCGGTGCAACTCGAAGAATTCGCGCTCATAGTTGCCGTCCGGGGGTTCGACCACCGGGATCGTGCTTTCCTGCAGCCGGTACCGCAGTTCGAGGATGCGGCGGGGCGGCTGGAACCAGGCCGGATCTGCCCCCTCGCGCAATAGTTGGTCTGTCGCTTCCTCCTCCAGACGGCGAAAGAGAGGCTCCAGCCCCACGGGTACGCGAGCGTCACCGGCTGCCACATCGTCGTACGGTCGGAGCACGGTCGCTTCCGCAAACTTTGTGATGTCCGCAGTCCCGATGCCCAGCGCACTGAGGACACCCGCGAACGGACTGCACAGCACCTGGCGTATGCCCAGGCTGCGTGCGATCGCGCACGCATGCTGTGCCCCTGCCCCCCCAAAGCTCACCAACACATACTCGCGCACGTCGTATCCCTTCGCGATCGACACCCGCTTGATCGCGGCGGCCATGTTCTGGTTCGCGATCCGAACGAACCCCTCGGCGATCTGCTCCCTCGTGTACCTCACCCCCGTGCTTTGCTCGATCTGGGTACGGATTTCGTCCAGGCGGCGAACCACCGCTTCGCCATCGAGCGGAAACGGGAAGAACTCGGGAACAAGGCGGCCGAGGTGGTAGTTGACGTCCGTGATGCACAGCGGTCCCCCTTTGCCGTAACAGGCGGGTCCGGGATCTGCCCCCGCGGAGCGCGGTCCGACCATGGGCCGAACGCCGTCGAACCAGCAGATGGAACCGCCGCCGGCAGCCACCGTCTCGATCGCCAGCATGGGAGCCACGATCCGCACGCCAGAGCGGCGGTCTGGATCGAGCAGTTCCATCTCCTGCCGCCGCTCGAACGCTCCGTCATAGCGGCTGACGTCCGTCGACGTACCCCCCATGTCAAAGCCGATTACCTTTTCGAACCCAGCCCGTTTTCCGACGAACGCCGCACCGACCACTCCACCGGCCGGACCGGATAGCACCACGTCACGGCCGCGCACCGTGGCAACGCCGGCCACCGAGCCGGCGCTGGTCATCACCAGAAGGTCCGCCTCCGGAAGCGCCCCCTGGATCCGCTCCAGGTAATCCCGCACCACCGGGCTCAGGTAGGCGTCGACCACCGACGTGTCCCCCCGAGATACGAACTTGGGCAGGGAGCTGAGCGAACAGGACGTGCTCACGAATCGAAACCCGAGCTCCCGGACGATTGCTGCTGCTTCCTGCTCATGAACGGGGTTCCGATAGGCGTTAACGAAACAGATCGCCACCGATTCGATGCCTTCGGCACGCAACTCCCGACACGCCTCTCTCAGGGCCCCCTGATCGAGCGGCACAAGGACGCGCCCGTCCCGGTCAATGCGCTCGTGGACCTCCACAACACGCTCGTACAGGGGCTCCGGTTTGCGCACGTTTAGGGCGAACAGCTCGGGCCGGTTCTGGTAGCCGATCAAAAGGGCATCGCCAAATCCCCGGGTGGTCACCAGTGCCGTCCTCGCGCCGGTCCGTTCGAGGAGCGCGTTCGTCCCACGAGTCGTACCGAGCTTCACGCTGATCGGTCCGGTGGGCTGGTCAAGGCGCTTGCCCAGCAACCAGCGCACGCCCAGAACCGGCGCCTCGACCGAAGCAACCAGCTCATAGGGTGTCCCCCGTTGCGGGTTCTCATCGAGAGGCCTATCGAGCACCAGCGTGCCCGTGCCCTTGTCGAAATCCACCACCCTCCGCACCCCCCCCGTTTCCCCGGTCAGCAAACGAAGTTCGAACCCCACGAAGAACCCGGGGGGATCCTGGGTCCGAGCCGGGTCCACGATTCGATCGGCCGTAGAACCATCCCCCACGGCTCCACGGAACGCGCCTGAGCTGAGCAGCTTGAACGTCTTGATCGTCCCGTCCGGCCAGCGACCAATGCAATCGGTAAACGTCCCACCGACGTCGATCCAGAACTCAACGGGAGACACGGAATGCCTACCTCCGAAGGGCCAATCCGCCCGCCGGTCAACCGGTTGCAGATGCCTGTCCGGACGCTAACCGGCCAGAAAAGCGTGTGTTGTTCCCGTAGGCACGGGGAACTGGTCGCAGAGCTCTTTCACCTGGTTCCGTACGCGACTAAGAATCGCCTCATCCGCCGGGCTGTTCAGAACCTCCACAATCCAGCGACCGATCGCCCGCATCTCGTCCTCCTTCATTCCCCGCGTCGTGACCGCCGGTGTTCCGATCCGGATACCCGATGGATCCATCGGCCTCCTCTTATCGAACGGGATCATGTTCTTGTTCACCGTGATCCCCGCCCGTTCCAGCGCCTGCTCCGCCGTCTTGCCGCTTAACCCCATCGGCGTGACGTCGACGCAAAGAAGATGGTTGTCGGTCCCACCCGTCACCAGGCGCAGGCCGGCCCGAGCCAGCTCGTCCCCCAGCGTCTTCGCGTTTGCCACCACCTGCCGCGCGTACTCCTTGAACTCCGGCTGCATCGCCTCCTTAAAGCACACCGCCTTAGCGGCGATCACGTGCATCAAAGGCCCCCCTTGCGTTCCGGGAAAGACGGCGGAGTCGATCTTTCGAGCCAGCCAGTTCTTCCGCTTCTCGGCGGCCAGATCCGGAGCGAACACGTCCGCCAGACGATCGTCCAGAGCACGACGGCTCAGGATGAAGCCGCCGCGCGGCCCGCGGAGCGTTTTGTGGGTGGTCGAGGTCACCACGTCGGCGTACTCCACCGGATTCGGGTGCACCCCACCTGCCACAAGCCCGGCGAAGTGCGCCATGTCCACGAGCAGCATCGCGTTGACTTCCGCTGCGATCTCGGCAAGCCGGGCATGATCAAGAATTCGAGGGTAAGAACTGTGTCCGGCGACGATCAACTTCGGGCGGTGCTCGCGAGCCAAACGCACAAGCTCATCATAGTCAAGGCGTTCGTCACGCGGCGACACTCCATACGGCACCACGTGGTACAGCTTGCCCGACGCATTCACGGGCGACCCGTGCGAGAGGTGACCCCCGTGCGCCAGGTTCATCGCCAGAATCGTGTCGCCCGGTTGCAAGACCGCGAAGTAGACCGCCAGGTTCGCCTGAGTCCCCGAGTGCGGCTGCACATTGGCATGCTCGGCCCCGAACAGAGCCTTCACCCGGTCAATCGCCAGTTGCTCCACCCTGTCCACCCACTCGCAGCCCCCGTAGTAGCGCCGGCCGGGATAACCCTCCGCGTACTTGTTCGTCAGGATGGATCCCATGGCCGTCAGGACTGCCGGGCTCGTGTAGTTCTCCGAGGCGATCAATTCCAGAGTGTCGCTCTGCCGGCGCGCTTCGCCCTCGATCGCACTCCAAACGTCCGGATCCAACTGCTGCAGCGGGTTCATTACACCTCTCCGGGCCCGCGGTTCGCACTACCACCTCGAATAGTACGCACTACTCCAGGCGGCCCCGTCCAGAGCCGAGCAGACGAACTCTGCACAGGATGCAGCGTCCTGGCCGGCGGTCACAGCGAATACTGCGGAATCCGCAACCGCTCACCGTCGCGCAGAGCAGACTGATGCGCAATGATGCCCGGAACCGTCATGTTCAGAGCATCCACCACATCGACGATCGGCTTGCGGTCCAGCAAAACCGCCATCACAAAATCGTGCATCAGGTGCCCATGCGAACCGCCATGACCACCCGGCGGCACCGACGGCGGAAGTGGGGGCCGAGAAATGTCCGGCAACTCCTTCAACGTCCCGTGGTACCTTCCGGCGTAGAAGGAACCTTTCTCCCCGTAAACCCGGCCGGTCTCGGCATGGTAGCCCTGCACCGACTTCGCCATCATCATCCTCGCCGTACCCCCTTCGCTCGTTTCGAACAACCCGATCTCGTCGGTAAATTCGTTGCCATACCGGTTGGCGCCTGGACGGTACAACGGAAAACCGGCCTTGAAACCAATGCACGACACGGACGTGAAGCTGCCCCCCGTGACGCTGACGTAGTAAGCCGTCGAGTGGGTCGGATACCAAAGCGGGGGCGAGCCATCCCGCCATCCCTTGTACGACGGCAGTCCGTGAGGCAAGTAGTGGAAATACTCGCCTTCTGCGTAGACGATCCGCCCGAAACCACCCGCACGATAGATCTGCCGCATCGCATAACAGTCCGGCCGGAATGTGGAGGTCTCAAACATCGCGTACTTTAACCCGGTCTTCTTCACGGTTTCCAGCAATCGGTCCGCGTCCTCCAGGCTCCCCCACACAGCCGGGACCGCCACCGCCACGTGTTTCCCATGTTCCATCACCGTGATCGCGTGTCGGGCGTGGCTGGGCGCGTCCGTTGCCACAAACACCGCTTCAATCCGATCATCCTTGACCAGCTCTTCCAGCGACGGATAGGTCTCCTTGCAGCGACAGGCCGCTGCGAGAGCCGAACAGCGATCGGGAAAGAGATCGCTAACCGCTACCACTTCCACATTCGGGTGATCTTGAAACCCAAACGCAGCGCCAAACTTGCAGAAGCCATACCCCACAATGCCCACCCGAAGTTTGCGGTCCGTAAGGGGCTCGTACTTC
>JALSID010000441.1 GCA_026981825.1 Planctomycetota bacterium
CGATGATTGACCAGGCCGCACCGGATATGCGGTCCCGTTCGTAGTGGCGTTGTCCGACCACGATCATGCCCCACCGCAGACGCAACGCTTCGAAAACCAGCAGGATCGTGCCAACTGCCAGGGCCACCGGCACCGGAGGGGGTACAAGGGGACACTGCACCCTAAGGTAAGGGATCAGGTCATAGTAGGCCACCGGCACTCCTGCCAACAGCAGGTGGGTCACGCGACGCAGCCAGTGCCCCACTCGTCCACCATGGACGGTCCGTGGGTCGCTATAGCCCTCACTTCCGCCTGGTTCCGTCATGTCGTGTCCTTTGCACGCCGTGGTCCGGACGACAGCCCGGTGGGTCGTTTAGCGCACCGCAATCGGCCAGCGCTACCCCCTTTGCCGCCGTGGCCTAACCCCGAGAGATCCCTCTCCGACGCACCGAAACACACTTGGCTCCTCCGCTCCCACCGTGGTCCGCGCAATCCTACGACGACCTCGCGCGGTCCCCGACAGCGGTCCCCACGAGCGAAGGCCCGTTCCTGCCCCCTACCCCGCGGCACCGAGACCGACGCTTCGGTTCTTCACCGCCACGCCGTCCTAGAAGGGGAAAACCTGCCGGGCGTCATCGCTGCACGCTGGCATGGAGGCCGTTGCATGGACGTCCCTCATCTCCCTGTGCGGACTCGGCAGCGTCGGCACCGTTTCGTGCGCGGGCTCCCGGTCAGCTCAGCGCGGGTCAAACGCGGACAACGCTCGTAACGACCCGCCCCGACCAACCCCATGGTCGTAGCGGCAGGTATCGTCGTACGATTCTTCGGGCAGACACGACGTTCCCAGCAGAGATCACATTCGTATCGGTAGGGCAGGAGACTTCTTCGTTGCCACGCACAGGCTGTGCAACTTCACCCCTCCACGGAGGTCGTACGCCGCGCTGGCTATTCGAACGAATGACGGCGTTGGCCGGAGCGGTGGTGGAGCATATCGTCGCCGAATTTGGCCCGCTGGAGATGCTCCGCCGACTAAGCGACCCGTGGTGGTTCCAGGCCTTCGGCTGCGCACTCGGCTTTGACTGGCACTCAAGCGGAGTGACGACAACTGTATGTGGAGCTCTCAAGGAGGCATGCCGGCGAAGACAGAATGAGCTTGGGCTGGTGGTCTGCGGAGGTAAGGGGGCCGCAAGTCGGCGCACGCCCGACGAACTCCGCGCAGTCGGTGAGGCGACCGGTGCCGACGCGCGCGAACTGGTCCGGATCAGCCGGCTTGTTGCCCGAATCGATAACAACGCCTTGCAGGATGGGTACCAGCTCTACCATCACACTTTCGTATTGGCCTTCGACGACAGGCAGCGACCAGCGGGATGGGCCGTCGTGCAGCAAGGGATGAATCCTGATGAACGGTTGGCCCGAAGGTATCACTGGCTTTCGGAATCGGTGGCCAGCTTCGTTCGCGACCCCCACCAGGCCGTGGTTGCTGCGCGGCCGGCAGCGGCGCTCAATCTGGTCGCCGCCGAGGGGGAATCGAATCGTTCGGCGATGCTGGAGCTCGCCTCCCAGCAACCCGATCAGCTTCTGCGTGAGGCCGAGCGTCTCCGCATCGCCCTGGAAAAGGCCCAGGGCAGTCAAAAACCGCAACGTCCCCTGGAGAAGAGTCTGCTACCGGAGGCGGATGACGTCTCCCATCTGGTCCTTCCGCGCAACCACGGTTTGACCGCCGACGACGTGAACCCTCGTTTGCTCCGGAAGATTGCGCTAAGGACGTACGAGGAGCCCCCACAGGATTTCGAGCAACTGCTTCTGCAACCCGGTTTGGGGGCTGCAGCCCTCCGTAGCCTGGCCTTGGTGGCCGAACTGATCTACAACGCACCGGCCAGTCGGCGCGACCCGGCCTTGTACGCGTTCGCCCACGGGGGAAAGGACGGGTATCCGTACCGGGTGGCACGGCAGCGGTACGACCACACGATCGCGGTTCTCGAAGACGCACTGCGCCGTGCTCGGGTCGGGGAAACCGTGCGCCTGGACGCGCTCCGCAGACTTAGTCGCTGGATCGACCGCTCGACGACTTGATGCGGATGAGCGAAGCGTAATCGGCGATCGCCACCGACCTTGCCCCCATCACCGCTCTTCAACACCGGAAGCTCCCCTCCGGTAACATTTACAGGCGGTGGCAGCAGCGGTCGAAGGCGGGGAACGCATACGACCACGCCGACCCGTGCCGCAACGGGCGCGGCTTCGGAACGCTGTTGCTGCGGAGAGCGACAAGGAGCCCGTCATGTTGATGATCCTGCGCGTTGTACTGGCGAGTCTGGTTTTCATCCTGGCCGGTCCCACGTTTGGCTTTGGGCAGGACCGAGCGAAACCCATCACGGCCAGGAAGGCGGAGAAAAAACGGTATCGGGCGCGCTACCCGGATCCCGTGCAGGAAGGCCTTGTTCCAACGTTCCCGGAAGGACCGCCCGCCGCCCAACATCCAGAGGCACGTTGGGGTCTTGCGGATTGCCTGTTTGAGCGCACGAAGAAGCGGTACCGGTTCAACCTAGAAGGACTGTGGCGGTTCGGTCCGGTCATGGCGGCCAATCAACGGCCGCGTCGCAACGCGATGGGCTGGATCGCCTTACCGCGCCTGTGGGATCATCCGAGCGCGATCGTTTACAACGCGGACCACCGGATTGCCGAGGGGCGCTGGATGGGCGTTCCCCTGGAGCGGATCCGGGCCGCCTGGCTGGAGCGCGAGTTACCAACGCCCGCAGCATGGATCAGCCGGATGATCTTCCTCACGATTCGGGAACCATTGCGCGACGCGAAACTCTACGTCAACGGTGAGCCGGTCAGCCCGACGAAGAAAACCGAGGACGCGGTCGTGTACGAACTGACCTCCTACCTCGTGTACCCCGGAGCCAGCTTGCTTGACCTGTACGTCGAGCGTCAGCCGGAGGAAGAAGAAGCTTCCTCAGGAATCCCTGTAGAAATCCCCCTCGAGTCCGCTCCCCCGTCTAAACCCGAGCCGACGATCACGGAAACGCGGCCCACGATCTACGTGGATGTCATTCCGGCCGGTCCGCATCTGCAGTCCGTCGCACTGGTGCCACCCGATCAGCAGGGGAACTGGGCGTTGCTTGTGCGGCTGGGCTTTCCCCCCATCTTTCCCTTCCCGGTTCGAAAAGACGATCCGGTACCTGCATTTCGTGTCCAGGTCGTGGATGGGAAAACCGGAGAAGAGCTCGCCGCTCACCATCTGGCAGTTCGCAAGCGCCCGGCCAAGCCGTACCGGTTCCCTTTGGAGCTGCCGGAGGGAGTGCAGTCGATAACGGTGCGGCTGTACGAATTCGTCGACCGCAAGCCCGTCCTTCGCGACGAGTTCTATCCGATCTCGACGTCAACGGGGAAACCGTGACCGTCGAGTGGGCGCCACATGCGCCCGTTGCGTGCATTCGGCTTCCTTCGCGATGGCTCCATTGGCGGTGGATCGAAAAAAGCGGCGTGGCCGGTCGAGAGGCGACAAGCGGCCACGCCTGACGCCTTGGCGTTGGTTCGGCTGAGTTAACTTTCTTGTCGTGCTTCTTCGTCGAAGTTGACATTCTTGTGACTGCCGTCGCAGAACGGCTTGTTCTTCGACGCTCCGCACCGGCAAAGGGCAATCGCAGGCTTCCCCTGCGGTAGCTCGATCTCGTTGCCGTTCGCGTCCAGCAACTTGATCGGCCCCTCCACAAGCAGCGGCCCGTTCGGGCGAATCCGGATCACTACGTCCGCCATAACGAATACCTCCTGCGTTGATCAGGCGCGAATGCGTTCAGCAATGATATCTTCGATCCGTTCCAGGGGCAGTTCCTTTTCTTGCTGACGGGTGGTCAAATCGCGCAACGCAAACTGCCCCGCGGCGATCTCGTCGGGCCCCATGATGACCGCAAAGCGGTAGCCGCGTGAAGAAGCGTACCCAAGCTGCGCACGTAACGGTTTTTGATCGGGATAGATTTCGCAACCAATCCCCCTTGCACGCAGCCGCCGCGCCACCCGGAAATAGAGGCCCTCATCACCGTCGGGGAAGTTGACGATCAACACCGGGGCCGTGGATCGGGTCGGCTTCAGCCAGCCCGCCTCGCTCATGACGGCCAGCAATCGGTCGATCCCAAACGATGCACCGACGCCGGGAATTTCCACACTGGTGAACAGGCCAGCCAGATCATCGTACCGCCCGCCCGCGGCAACCGTGCCGTACCCTTCGTAGCCGACCACCACGGCTTCGTACACGATCCCTGTGTAGTAATCCAGGCCCCGTGCCAGCGTGGGGTCGATGACCAAGCGCTGAGGGGGCACCCCGGCTTGCGACAACAGTTGGACCACCCGCTCGAGCCTGTCAACCCCCTCGACCGATCCCTGACAGCTCGACAGCAGCTCCCGCATGCGGCGCAGGCTATCGGCTGCGTCCGTCCCGCGTAACCCTTCCACCGTGCTCAGTACCTTTTCGGCCCGTTCTGCTGGCGTAGGCCCTGCCCCATCACCTCCCCCCAGCCCTTCGACAACCGACCGGATTTCGTTCACCACCGACTCGCGCCCCTGTTTGTCCAGTTTGTCCAGGGCACGGAGAACGGCGGTGCGAACGGTGGAGAGACCGGTGAGATCGAGCACCCCATCAAGCACCCTCCGGTCGTTGAGGCGGATACGGAAGTCGGGTATTCCGACCGCGGCCAGGCCGTCGTGGATGATCTCCGCGATTTCGGCGTCCGCGAGTGCCGAACGAGTGCCGAGGATGTCGAAATCACACTGGTAGAACTCGCGGTACCTGCCCCGTTGTGCCCGCTCCCCGCGAAACACGGGACCGATGTGGTACCTCTTAAACGGCACACCGACTTCACTCACATGAGCAGCCATATAGCGCGCCAGGGGAACGGTCAGATCGAAGCGGAGCGCGAGTTTGCCTGAGGCAGGATCTGTACCCCGCTGGTAGACCTCGTACACCTGGCGGTGCACCTCGTCCCCACCTTTCGCATAGAGGACCTCCCGGCGCTCAAGGATCGGCGTGTCGATGGGGACAGAGCCATGGCGCACGAAGGTGTCCCGCAAGGCGCCGAGCAGCCACTCGCGCGCAATTGCCTGTTCGGGGAGCAGATCCCGTGTTCCCGAGGCAACCCTGGGGTTGATCATCACACCCTACCACGTCTCGCACCGACGGCATCTTCACGAAGACATCAATCTTACGCGCGGCCCGGTTGGGAAACCGCCCATCGATGGGGGAAACATCAACGCCATCAGCCCCGACGCCGCTCCGATCAAGCCGGTGAACGCTTCGGGGCTTCTCGGGCCGGAAACCGAGATCGGCCTGCATTCTGTTGGTGCTAGGTGGTTCAACTGCCCCCTACCGGGCTGGGCGCACTCCGCCGGAGAAGGGGGCGCTAAACGCGAGCGGAGGCTACCCCGGCGGGTCCCGGCAAAGCTGCGACTGAACGGCCGGATACTCCAGCGACGGGCCGCGTCTGTCAGCGGCTCCGCGACGCAACGATCCGATCCCTCGGGTAGATGACGAACTCCACCCGTCGGTTCCTGGCCTTCCCGGTGGCGGTGGTGTTGGGCGCGATGGGCTTGAGGGGGCCGTAACCTGCGACGAACAACCGCCTTGTGGGAATCCCCTCGCGCTTGGACAGGTACTCGAACACGGCCAGCGCCCGCTCGACGGCCAGTTCGTGGTTGCTACCCCAGCCGCTTTTGCGGATCGGGTCTGCGTCCGTGTGTCCTTCAA
Source organism: Planctomycetota bacterium (assembly GCA_026981825.1). Classification (GTDB taxonomy): domain Bacteria; phylum Planctomycetota; class Planctomycetia; order JALXBF01; family JALXBF01; genus JALSID01. Next base: position 5,720 of record JALSID010000441.1, read on the forward strand.
TCCCGATTACGTAGTCGCGGTACTCGTTCTTGAGGGCCTTGGCAACGCGGCGTAGCTGCGGAATGGCCTCTGGACGAAGCGTAGCCTTGCCAGGATCAAAGAGCCTGGTCGTGCGCAGGCGGATCCGCACCACCTCGCCATCGCGAAAAACGTCGGCGCCGGGGATCTGTACGATGGGGATGGAACCGAACCTGCCGGTGGAGGATCGAGTCACCGCGGTGGCCACGCTGCTGGATCGACTCGCCGACTTCCACTTCGTCTGGCTGGCCGCACTTCCGACCGGCCGGAACGCCTTGGGAGTACGGCGGGAGCTGGCTGAGGCGGGTGGCAATGGGCTGCGAGCGGCCAGCTCGACGCCCGGTCGCTGGCCGGTTTGCTCCCAGGGAAGCATGGCAGTGCTATCGGTGGTGGTCGCACGGGGCGATTGGGGAGGAGCGCCACGGGAAGCCACTTGGGCACGGAGACGGCGTAACTCGAACTGCTCACGAGCCAGCAGGCGGTGCAACTCCTCGTTATCTTCGTTCAGCGCCTGAACCCGCGCCTGCAGGCGCGCCACCTCCTGCTGGCACTGCCGGTTCGCCTGGCGCAACTGGATGTTGTCGCGGACGGCGGTGAAAGGATTAGCAAAGCGAGTCGACTGACAGCCCACGGGCACAATGGCTGCCAGGAGTCCAACCACGAGCCACAGATGTCCTGGACGTGAGCGCATCCCTGCCTCCTGCTAGCCGGCTACTGACGAGCGGCGACCCATGCAGAGCGTCCAGGGCGTCCGACGGGACCGTTTGGATTTCGGCCCGTACGTCGCCGCGGCCCGCGACGGCAGCATGACCGCTTTTCAGTGGTCCAGGCCGCCGTCTTCCCTGCCACGGGCTCCTGCGCCGCTTCGCCAGGCCCGCCATTTCATCACCAGCCAGGCCAGCCCTGCCCCCATACCCGCACATACCAGCATCACCACCCACACCGGGCTGCGGAGGTCACCGATCAACGGGAAGTGCACCTCCACCGACTCTCGGTTCGCCCACACGAACGCCAGGGCAATACCGACCAGAATCGCAGCCCCAATCGCGTGGCGGTACATTATCAGTTTTCGGATCGGCCCCATCGGTTCCATGAGCAAAATCCTCCCCACCGTTGCAGCCGTCTGGATCAGCCCGATCCGAACAGGAGAACCCGCCCGATCATCACCAGAGCATCCAGCCGCGGCTGCACGACCTGGAGCGCCGTGGGCCACCCCACCACAAGCACGAAGGTCGCAGCGGCAAGGAATGGCCCGAGTGGGATTTCCCGCTGGCCAAACATGATCAACCGAACCAGGCTGAAGCCGATGGCAAGGAACGGCGACAGGAAAAAGGCCAGCACAGCCGGCAGCCAGCCGGTGACGGCCCCGACGGCAGCCATGAGCGTCACGTCGCCGAAGCCCAACGCCTCTCGTGCAATCCACGGCCCCAAAGGAATCCATGGTCGGTCACCGGGGACGCCCCTAAAGATCACCCTCCAAACGTGTCCCGACGATGGGCAGGCCTGTCGTAGCACTCGGCCCCGCCGGTGCCGCGCGCTTATTCTCTGACGCGCCCGACACCACTGCCGTGCGCGCCAGGCAAGCAGGGATCGCTTCAGACGAAGGTACCCGTTGCCTGCCAGCCGGGAGAGCCAAACCGGAGCAGCACCGCCGAGCAACCCCACGATTCCGGACCATACCCCCTGCAGTCCAGAAAAGCCCATCCAAACATCCGGTGGCCTCACATCCAGGAAATGCAAGAGCGCCGTCCCGCTCATCTGGAACACGAGCACGCCCCAAGCAGCCGCCAGAACCCAGTCCGCCGGCCCCACAAATCCGGGGTACCGCCTGAGCCGCAGAAGGTGCCTGAGCCAGA
>JALSID010000442.1 GCA_026981825.1 Planctomycetota bacterium
GGTGCGACATTCGAGCCATGATCTCAGCTCCACCCGGTACGCTACTGAGACTCAGTATCAGTAAGCTCAGTTGATTCTAGCCTCCTGTGCGAGCCCGATCAAGCAGCGCACCTTCGAGCTCCACTCGCTTTGTTGCCCCCACCGATTGCGTGCACCGCAGACTCAGGTCGACCTGGCCCAGGCCGCGACGATCCACCTGCACGCGATGCGGGCACCTGGTTGGGCCGGTCAAAGGGGCCCGTTGGCCGTCTGCAGAGCCGACACCGTTGCGCCTCTGGCCGTTGGTTCCAGCCGGCCGCCGGATGGCCCCTGAACCGGCCCTCCGGGCGCCTTAGCACCACCGCCGATCTGCCCCGCTTGCCAGACCGCAGACGAACGGCGAAGATTGAGGCGGGTTCGGGAAGACCTGCTCACGCACGTCTGCTGAATGGCGGGTGTTAAGCAAGCGGAGGTCACCATGGCAGAAGGGGCCGTTTACACAGTCACACTGCGTAGTTCCGAGTATTGCGGCCGAAGAACGCCCGCCGGTGCCCTAGGCGAATTCCTACAACAATTGACGCTTGCGGTTGCGCAGTCGGTCAGGATGTGCTTCATCGGCAGCAGCGATCTCCGTGGCCGGTGGCCACACTGGCTGACGGCCGCATCCGACCTCCGCTTGGTCGCCTACACCGGAGAAGATGAGACCACGCTTCGTCTCGAGGCTCCTTGGCTCGGCGACGCAGCACCGGTGTTCTACCGGCAGCGTGAGTTTTGGCCGAGCAGACCAGACGAGCGAGATACCGGGCTCGATTTACTGGCGGACGTGATTTCGGAAGTGGCGGCGAACAACGCCGATAGCGAGAAGTTCGACGCGGGCCTGCTCCGGCGGTTGTCCACATTCCGCGGTTTGGTGCAAAAGTTCTTCCCAGAGATTGTCATTACAGGCCGGCGTTATCCGGCGGAAAGACCGTGCATCTTGAGCGAGTCCGTGGTCACAACGGCCGACGAGCTCCGGGCACATACGCCCCCCCCGCGCCGGGTGCGTGTTGTCGGCACCCTTGACATGATCCGGGCGAGCACTCGGGCGTTCGCTATTAAACTCGAGTCTGGCCAGGAGATTCAGGGGGTATTTGTGGGGCACGATATCGAAGGGTTAAGGAGGATGTGGGGCGAACGCGTGTTGGTAGTGGGCAAGGCGATCTACCGGCCTTCGGGGCAGCTGCTACGGATCGACGCCGATCGTGTAGCGGCCGCTTCTGGGCGAGATCGGCTCTTCTCGACCATCCCGCAACCGATCAGACGGAAATTCGATCTCGCCCAAGCCGTCCGAAAGCAGGTGCACAAGCGGGGTGTCGCTGCCATCTTTGGCAGGTGGCCCGGCGACGAGTCAGAAGAGGAAGTTTGGCGCGCCCTAGAGGAACTGAGTTGATGCAACTCCTCGAGGGTTACCTTCTGGACACCAATGTCCTAGTAGCACTGATACGCGGGGGCGCACTGGGCAGATGGATTGATCGACAGTACGGATTGTGGAGCAAGCTGCCCCTGTGCGCGATTTCGGTAGTTGCGGTTGGCGAGATGTATTCCTTGGCCCAGAAATTCAGGTGGGGGAAGAAGAAGTTGCGGCAACTCCATTCGTTGCTCGAACAGCTTGTCTGGATCGACATCGGTGTCGAGGAGATCCTATAAGCATACGCCGAGCTCGACTCGGCGAGCGAAACGGCGGGCAGAGCGATCGGACAGAATGATCTCTGGATTGCGGCTACGTCGAAGGTGACCGGACTCACGCTCCTGACAACCGATCGAGATTTCGATCATCTGCATGCGAGGTACCTGACCCGTATTTGAATTGACCCCGCCCTGGGCCAGCGTTCGCCGTGAGTTCTCTCCCGCAGACGTCTCCGTGTCGGACGGGGGCAACTGTGGCACCGCTGGGTCTTACTTGCGTGGCTGGCCACTGCGACCGCCCATAGTCATAGCGACGTCACGCTGATGCCCTCCCTGGGTCTCGGCTGAGCCCGATGGTGCGCTCCGGAGGGGGCTTCCTTCGAATCGAGCACGACCTCGGCGCCGGGCTTTGCAGTGGGGGGCACTTGCATAGACTCGCGGTCCAGGGGGCGCCAGTTAGCACCGGTTCTCGCTCATCGCCGGTTGTTGTTGCGTGGCGCAGTGGACGGCGCCGAGGCCCCAGATCATGTCGCGAGCGGGGAAGGGAACGATGTCGCGGTTGGGGAGAAGGTCGCGCAAGAGCCCGACTGCGTGGTCATCGGTCGCCTCGCCGTACACCGGCACGATGAGCGCGCCGTTCACGAAGTAAAAGTTCAGGTAGCTCATCGGCAGCGGCTGGCCGCGAAAAACTCTCCTTGGGGGCAGCCGCATCGGGATTGCCGCATCGATCAGCCCCGGTGCCCGCAGCTTCTCTTCGATCTGAACACGAAGTCGCGCAAGCGAACGCCAGTTCGGATCGGACCAGTCCTCCACTGAAGCGAACAGAACCGTACGCTCGTCGATAAACCGCACGAGCTGATCAAGGTGTCCGTCCGTGTCGTCACCGTCAAGTTCCCCCTCCAACCAAACGACCTGCGCGGCGCCAAGAAAGCGTCTCAACGCCGCTTCCAGCGCCGGTCGCGCCTGGGCGCCGTTACGGTTGGGATTGAGCAAACACGTGGCTGATGCCAGGAGCAAGCCGGCCCCGTTGGTCTCGATTGCCCCACCCTCGAGGACGAAGGGCAGCGAAACGGATGGGAGCGACAGAAGGCGGGCCACGCGCCCAGGCACGAGATCGTCCAGATCCCACGGGGGATATTTGCCACCCCACGCGTTGAATCTCCAATCCAGGACGGTGGGAGTAGCCGCCCCGGCCGTCGGGAAGACAAACAGGGGGCCGTGATCGCGAATCCACGGCTCGTAGGCCGGAACGAGGTGGATCTGGCATCGAGCCGCGGTCAGAAGGCCCCGGCGACGCAGTTCCCGCGCCACAAACTGGTAGTAGCCCATGTGAAAGACGTTAATGTGGACCGGCTCGTAACGGCTGATCACCTCCGCAAGGGAGAGCCAGATCCGTTGGGCTTCCTCCTCCAGGCCGGGGTAACTGATCCCCTCCCTGCGAGGCCACGCGATCCACGTAGCCGCGTGCTGTTCCCATTCGGCAGGCATCACGTACTGGCCTCCGGCCGCGTCGTGCGAACGGGGGGACGCCGTGGGCGGATCCTGGCTCGCATCGGGGCGGTGGCTTCTCATCGCCGATGGTCAATCCCGTTGTTCCGGCTGTGCTTTCTGGAGCACACGCGATGCTTTGGCAGTTGCCTCGCCGCTTGGGCTCCTCGTTCCGTTACGATCTATTCCGTCGCTTCCCACAAAAAAGCGGCGTCCGGCTGAGGAAGGCGTACACCGCTGCGCGATGATCCATCTGGGGGTGGATGGCCCAGACGGAAAGCATTATTAGCCCGGACCGTCTCACAACGCTAGTGCGCACGGGTGGTTGCGAACTTCCGGTTCAAGCGGCGGCAAGCTGTGCCATGGCACACGGTTCTTGTGGACGGTTTCGGCAGTGGTTGGATGCGGAGGGTGATGGCCGGGGCGCGTGTGGGCGATCTACTTTCGTTCTGAGCTGACGGCGAATCGGAGGAGGCCGTCATGATCATGTCCCCTCGCCGACCTATGCGGCTGGGCTAGCCGACTCTGCGGTGGCCGCCGAGCTGTCCAAACGGCTCGACGCGTCGCTAAGGGGGCCGGTGTGGCCCGTTGGGAACGTGCCCGGGGGTGCTCCAGACGTACGGCGAGAATGGGGATTGCCGCTATGCCGGGAAAGGAGTCGGACGCGTCCTCTTCTTGCTCCGCCGCCATAGCCGCAGGACACGGATTGGCCCCCCTGAACGCGGACAATTAGTCTCGTGAGTCCCTTAGGACCGTCTGTGGTCCGGGTTGACCGCGTTGTGGCGAACAAACGGTGCGGGGGGCGGTGCACGTCAGGGGCGGTTAGCCAGCTCAAACAACAGGCGAGCCCAAAGAGCGACGGCCTTGCGCGACAGATGCAGGCGATCCGCACGGAGTTCGTTGGCCGCCTGGGGGATGCGTTGGAGCGGCGTCCATCGCTGGGGTGAGATGTGCGAAACGGTACAGCAACGCGCGATCAAGACGCTCGCAGAAGCGGGGCCAGGTAATGTCCGCAAGGGCCGGTATGGGTTCGCACCGAAGTCGGGCAGCGTCCCCGGCAGGACTCGAACCTGCAACCTTTGGCTCCGGAGGCCAACGCTCTGTCCAGTTGAGCTACGGGGACGGACAATCCATTATATTGCTGCGCTCGGTCAAATCGGACCGGGTAGCGTGTCACGTGTTCCGGCTCGGTTCGGACGCTGTCTTGCAGCCCGTTTCTGGGCGTCGGTAGGTGCGGCTTTATCGTGCCATCCGTGTCTTGCCCGAGCCGAGCCGCGTTGTACAGAGGGCGCGGCAGCAGGAACGCTGGATGGCACGCGATCTTGTTGCATGCAGAGGCGGACCATGTACAATGGAATAGACGGAACGCTCCCGGCGGTCACGTGTTCAGTCACTCACGCCGTTTGCCCAATTCATGGAAGGGTCTGATTCCACGCTTGTGTAGGGTGGGCGCGAGTTAGCGTTCACCTGATGGGACGTAGGGAAGTCGGGTTGGTTCGGGCGCAAGTACGTAGTTGAAGCCTGGGAGAGAGTTACCGCTATGGCCCAACGTTACCTGGATATGGCGGAAGCGGCCGACCGCTTGGGCATTTCAGTGGACGAGCTGAAGCGGACCATTCAGCGGGGGGAGATCCGCGCATTTGCGGATAAGGGGACGTTCAAGTTGCGGGAACAGGATGTCGAGGAGTTCGCTCGGCAACGCAGTCTGGGCAGCGGTGCCGAAGTCGATCTTGGTAGCGGCGCGGAACTCAGTCTCGGGGCAACGAGCGAACCGCTTACTCAGAGTTCACAGAGCGACGAGATCCAAATCGGCGAGCACCTATTGCCGGACGACCCAAGCGCTTCGGGGGCTCGAGTTGTTAGCTTTGCCGACAGCAGCGTCGGCCCCAGCGACAGCGATGTGCGGCTGGTGGCAGAGGAGGGAACCGCGCCGAGTGACAGCGATGTGAAGCTTGCGCCGCAGGAGGGCCAAAAGAGCGACAGTGACGTCAAGCTGGTGGAGTCCGCCAAGGCAAGTGACAGTGATGTCCGGCTTGCTGAACCCGCCGGTGTGGCCGATAGCGCGGCACGCCTGGAGGAACCGGCTCCTGAACCCCCCGACTCTGCGTCGGAGGGAACAGAGGCCGAGGCGGTGATGGTTTCGGAGCCGGATAGCGACTTTGATCTGTCGCCGGGCGGTGAAGCCGATACGGATTTCGAGATCAGCCTGGAGCCCTCTTCCACCGGTGAAGAGGATCTCATCGACCTGGAAGCGGAAGCGTCCGCGGGGGAAAAGGAGGATGTAGTGGATGTGACAGCAGCCTCCCCAAGTGAAAGTGGGGTGGCGTTGAACGCTCCTGCCGACAGCGGAATCTCGCTCGAGGAGCCTCCCAGCGTGGTGTCCGAGAAAACCGACGCCGGCGTGGGGGACATCGATTCTCTGGTCGGTAGCGACTTCGGCGAGGATGTTCAGAAAGGTTCTTCAGACGACATCTCCCTGGTGCCTGGCGAGCCGGTCTCGCCGAGTAGTCTGGGCTCGGACTTCGATATCGACCTCTCCGACGAAACCCAGCAGTTGCCGTTGCTCGAAGACGACAGTCAGATCATCGACCTGGAGGACGAAGCGCCCGTTGACGAGAGCGCTGCCACCGCAATGGCGATGCCGGCGGTCGAGGAGGAAGAGGGGGAACCGGGCGCGGCTGAACCGGCCGTGGGAGCGTTTCCTGGCGTAGGCGTTCCTGAGTCGTCGGAGGCTGCGGTGGCAGGTATGCCCGAGGCTGGCCTGGCTACCGAAGCGGCACCAGTGGTCGTGCCCCGTGTCGCAGGAGAAGCTCCGTGGCCCGCCTGGGCGGTAATCACCATGGCGATTACTGCTGTCTTCATGGCTTTCGCCGGTCTTTTGATGGCGGACCTTGTGCGCACCATGTGGGGCTGGCACACCGAGTCGCTCTACTCGAGCCCGTTGTTGGAGTGGCTGCAGGGACTTATGTTCTGAACGGTTCGCTACCGCCCGTCCCTCGATGCCAATTCGGCAGGAAGGGCCCCCGGCCACGGGGGCGGGGAGTTCTTGCTGGCCGTGGGGGGCGTAACGGGCTGTTCGACTGCCGGGCGGGTTCTTTTCCCTGCGATCTGTAGCCCGTCGCCGATGTTTGTGTGCGTGCGGTCGTGACCATGTCCGTGCCGATCCTGCGTCAGGAATGAGCCCCCGTCTGCTGGCTGCCGCTGCGCGTCGCGATGCCCCAGGGGCTTGCGTGTCTGGGGCTTTTGTGGGGGGCCCGGAGCGCACCGGTTCAACGCGCTCGTCCTTTCGGACGGGTTCCGGCCACCGTGTTCTCGGCAAGCTCCGCGGGGGTTCGCTCGCCATCGGGCTGTGACCGGTACTGGGCGGATGCAGCCCAAGACTCGCGGGGGATGGCGGAGCGACCGGCCGGTGTGCACGGCCGATCCGGGCCATGGCGGCGGTCTGCAGGAGTTGCCACGGAGTATCGAGAAGCGTTGTTGGTTGAGCCAAAGGCGATTCCCTCTTTTGGGTTCCTCGGACGTACGTCGCCGCCGGTTCTACTGGGCTGCTTTTTGCCGGTTTGAAGGCCGTAGGCGCCTCGGACCTTAGTTGCTGGCAAGCGGTGGACTGCTCTGGTGCAGTTGTGAAGCTCTGTGGTTCTGGCGATTAGGGCGGTGGAACAGGCATCAGGCGTGGGGAGGGGGCGTTTACCGTGTCGTGATGTCCCGTTCGCGATAGCCAACGAACGGAATCCTGCGACTGGTCCAGGGCACGCTGAGATATCGCGACCGCAGGCGGGTGCTGGTCCGTGGAGGGGCAAAAGACGTGTTCGGCGGCAATCGTGGGCGCGTCCGTATATACTCTAGAGAGCGAGGGCCGAGAATGGCCAGCAGCTTTGGAGCTGGCGGAGAGCCGGTATGCGCCATCTTCTGGACTGGTCACTTTCCTTCGGACGCATTTCGGGGATTCCCCTACGGTTGCACGTCTTCTTCCTGGTCTATGTCGCGTTCCAGCTTTTGTACGGCCTTCTGGTTCCCCTACCGGATCGGAATGTGCTCAGCTCTGTGATTGGGGCTGCCTTTCTGGCCTTTCTCCTGTTCTCCTGCGTTTTGCTTCATGAGCTCGGTCACTGTGCCGCAGCCAATCGGGTGGGTGGCCAGGTGAGCGAGATTGTGCTTTGGCCGCTGGGGGGCTGGGCGGTAGCGGATATTCCCTTGCTTCCGAAGTACGAGGCTTTGGTGGCGATTGCTGGACCGGCGGTGAACTTGATGCTCGGGCTTATCAGCGCGTCACTGCTCCTTGCGTTTGGTTATTGGCCGCCGCTGCGCATCCTGGCCCCGGTTGAGGGCTTTTCCGGTCTTCCTGCCCACGGCGGCGTGGTTTACTGGCTGGGGGTATTCTTCGCGGTCAACCTGGTCCTCGTGTTCTTCAACTTGTTGCCCGGGTATCCGCTAGACGGAGGCAGGCTTCTGCACGCTTATTTCTGGTCGCAGGGGAGCTACAGCGAGGCGACGGGGCGCACCGTGCAGATCGCGCGCGTGACGGCTGCGGGCCTGATCCTCGTCGGGCTTTATCTGGGGCTGCGGGGTGACGCAGTGGCGCAGGCTGTGCTGCTACTGGTCGGCTTCCTGGTTTTTGCCGCCTCCGAGCAGGAACTCCATCGCATGGTCAGTGTGCAGGAGTTCGCTGCTTCGGAGCTTGCGTGGCATGGCCAGGAGCTGGTCACGCTCGACCTGGATGAGAATCACAATTCTGCTCGTCCTCGAGCCCGGCGCAAGTTCTGGTGGGAACGGTGGTGGGAACGCTGGCAGCGGGCGCGCCGGGAGCGGGCGCGACGTGTTCGAGAACAGGAGGACCGCGAAGTGGATCGTTTGCTCGAAAAAGTGCAAAAGTACGGCAAGGAAAGCCTTACATCCGCCGAGCTCCGCTTCTTAAAGCGTGTGAGTAAACGGTACCGGTCGCGTACCCAGCCTCAGTAACGTTACGCCGGGCACGTTGCGGACGAGCGGCACCCATCGGCCGCCGTCTCGGTCTGGCTATTCCCCTCGTGGTACGGTGCGGCCCAAGGCGACGTCGAATTCGCTGACGGCGGGAACCAGCATGCTGAGCACGGCGAAGCCATAGGCCGCGACCACCACCACAAAGCCGCCCAAAGGATCGCCGCCCGGTTTCAAGCCCCGGGGCAGCAAATGGACGACGCACCACCAGGTCAGGAAGGGGCACATTGCAGCCGTGAGCGCCAGGGCACCGGAAGGATTCCGCGCCGCCAGTGATGCGTACATGGCCACGCTTCCTGCGAAGATGAACACGATGAAACTGGCAAGCTGGCTTTCGAAGCGTCCGGCCGTCAGGATCAGGAAGACGCAGATCAGGATACCGACGAACAACAGGAAGACGATGCCCAGTGCGTTTGCAATGGCCACCCGACTCCGATCGAACGTGATACCGGCGTGCAGCCCCACGGTAATCGAGAAGATCACCAGCACCAGGAAAGCGATCACCAGGTAGACCCACGCTTCTGCCCCCACGTAACCGGTGAGCCAAAGGTAGCAGCACAGGATCACGGGCAGCAGCCACATTTCCTTCGTGTTGTACAGCGCTCCGAGCACTTTACCAGCGATGAACTCTCGCGGGGTGAGATCGGTGACGAGGAGCAGATCGAGGGAGCGAAGGTCTCGCTCTGTGGTGAACGAGGTTACTGCCTGGGCGTTCACGATCATCAGGCTCACCACGGACACTGGCACGAGCACCTGGGCCACGGTCAATCGGGTGGCCAGATCTGCTTCTTCGGCGGAGAGGATGAAAGCGGCACAGACCAGAGCGAAAAACAGTACGTAGCCTGCTTTGATCAGCACGGGGCGGCGTCCGTAGGCTCGCGTGCGGATCTCACGCCAAAGGACCGGATTGTCCCACACATGACGCGGTTTGCGCGCAGGTTTCGATTGTCGCCGTAGCGTTCTGGGGTCGAGGTTATCGCTGAACTCGGCCAGCTTTTCGGGATTTATTCCCCGCTCCCGAGGGTTCGGGTTCCAGTCGCGGAGCTTCCAGATGGTGATCACGCACAATACAGCCCCCACCAGCAGACAGCCGGCCACGTGGACGCCGGTAACCAGGGCGCCGGTATTGTCTCCAAGGGGGGGCGGATCAAGGGCTATGCGGATGGCGTGGAGGGGGTTGACGAATCCGAGCCAAACCTCGCGATCGATTGCCCAGTAGGTGGGCACAATGGCACCGCTGATTTCCGTGAGTACCAGATAGAGCGACAGACACAGGACGGTAAGCGCCAGCGTCTGGAACGTTCGTTCCCTCCATGCCGCCATGAAAATGCCCAGTGCTCCGGCGGCTATTGCTGTGGCCAAGGTGATGGCGACCACGTTGAGGATTTGGCCGAACCCCACACCACCGAGGAGGCTGATCAGGGCGAAGACGGGGGTTGCAGCGAGCACAAGCACAGAGGGTTGGAGAAGACTGGCGGCCAGTTTCCCCAACACGATCTCCCAGTTGGTGAGGTCGGTTACGAGGAGCAGTACGAAGGTTCGCCTGTCCTTTTCCGTTGTGATCGAGTTCGCGCAGAAGACGGGTGCGAAGAAGAAGACCAGGCCGAGTTGGACCCAGGACAACAAGTAGACAACACGAGCGCCGAACCGGGCCGTGTCAGGGAGAAGCTGGACCTCCTGGAACCCGACAATCGCTTGCCAGGAGGTCCAGAGCAAAACGAGCAGGATGCCGACGTAAATGCTGCGCGCAACGTAGTGCCGTGCTGACCTGGGTAGGGTCAACACCTCGCGTGCGAAGATCGGGCCGAGCAGACCGTTCACTGCGGCTGGTTGCCTCCGTCCGGCTTGCTGGATCAGCTCAGAAACGCCACGTCTGGTGCTCTCGCACCGATCCTGTGGCGAGCTGTGCGGGCTTGCGCATGATTGGCGTGCACCCCCAGCTCAGGTGTGGGATCCCTGTCACTACGAGCGCCACTGGCGCCAGGATCGACCGATGCCTCGGCTCTACAACCGGAGCTGCAGGCCGTCGTAGGCTACCAGGACGCGAAGACGGCCACCGGTCTGTTCCCGGGCGAACCGCTCCGCGCGGCGCCCGAGTTCGTCCAGGTCGCGGTCGGTTCTGGACGGGTCGTGGTGCCACAATAGTAACGTTTCCACACCGGCTTGCGAGGCGACAGAGATAGCCTGTTCGTAGCTACTATGTCCCCACCCTTCTTTTTGGGGCAGTTCCTCCGGAAGGTACTGCGAATCATGAATGAGTAGGCTCGCTCCAGCGGCGAACTGGCTGAAGCGGTCAGCATCGGCGTTGCCCTCGTGGTCGGGCGCGAAGACAAGGCTGGCGCCGTCGGTGTCGATCCGGTAGGCAACCGTGGGATCGGTGTGGCGCACTGGCAGTGCACGGACGCGGACGATGTCTGGGAGGACATCCAGCTCGACTGGCCTGCCGTCGGCGTCGAATTCGTTGCAGTCGCGGCGATCCAGCACCGTACGCAACTGCACCGGCCACAGCGGTGGGCGGTAGAGCGAGTTGAGCAGACTCCAGAGCGAACTGTGGGGTTGACGCATCGCGTGCAGGACGAGCCGAACCTTGCGCTGCCAGACGGCCGGGCAGAGCGTCAGCCCGGCGACGTGATCCACATGTAAGTGGGTCAGCAGGACGTGTAGCTCTTCGTCGCTTCTGTAGCAATCGAGTTTTCGGAGGCCTGTGCCGGCATCAAGGATGAGCCGCCGATCACCGGGCAGCCGGACCTCAAGGCAGGAGGTGTCACCGCCATAGGTGAGGGGGCGGCCGTCCTGGTCCGGCTTGCGGTCACGGGAGCCGCAGCCGGGATCCCGGCACCGTTCGGTCAAACCGGCCGCGAACTCCGCTGACATTGGGCGGGGGTAACTGCCCCAGACTCCCTGGCAGATCAACTCCATCGCGTTCGTTCCTGAAGAACCCCGTGAGTGGGACTGCCGAGCTGACGTCGGTCGGGAATCGGGCCGAACCGCAGCTTACCGGCGGTACCCGAGGCTCTTGATTACCTGCAGGACGTCCTCGACGTTAATGTATCGCTTTCCTGTGCGGATCTTGTATTGGTCGATTGCTTCCGCCAGTTCTCGTGCCTCAGGACTGTAATGCTCGCGTGATCCCCCAAACTGCCGGCGCTCGACGCAGTCCGGAGCTGCTGCCTGATTTCGCCGCCGATCGACGAATTGTGGCGTAGGGACGTCGCTCATGATTCGCTTCCCTTTCGCTCAGGGAGAACCCGCACGGAGCGGCATCGCTGGCCCTTTCAACACTAGAACGTCAGCCGTCCCGCCGGGCGTAAGAAGCCCAGTTCAGGGCAACGGTGTATCCGGCACAACCGATTCGTCTGGAGTGCTCGTGTCCGCACGGTGCGAACCCCCCGGCAACAGCGGGGAAGAGCCCAGGGAAACCGAACCAACGGGCGTTAGGGGCGGCCGCTACTACCACTCTGGGCCCCGTACCCCCAGGAACAAGTACCGCGGGTGTTGCCCTGCTAACCAACCCCGCCGGCGAGAGAGTGACGCCTTCGTCCAGTTCCAGGTTGGTGGTCGTGCGCGACGGCGAAACAGGTGCTGTTGTTCGAACACGCTACTTCCAGGGGAACGCTCGGCCGGTGAGTCTCTCGTAAGCTTCAATGTACCGCTGGCGAGTTTGTTCCACGATGTCGTCCGGCAGCGGAGGAGGGGGGGAATTCTTGTCCCAGTCGGTTGCATCCAGCCAGTCGCGAACGAACTGTTTGTCGAACGATGGTTGACTTCGCCCGGGCTGATAGGCATCGGCGGGCCAGAAGCGCGAGCTGTCTGGGGTGAAGACCTCGTCGATCAGGATGAGCCGCCCGTCGCACCAGCCCCACTCGAGCTTTGTGTCAGCAAGGAGGATGCCTCGCTCACGCGCGTACGCTCTCGCCTTGTTGTAGAGCGCCACGCTGCGCGCTCGAAGTTCCTCTGCAACATCATTCCCTACCCGCCGTGCCATCTCCTCGAAGGAGATGTTCTCGTCGTGTCCTGATGCGGCTTTGGTTGCGGGGGTAAAGAGAGGCTGTTCCAATTCTGCGCTTTCGACGAGCCCCGGGGGTAGCTTGATGCCGCATACGCTGCCCGTCTTTTGGTACTCCTTCCAGGCACTGCCCGCCAGGTAGCCGCGGACGACGCATTCAATCGGTACCGGTTGCGCTTTCCGCACCAGCATGGTGCGACCGCGTAACTGATCTATGGGGGCTGCTGCGGGAATGGGCATCTGATCCACATCGTCCGTGATCAGGTGATGGGGTTCCCCGAGATAGTGGAACCAGAACACGCTGAGCCCGGTTAGCACGCGCCCCTTGTCGGGGATGGGGGTGGGCAGGACCCAATCGAACGCGCTGATCCGGTCCGTGGCGATCATCAGCAAGGTGTCACCGAGGTCATAGATGTCACGCACCTTGCCACGGCGTACCGGCAGCTCCGGTAAGGACGTTTCGGCGACGGCTGGTCGTGCCATCGTCTCCGCTCCGTGTCTGTCTGGTGTGCTGCTGAGCTTCGCGAAGTGTACCCAGTTTCTACCGCGAGGCCAACCCGACGAACCTGATCTGCAGGGGCGCCTCATCTGGTATTCCGGCGTCCGATCCCAGCCGCTTTACCAGTGCGGGCGCAAGACGGAGTGCCAGGGCAGGGGGAATACGAAGTGGGAATATCCAGGTGGGTCCTTTTTGGGATCCTGCGCCACTGCTCGATCAGGGGTGCTGCGAGGGGATTCACGTGACGTCTGGGATCGGTGGCGGATTGGGACATTGGGCGGGTGGCACCCGTTGCTGAGGCTCGATGGGACCCCCTGGGGTGGCAGCACCAATGGGCTAAGCGTCGGCTCATGCCGTGCTTACGGTTCGCTCTCAGGCCATTGGGCTCACTGCTTCAGCCATGAGGGAAGGGAGGCTGGTTTTTCGGAATGGTGGTGAGTAAAGTAGTTAGAGTCCAGTTCAGCACTCGCACCGTTGTGTCACCATGGGTTAGAGTTGGTGGGGCCAGCCGATCCAGAGTGACGGGGAAGGCGCTCCGCGCCTCCGTGCCCACGCCGAACCAGATGTGCGCCCCCCTATGCCCGGGGCAGCCATCTGCCCACACGATCGGCTCCGATTCCCATGACGATGCTGCGTTGCTGTTTTCAACCTTCAGACTTGGCGGACCGTTGGCCCTTTCTGAAGCAGGCCTACCTGTGCGGGCCAGACGACGTGCCCTGGAGGACTTGGACGGAAGTAAAGCCGGGCATGCTCACGTGCGTCGCTGAGGGGGCGGATAGTTGTTCGTGCCATGTTCTGTGGCCGGTCACAGCGTACGGCTGTCTTGGGTTGCGCACCACGTCGTTGCCGGAACGTGCGGAGCCGTACGACTTGAACATTGAGCTGGTCAGGGGCAAGATGGCACGAGTTCAGGAGGTGCAACGTGAGTTAGAAGAGGGAGGGGTGAGGGCGGCCAGTCGGGCCCGCGTTGCCATCCGCGACGTTCGCCAGCTCTTCTTTGACATGCTGTTTCGGGCGCCGGCAGACGCCATGGCAGAGCTTTCCGATCGCTGTTTGTCCGAGTTGGTTCGGATCGGGGACGAGTTGATCCTGGACTACGCTCGGACCATATCCGAACAGCGAAAGCGACTGAAGCAGATGCCTCTGCTCATCGTCCGCGCCCCGTGCGCCGCGATTCACGATGTGGACTTGCACGAGCTTTCCCGCTTCGTCACGACCGTGCAGATCTTGGCTCCGTGGAGCGAAATCGAACGTCAGCAGGGAGAATACGACTGGAGCGAGTTGGATCGGGCAGTGACCGCATGCAGGAAGGCCGGCCTGAGCGTGGGGTTGGGCCCTTTGGTATGCTGGGAAAAGTACGCCCTGCCGGATTGGCTCTGGCTATACACAGATCGATTCGACGCGATTCTGGAGTTTGCAACCCGGTTCGTCGGGGCGGTAACGGCGCGCTACCGAGACAGTGTACGCGTCTGGGAGCTGGCATCACGTCTCAACTGTGGCGCGGCGCTGCTCTTCGAAGCGGTGGAGCGTCTGCAGCTTGCGGCCGGGATCGCCGCCGCTGCTGCGCCAAACCTGGACGGTGGCTTCTGTTATATCACCCTGGGGCAACCCTGGTCGGAGTACTCGGCGCACGTGGAAGACACGGGAGCGTTCTATTTCGCGGATACCTTGTGCCGGCTCGGTGGGACCGTGAGGGGACTTGGGATCGAGATCACCACGGGCTACGGGAGCGGCTTGAGTTGGCCGCGTGACCTTGTCGAGATCGCCTACGTCCTGGCTCGCTATGGTTCGCTTGGTTTACCCCTCGTGGTCACACTGGCAGCACCTGTCTCACCGGCTGCTTCCGAACGCACGCTTGTGCAGACGGAGTGCCTGAACGGTCTGCAGGTGGGGGAAACGCCCCCTCCCATTGAGTGGGTTGCTCACGCCTCTTGCCTGGCGGCATCCCGACCGGATGTGGCGGCATTGGTTTGGAGTCATCTGACTGAGCACCATCTAGGCATGTATCCACGTGCTGGGTTCTGGGGTGATCCTTCCCTGCGAACTGCGCTGCTCAAAGGGCTGAGATGCGAATGCTGACCATCGGATAACGGAGCATTTGTTTCGCTGTCCGTTGGTCAGGGGACACGGCGGTTCTAAGTGGTGACGACGCGGTTTTGCGGCCGGCCCGGGGCCGCCGTTGCGCCGGGCAAGTGTGCATCTGGCGGGCGAGACGATCTCTCGGAGTCGCGTTGCCCGGCCGGGGGGCCTGGTGCTTCCGGTGGCAGTTGCTGTGGAGCCAGCGGTACTGACCGCAGGGCTGGCCAAGCCGTAACGCAGCCCTCGTGCAACCGCCGTTTCATCAGCCGTGGCCGCGGTGCTCCGGTGCCGTGTTACAATATTCGGGTGTCGGTCGGACCTCCCTCGCGTTCTGGAGAAGAGACATGGTTCCGTTCCATCGGCGATCTTACCTGTGGGTTGCTGCGGTAACTGTCGTGGGCATCCTATGCAGCAGTGTGGCAGTCAGTGCGCAACAGCGCAGAGGGCGAGGCGTGGAGCTGAGGGTGAAGGAAGGCGATCCGGCGCCCAGCTTCGAATTGACGGCGGTGGTGCTGAGGGATGGTAAGCCGGTCAAGACAAAGGTGCGCCTGAGCGACTACAAGGGCAAGAAGAACGTCGTGCTTTACTTCTTTCCTAAAGCGTCCACGCCTGGGTGAACGATCGAGGCACTCGGCTTCCGTGAGAAGCTGGAAGAGTTCAAGAAGCTGGACACGGTGGTGATTGGGGTGAGCACGGACCAGTTCGAGGATCAGGCGCGGTTCGCCGTAGACCAGAGCTTGAACTTTCCTCTAGCGATCGATCCGAACAAGAAGCTCGTCGACGCGGTTGGGTGCGGGCGCGGCGCGTATGCGGCGCGGATCACGCTGGTGATCGACAAGAAGGGGATCATCCGCAAGGTATACAAGAAGGTCTCCGTTCGTAACCACGCAGAGGAGGTGCTCGATTTCGTTCGCAAGAAGCTCGCGTCCGCTGCTAGCTGAGTGGGGACCGATCTGGGGTCGGCCGGACGGTCAGACGGACTGGGGGACTGGCCCACTGCTCTGTCGGGTCCTGGTTCGGAGCAGGGGTGAACGAGGGCCGGAGGCCACCTTTGCATGAGCCGCGTGGGGGTCTTGCTCGTACAACTTGGCACTCCAGACCAGCCTACGCCCCAGGCCGTCCGGCGGTACCTGCGCGAGTTTCTTGGTGATCCGCGGGTGATCGAGGCGCCCCGCTGGATTTGGTGGTTTGTGCTCCGCTTTCGCGTCTTGCCCAGTCGTTCGTACCAGTCGGCCACCAAGTACGCTCGGATTTGGCACCCGGAGCGAGGTTCCCCCCTGTTGTACGTTACCCGCCAGCAAACACTAAAGTTACAGGAAGCGCTCGGGGAGGACTACCTCGTTCGCTTCGGCATGCGTTACGGCAACCCGGCAATTGGCCCGGCGGTGACGGAGTTAATGGCGGCCGGAGTGGACCGCCTTTTGATGGTGCCGATGTACCCCCAGTACAGTGCGACCACCACCGGTACGGCTTGCGACGCTCTCTTCCAGGACCTCATGCGGCGCCGTGTCGTACCTGCTCTAAGAGTGGTTCCCCCCTATTACGACGACCCGCTTTACATCGAGGCTGTTGTTCACCGTGTGCGCGAGACGCTCGAAGACTGGGGCAAGGAGCCGGAGAAGATCCTGTTTTCGTTCCACGGGATTCCGGTGGCTTACGTGCAGCGCGGTGATCCCTATCCCGAACACGTGCAGCGGACCTGTAAGCTCCTTGCTGCCCGGTTGCGTCTGGACGACGAGCAATGGATTCTCTGCTACCAGTCGCGGTTTGGCCGCGCGCCTTGGCTGCAGCCCTACACCGACGACGTTCTGGTCGAACTGGCGACGCGGGGAGTTCGCCGGGTACTGGTGGTGCAGCCCGGCTTTACCGCGGATTGTCTGGAGACGGTGGATGAGATCGGATTTGAAGCGGCGGAATTGTTCAAGTGTCACGGGGGGGAGGAGCTGGTTCGCGTGCCCGCCCTGAACGATCATCCCGCGTGGATAGCGGCGTTGGCCGCCCTTGTCCGGCGGGAATCGTGTAACTGGGTTTCCGAAACGGAGACCGGCAGCACGGTTGCCCCAACGGCTGCCGGTGAGACGACGCCTCGGGACGCCTCTCCCGTGCAGGACGATGCAGCAGAACGCATGTGAGACCAAAGAGCCGAAGCACCTCCTCGTACGAGCTTGCCTGGGATTGCCCGTCGAGAGGACTCCTGTCTGGGCGATGCGCCAGGCCGGTCGCTGGGATCCGGAGTTCCGACGCCTGCGAGGTTCGCGTTCTTTCTACGAGTTTGCCTCTGACCCCGAGGCAGCGGCGGCTGTCTCGCTCCTGCCCCGTCGATTCGGTGTGGACGCGATCATTCTCTTCTACGACATCACCACCCTGCCTCGGGCTCTGGGGTGGCCGTTTACTTTCCGTTCCGGTGAGGGACCGGTGTCGCTGCGTGTGCCGCGACGACCAGGTGACCTGGATCTCTTCTGCGTGCCGGTGGACGAGCGTGTCGTAGCCGGGGTCCTCGAGACGCTGAGCCGCGTTCTGGAGGCTTTGAGTGGTGAGTTGCCCGTGATCGCCTTTGCGGGGGCGCCGTTCACGGTGGCGACCTACTGCATCGGAACCGGGAAAGACGTGGAACGCACCCGTCGGTTCGTGGCGGAAGCCGGAGTGGTGTGGGAGCGATTGCTGGATTTGTTGACCGAGAGGACGGTCGAGTTTCTCCGGCTCATGCGCGCACACGGCGCCGATGTCGTGCAGGTGTTCGACAGTTGGGCGGGGCAGCTCACGGAACAGGAGTACGCGTGTTGGGCTCAGCCTTACCACCGGCGGATCTTTGCCGCGGCACCGCGTCCGTCGATCCTCTATGTGCGGGAGTGCCCGTACGTGGAACAGATGGTTGGTAGCGGGGCGGATGTGGTGAGCCTGGGGACGAGGCACGATCTGGCTGCTTGCCGGACGAGCTATCCGGAGCGTGTGTTTCAGGGCAACGTGGACGCCCGGCTCATGGTCCAGGGCTCCCCCGACCAGGTGCGGGAAGCGACGATACGATGCCTCGCTGCGGGAGGGGGATACCGCCATGTGTTGAATCTGAGCGAAGGGATGCCGAAGGAGGCACGGCCAGAGAACTTCGCGGCCTTCGTGGAAGCCGCACGGTCCTGGCGACCGAACTGAAAACGACGAGCGTCCTGCCCGTAGGCAGGACGCTCGCAATGCCTGGCCGTGTTGTGCCCATCCGATTCACAATTGGGAGCACGTGAGCGGCCGGTTACTTGCTGCAGCCGCCGTCGTGGCCCTTCGCCAGGCCGGCACAACCGGCGTGCAGCAAGCCGTGCAGGGCGTCGAGGAGCCCCAGTCCGCAGGGCTGGCAGGGGTTGTGCTCCACGCACACGCACTCCGGCACAAGTCGGCACACCTGGACGGGCACCTTCTTCCGCACGATCTTCGGCACGCAACGGGTGACCTTAACCGGAACCTCCTTCTTGACGCATACCGGCACGCGACGGGTCACCGTTACGGGCACCTTTTTCGCCACAAGGACGGGGACCTTGCAGGTCACCTCTTCCTCGACAAGGCGGCAGACCTTGACGGGGATCTTCTTCACAACCGTTTCCTTCACGAACCGGCACACCTTAACCGGAACCTTCTTCGTCACCGTCTCGACTTTCCACTCGCAGACGGTCACGGGGACCTTCTTCACCCGCTCTTCCTTGATCCAGCGGCAAACCTTCACGGGAACCTTCTTGACCACCTCTTCCTTCACGAAGCGGCAGACCTTAACCGGAACCTGCTCCTTCACCTCGCGCCGTTCGTAGCGAATCCGCTTCACCTTCTCCTTCACGGTCTTCACCACCGGCACGCGGCGGGTAATCTTCCGACCGGGGATTGTCATCTTGACAACCTTCGTCTCACCCGGAACATAGACCGGGAGCAGGCTGCATGGGTCGATCGTCCAGCAACCGGGTTCTTGAATGCACCGGGTCACTTCCTTGTCCGGGCACTCGATCACCTCGGTCTTCCATTCGCACACCTTCCGCTCGACTTCGACCTCCTCCTCAACCGGTACACACTCAAACCGTGTCACTTCCTTCATCTGGGTTTCGACCACCGGCTTGAGCACCGTGT
The DNA here is from genome assembly GCA_026981825.1 of Planctomycetota bacterium. Classification (GTDB taxonomy): domain Bacteria; phylum Planctomycetota; class Planctomycetia; order JALXBF01; family JALXBF01; genus JALSID01. Next base: position 18,792 of record JALSID010000442.1, read on the forward strand.
ACCGGACTTCCTTCATCTGCGTCTCGATGACGGGTTTGCACACCGTGTAGCGGATCTCCTTCTCGATCGTGCGACGGATCGGCTTCACGACCGTCTGGCACACTTCCTTTTCGATCGTCTCTACCACGGGCTTGCAAACCGTGTAGGTGACTTCCTTTTCCACCGTCTCAAAGACGGGCTTGAGAACCTTCCGCTTCACCTCCTTGTAGGCCAGCTCGTACTTCGTCTTGTAGCACGTGACCTGCTCTTCCTTCCATTGGGTCTCGTAGACCGTCTTGGTGATTGTCTCCTCTTGCTTCTCCCAGACGACCTCGCAGACCTCACGCTCTTCGGTCTCGACGACGCGCTTCCATCGAGTGAAGCAATGCTGGTGCGGTTGGGCTGCTTGTGGCGGACAACAGGAGTAGCTCGCCACCCCGAAGAAGGCGGCCTGTGCTGCGTTGCCGGTGAAGACGGCTCCCGCCACCAGAGCGATCACCGGCGCCCAGAAGAATCGCTTCATTGGTTAGGCTCCTCCACTTAACCGACCGTTACGTGTCCCGTTGAGTCAGCGACCACTAGCTGGCTAACTCTGCTTCAGTTTTCGGAACCTATCTTCTTTCCCTGAACGCTCATCTTGCCTATTTTCACCGGGCGGAACTAGACGCACCGGCTGTACAGGCTGTACCGCCCGTTCCGCCTGGCCTGGCGGAGGGGAGATCGACCCTGTTCCACGAGAAGGAGGACGTACCGAAGGCTAGCAGCCGCCGGGGACTCTGCCTTTATCCCCCTTTACGCGGCTGACAGCCTGAGCACCTCTTCGCCTGCCCCAGCAAGGCAAACGGTCTACCCGGCGGGGGGCTTTCGCCAGGCGATCGTCCAGTGGCGGTCGGTTGTGGCACGAACGCACGATGGGGGGATGCCGACTTTCGCACAGATCGCTCGGACCTCATCCACGGTGAGAGCGGCGTGAAGAGAATCCCGGAACATCTGGCGTTGCTTTGGCGTTGCGTCCCCCGCGTATTGCGCCACAAGACGTTCCAGTGTTGCGGTGTCTGGGGGGCGGAACAGGTCGCGCAGAAACAACGTTCCACCCGGTGCCAGCACCCGTTCCATTTCCGCTATCACCGGCATCGGGTCGGCAAGATGGTGGATCAAACTGTTTGACATCACCGCCGGTAGGGTCAGGTCGGGAAGGGGGATTCTGCGGGCTGTACCGCGAATAAGGAGGATGCGGTCGGTCAGGCCGAGATCACGAAGGTGCGCCTGGGCGCGGCGGAGCATGGCCCAGGCGAGATCAACGGCTAGGACCTGCGCATCAGCCCTGCGCTCGCACAACTCGATGGGGATCAACGCGGTCCCTGCGCCCAGGTCCAGCACGGGCCAGCCGCCCGAATGTAGCCGCAGGAAATCCTCGACAAACGCCCGATTCACCGCGGCATGGTCCATAAGGTCGTATTCCAGCGCTTCCAGTTCGTTATCCATCGCTTCTGGTTCGAGGATCCGCTCGAGCATGGTTCCGCCTCTTGGCCGAGTGTACATCGGTCGTTCCTGCTTATTATGAGGGAACAGCGGAAACACGCTCGCTACGGCGCTGGCCCGAACTCCGATCCGGAGCAAGCCTGCGATGGCCGGTGGTTTTTGTGGTCGTCTCCTGAGAATCGACTTGACCCACCAGACGGGACAGGTGGAGCACCTGGACGAGCTGTTCCTCCGCCGTTATCTCGGTGGTGGCTTGCTTGGGGTTTACTACCTGTTGCGTGAGACGCCGCCCGGACTTGATCCCTTCGATCCCGCCGCACCGCTGATCTTCGCGACCAGCGCCATGAACGGCACGTCCATGTCCGGGGCCAATCGGTACTCGGCGGTCGCGAAGAGCCCACTCACCTACGGTTTCGGCGAGAGTGAGGCCGGCGGCTTCTGGGGGCCTGCACTGAAGCAAGCCGGCTTCGACGCGATCATCATCACCGGCAGGGCAGCCAGGCCGACATACGTCGTGATCTACGATGGCCGGTGGGAATTCCGCGATGCCCGCCGATTCTGGGGACAGGAATCCGGTGCGGTCGACGAGGGCATCAAAAGCGAGCTTGGCGACAAGCGATTCGTGGTGCTGCAGACCGGCATCGCGGGCGAGAACCGGGTACGGTTCGCGGCCATCGTCAACAACTGCAAGCACTTCCACGGCCGCTGTGGGCTCGGCGCCGTGATGGGTGCCAAGAATCTAAAAGCGATCGCCGTGCTCGGCAAACGGCCCCCTTCCGTAGCCGACCCCTCTATGGCGCGTTCGGCCATGCGGCGGTTTACGGCGAACTACGATCGCAAGACCGACACGATCCACCTTTACGGCACGGCTCGCGGCGTCCGTAACCTGCAGCGCGACGGCATCCTGCCCACCAGGAACTTCCAAACCGGTGTGTTTGACCGGTCCGAGGAGATTTCCGGCCAGCGAATGGCGGAAACGATCCTGGTGCGACGCGGCACCTGCTACGCATGTGCCGTGGCCTGCAAGCGGGAGGTGGCCGTACCTGAGCTGGGGGTCGTTCCGAAGTACGGTGGTCCTGAGTACGAGAGCATTGCCGCACTCGGCTCGCTTTGCGAAGTGGGGGACCTGAAAAAGATCGCCCTGGCCAACCAGCTCTGCAGTCAGTACGTGCTGGACTCGATCTCAACCGGAGCCACGATTGCCTTTGCGATCGAAGCATTCCAGCACGGGCTAATCAGTCGGGAAGACACCGGAGGGCTGGATCTCCGGTTCGCCGATCCGGATGTGGTCGTTGCCCTGATCCACAAGATAGCCCGACGTGAGGGGATTGGAGATCTCTTGGCTGAAGGAGTGGCCCGCGCGGCTCGGGCACTCGGGCCGGCTGCCGAGCGGTTTGCGCTCCACGTTCGCGGCCAGGAGCTGCCCATGCACGAGCCGCGCGGTAAGAAAAGCCTTGCCATCGCCTACGCCACCAGCCCGACAGGAGCCGATCACATGGAAGCCCCCCACGATCCGCTCTACGAGGGCTTCTACCCGGGCAAACACGCCCTCGCTCCACTGGGCCTGATCGAGCCGGTAGAGATGCTCGACTTCAGTCCACGCAAAGTCAGAACCTTCGCCGGTGCACAAAAACTCTGGAACGCGTACAACATCGTGGGCATGTGCTGTTTCGTGGGGGTGCCCATTGGCAGTCTGGACTTGCACACGCTGGAGGATTACCTGCAGGGCGTGACCGGCTGGGACCTGTCGCTGTGGGAGCTGTTCCAGGCCGCGGATCGAAGCGCTGCGCTGTTTCGAATCTACAACCATCGAGAAGGACGTGGCACGGCGCACGATCGACTTCCCCGCCGGATGTTCGAACCTCTGCAAAGTGGACCTCTGAAGGGGGAACGAATCGATCCCTCCCTTTTCCACCAGCGGCTGCGCGATTACTACGCCGTTATGGGCTGGGACCCGACAACCGGACTACCCACCCGGGGTTTGCTCAACCAGCTCGATATCGACTGGGCAGCACGCTGGTTGGACTGAGAGACGAATCAATCCATCGACGTCTGCCTGGACTCGGACCGGGGCATGTCCGCCGCGATTACTTTGGAGCATCACCGACGGGGTGTCATCCGATAGCAAGGAATGCCTCCAATGCAGACAAAGACCAGGGGACAGCTTGTACATCTGACCGGGCCCGTCGCCGAGGGCGGAAAGTTGGCTAGCATAGCCATGGAAGACGGGTCGAAGGCGCTCCGGTTTGAGCGTGCTAGACTTGGGCGGACCATGGGCAGCACGGTCAACCACCGATCAGATGCGCACGCACCAAACTGGAGGTCTCGACATGGGTACCCTGTTGGAAACGTACGACGCTCGTAGGAAGGCGACCATGCTAAGCGAGCAAGAGATTCAGGAGTTGCGTTCGAAGTACTACAACGCCACCGTCACCTCCATCCGGAAGCCCCATGACGAACTCATGGTGATCAGGGTCACACCGGATTTTCCGATTCCGCCTCACAAAGCCGGTCAGTACACGACCCTGGGACTGGGTTACTGGGAGCCGCGAGTACCGGGGGCGCAGGAGGAAACGCTAAAGCCGCAGGACTATCGCAAGGTCGTGCGACGAGCCTACTCGCTGTCCTCGTCGATCTGGAAAAATGGAGAATTGATCGAACCCGAGGACGAGACCTACCTGGAGTTTTACATTGTCCTTGTGAAGCGATCGAACGGACATGCCCCCGCGCTGACACCCCGGCTGTTCATGCTTAACGAAGGAGACCGGTTGGTATGCGGCCCAAAGATCACCGGCCATTACACGCTGGAAGGCGTTCGACCGGATGATCGGGTCGTCTTTCTCGCCACAGGTACCGGTGAAGCGCCCCACAACAAGATGATCCTCGAGTTGATTCGCTCCGGGCATCGCGGGCCGATCGGATCGGCCGTGTGCGTGCGGTACCGTCGGGACCTGGCTTACATCGAGGCACATCGCCGACTGGAGCAGTACCGGCCCGACTACCGTTACATTACCCTCACGACACGCGAACCCGAAGTCATGGGCCGGAAGAAGTACATCCAGGACATTCTGCGCAGCGGCGAACTCGAGGAACGCTTGGGGTGGGAACTGGACCCCAGGTGCACCCATGTGTTCCTTTGCGGTAACCCCGCGATGATCGGTGCGCCGAAGAAGGACGCTTCCGGTAACCTGGTTTTCCCGCAGCCCACTGGGGCCGTCGAACTCCTCGTGCGCCGCGGCTTCAAGATCCACCACCCCAAGGATCCGGGCAACATCCACTTTGAGGAGTACTGGTAGACCGGAGCACAGGGCGATCTTCTCAGCTACCTGCTCGTTCGATCCGAACGGGGCGGGGGCGCCCCTCTATTAGCCGTGGCGGCGGCTTCCCTACCGATGCACCTGAGCGACTGATCCCCGGGGGGCTGTCCCAACTCGCAGCCGCTGCGCGCCGGGTCGTCCCCCTTCTACGCCGGGGGCCGTCACGGGAGCTGGCGGGTTACGTGATCCGCTGCTTCGGGTCCATGCCCGGGCCCGCTAGCACATCGCCCGTTCCCAAATGTGGGACGTCCACTGGAAGACGTCCCCGATCGCCTGCTCCAGTGCCTCTGCATCTGGGTAGCCAAGCCTGGACGCCAGATAACGGTACTCAGGATCGGTGGGCTCAGGTAGATGCAGGTCCTTCGCATTACCTCGGACGACGCGCAGGGCGTCAATGAGGCGACGCAGGAACCTGTAGTTTTCGCTCAATTGTGCTGCCCATTCGGATGGCACCCAGCCGCGGCGTTCGAGCCGGTGGAGCGCTTCCAGAGTATTGGTCACGCGCACCTCGGTATCCTGAGCGCCTGCTTCGATTTGCCTTGCCTGGACGAAATACTCGATGTCTACCAGCCCACCCGGACTGTACTTTGCGTTCAGGCGGCCTGATTCGGTCAACTCGGCCACCTGCCGTGCACGCAGGTCGCGTATGTTGGCGTAGTCGACCGGAGCCCCACTGTACACGAATCGGTCACGCACCGAACCCATTGCCTGTACCAGGTCGCTCGACCCCCCGATCGGACGCAGTTTCACCAGTGCCAGCCGCTCCAGTTGGACTGCGCCGCCGCCAGGCCGATAGTACCTGTCGCACAGACTGAGGGATGGTACCAACGGCCCCTGCCGACCATAGGGACGCAATCGAAGATCCACCTCGAAGATCCCTTCCCGCCTCGCCTGAATTATCTTGAGCAAGGCACGGACGACGTCGTCTGCAATCCGTTGGACCTCGCCCTGCCTTTCTGCAGGGATCCGGCGGTCGTCATAGCACAAGAATAGCTCGATGTCCGAGGCGAAGCCCAGCTCTCGGCCACCCAGTTTGCCGAGACCAAAGACGGCCAGAGGGGGGACGTCTTCGATCCCGTCATGGGTTCGGACCCACTCAACCGCCAGGTCCAGAGCCACACGCACGACCGCCTCGGCAAGTTCGGTGAGTTCAAAACCGAACTGCTCGAAACCGATCCGTTCGGTCAAATGGCGGAGATCGATGCGGAACATCTCACGGTCCTTGACCCGATTGAAGCGCGCGACCCGTTCCGCCCAGTCAGACGTTCCAGAGACGGCTTGGCGGAGCGCGCGTTCCAGTTCGTCCCGACCGATCGATCGCTCCAGTTGGGGCTGGTCGGTGAGAAGGGGGAAAAGGCTTTCGTGCTGTAGCCTCAAGAAATCCTCCCAAAGGAACTCACTTGCACCCAGGACCCGGGCCAACGTGCGCAGCACCTGGTCGGAGCTCAGGTCGCGGATTCGATCTTTCCAGTCCGACCAGCGCAAGACATCCCGCGCCAGCTCGCTAAACTGGCGGAGGGCCTGGGTGGGGTTCGGGGCGGTGGGCAGGAGATGGGTGAACTGCTTGATGACCACGGCCGCGAACCGAAGATCGGCCAGAGCCGCGGGATCCGTCACCTTTTCTCCATGAGCCGTGGTGATCCAAAACCGATCGCGGATCGCGTTCCCTTCAGTTCGTATCTCAACCCGCACGATGTTGAAGTTCAGCAGACTCAAAGCATTAGAGAACTCGAAAACGAAACCAAGTGTGTCGGTCGACTCAATCTCCAGCAGCGTTGCATTTGGCGACTGTTCGTTGTCGATCCTCAACCGCACCGGGTACAACTTTTTTTCCGGCGGAGGCTGAGCCCGGATGACCTCGGAGAACCGCTCGATCAACCGATCCTGCAGCTCTCCCCGGGCTTCCTGTCCTCGAGCCAGGATGTCCTGAATCTCCCTTGCAACGGTCTGAACGAGGAGCTCCGGTTGTTCTGCTGGGGGCAGCTTCACCCGGAAGAAGTCGACGAGCAGTCGGTCGGTCCGTTGGCGTGGTTTCCGAAAGGGGGGACGCGCGAGAACAGTCCTGACCCCGGGCACCGTGTAGCTCACCTTCACCGTGTGAATGTCCGCTTCGATAATGCTGATCCGATGCACGGCGAGAGTGCCGGAGATCAGAGCCAGGGCGCCCAGCATGTCGCGACCAACGACGAGGAGTTCGGCCTCGCGATCGTGGCAGTCGCCGAGGACGTTGGGCGTTTCCGTCTGGATCACCGTTAGCACGGCCTCTGCAACCTCTGGCAGACGCCACCGGGCCGGCAACTCTCCTTCGCGGTGCAGGAGCTGTTGCGCGAGCTGCTCTTCGAGCTGGTCCTTGGACAGTGTCATGTGCATGCGCCGACTTCGTAGCAATCTCGCTTGCGGATCCGTGCTACTTCTTGCTCCTCATCGAGTTCTTCCACATGGTAACCAAACCAATCGGCGTCCAGCAGGACCTCTCTACCGCCGGCGGTCCTGGATCCCCTCGGCTCCCCCCGCTTGCAGCATCGGGTGCGCCGGGACGGTCAGCCCAAAACCGCAGGTGCGAAGCACAGGCCCTAGTGGGACAGGAGTCCCGCCTGCCGCAGCCAACGAGCACGCTCGGTTAGTGCAGGGCGTTCCCGGGGCGGCCACGGAGCTGCCGAAGCATACCTGTGCGTTCGTCGTAGAGATAGACTGCCCGCTCGGGAAATCGCTCGATCAACTCCTGCCGCCGCTTCTGGCCGGGATCGATAGCACGAATCACCGGCGATCGGAGGAAAGGATCGTTACAGATCGGGTCGTAGGGGCGAGGTTGGGCAAGGTCGAGGCGGACGAGCAGCAGAGCCGGTCGTTCCTTGATCTGGGCTTCGATGGCGTTGAACTGGCGATGGTAGGCAGTTTCCTCGTGCCGTAGCTCCACCAGACGAGGCAGCACGACCGCACCTGCTACCAGATTCACCGCGATCAGCCCTGAGCCGTAGAGGCCGAGTAGGGGGCGCGCGCTCCGCTGGCTCACCTGTCCGCAGGCCATTGCCCCCAGCGCAACGAGGACGGCCAGGAACGGGGCCGGTTCCGTGGCATATGCCCCCCATTTGCTGTAAAAGAAAGCGTAGGCCAGGTAGTGCCCCAGTACGGGCAGGCCAATGAGTGCGACGAGTGGTCGGGCAGAGGCGAGGAAAAACGACGCACCCATCAGAAGGGTCGTCCCGGCAAAAACGCAGGTGGCCCCTATGTACTGGCGGAACCTGATCGGGCTGAGGAAAGAGCGGCGAATCGCTTCGCGAAGGGTGAACCGTTCCCGTTCCCGCTGGATGCCCAGCGCCTTGCGACGCAGCACAGGGTCTGCGGGAAGCTTCTCTGGATCCGCCACCCGACCCACACCGAGGGTGTTTGCCGGTTCGAACCGCTCGTTGTACACCTGCCATGGGGAGCGAAGGGGGGACCCTGTGGTCGCTGCGTTGTACGCAAACCACACGAACAGAGTGGCGGCTAAAGGGGGTAGTGCGGCAGCCGCGTGCTGCAAAAGGGAACGCCGTCCATGTCTGAGTGCCACGATGAGAACTCCGAAACACACTGGTGGGAAAAACATCGCAACGGCAGAGTAAGGGCGTGTCAGGAATGCGGCACCGGCCGCCAGAACCGCCAGGCTGACCAGGAACGGACGATTCCGTAGTACCCCCTCCACAGCGGTCGTGATCGCTACAGTAGCCCACAACAGGAACGAGGACTGCGACAGGTACGTGGTCCCGGCCAGATCCAGTCCCGGGCTACAGACCAGGAGGGCACCGAGCAGAACTCCCACATGGGCTGATCCGGTGCGGCGGGCCAGCCAGCAGACCAGAATGGTGGTTGCAGCCGCCACGTTAACGATAGGCACAAGAAAAGGTGACCCCAGGATCACGCCAATCGCGAGCATGGCCAGGTGACCAGGGGGATAACGACTCATCCAGCGATCGCCCATCACAAGGACGTGCACCTGGCGGAAGGCTTCCGGGTCGGGCGGTGCCGGCGCGGTCAACCTGCCCGCCGCGAATACACGTGCCCCAAACAGGTAGCTCCATTCGTCATGAACGGCCGGCAAGAACTCGCGCCCCCGTTGCCAGATCCCGTAGTGTTTCACGGCCACAACTGCGCCAGCGGCCAAGGCGACCGTGGCCAGAAGGAGACGATTAGGGGGACCTTTAGGGGGCAAATGATCAGGTCGCCTTCGAAAAAACAGCAGAGGCCAGGGGGCCAGGCCGGCAAGCAAGATGAGCACCAGGTGGCGGGCACTGACGGAACCCACGTAGGCAAGGGCCAACAGGAAACTCTCGGCGGTCAGTAAGGTTGCCAGCACCAATGCCGTGGACAGACCCCATGAGGGAGAACGAGGTGCTGCGCCGTTCACCATGGTTCTGGTACAAGCTCGTAATGCACGAGAAACGACGTGCGACCGACCAACAGCAGGTCACCGGGTCGAGCGGTGGCGCTGTCTCGATGGTGCACCCGATTCACGAAGAACCCGTTCCGGCTGCCGCAATCGGAGATGAGGAGCGAGTTGGATCGCGGCACAAGCTTAAGATGACGACGCGACGTGTACGTGTCGGAGACGACCACCAGGTCCGCGGAAGGATCGCGACCCAGGTGGTAGATGTGCCCTTCCTGAAGCACGGCCGTTTGTCCCTTCTGGTCTCCGCTGACCACTGTCAGGGCGAGCCGCCGGTCCCGACGTGCCACCGTGTTCGCAAAATGGCGGCCAGGCGCGGTGGGGTCTCCTTTGAGAGTTACCTGGATTGGCACCACCCCCACATCCAGTGATGCTGCGCTGGTCAGGACGGCATGACTCGCGTCCTGGCCGTTGATCCGGAGGCGAAGACCTTCATGGAGCTGACGGACGTGTAGGCCGTCTTCTTTCCAGTAGCAGACGACGTGGAATAGTGCCACACCGGTTCCGCGCACGCTCACTTCCGCAACGGGGGCTGACCCGATGCGTAAGGGGGCTCCGCTCGAACGTACCGGTTCCCGCTCTGGAGCCCGAACCTCGCACGTGGCGGGCGGGCCATCGGCCCAATCCGCTTCCTCCACCCCGGCAACCAGCGGAATGGTCTCCACAGGGACGGCGGACTGCCACTTGCCCGGAAGCAACTGCAGTGGGCGTATTCGAGCTTCGACCGGGTTCCAGAACACCAGGTAGGTGTTCCCCAGCTTGACCACGTCTAGAGAACGCAGGTGCCGCTGCAAAAGGGGCCAGCCGTTAAATACCGGGAGGTTACGCGGCCGTCGCGCTATCGCGGTCCAACCGCAGGGTAGACGGACCAGCAGCAGGTGGTCTCTGGAGACGGCGGGATCGGGTAGGACGAGTTTCATCGATTTGTGGCTGCCGATCGAAAAACGCGATTTCTCGATCGGCACCACCCGATAGAGCCCGCCCGGATGGACAACCAGCAAGGCCGGTCGGTCTACCGGGACATCCCAGGTTGCGGTAAGCGCAAGCGTCTCTTCCCCCACGTCTTCCGATGTGTCCTGCGGTACTACGGAACTCCCCGTTGTCTCCGGGTTGTCATCGAAAATCGGAACCAGACGACCACAGGATGGACACTCCATGAGCCCGGGCTCGACAAGCGTACCGCAAGAGCATCGCCAGGCTCCTTTCTTGGCCAAGGTGCCCGAGCTGCAGACAGGACAACGTTCGTGGCGATGAAGGGATGCGTACCCACACGCCCGGCACCGCCAGTCTGCTGGGTTCAAGACAAGGCTTTCGAGCGTCGCCAGGGCACGTTCGAGCTCCGCAAACGTCTGGTACCGGTTGCCGGGATTCTTCTCCAGGCACTTCAGCACAACCTGCGACACTTCGGGGTGGATCTCAGCACAGATCTCGTGTGGGCTTGCGGGTGCCTCGTATTGGATCTTGTAGAACAGCTCCGGATGGGTCTTGCCGCGAAACGGTGGGACTCCACAGAGCATGTGATACAGCACGGCCCCAATCGAATAGATGTCGGAGGCGGCAGTGACCTCGCTTGCTGCCTGGAGCTGTTCCGGCGAGCTGTATGCCGCCGTGCCGAGGAACTGGTCTTTTTTCGTGATCCGGGTGTCTCCGAAGACCTTCGCCAATCCGAAATCGGTCAGCTTAGCGTTGTTCGTCCGGGTAATCAGGATGTTGGAAGGCTTGATGTCGCGATGCAGAACGCCCTTTCCAAAACCGGCGATTTCTCTGCTGTGTGCCCAGTCCATGGCGTGGCACACCTGCCGAGCATAGGCGATGGCCTGTGACTGAGCCAACCGCCTCTCCAGCCGAAGCAACTCCTGCAAGCTCGGCCCATCCACATACTCCAGAATCAGGACCGGCCCATCCTTGGTTTCGTGGTACGTGTGGGCCTGCACAATGTTGGGGTGATAGCCGAGTTGGATCCAGACCGCTGCTTCCCGGCGGAACCGTTCGCGCAGAACGGGGATCCGCGCGTGACTGTCGAGGAGCTGCTTGATGGCATAGCGTTTGTTGACGACCTCATCCATCACGAGGTACACGTAGCCCATACCACCCGTGTACCGTCGCTCGACGCGGTAGTGGTTATCGATAAGGTCGCCAACTTCGTACGGCACGCGTGCAGAGGTCAATTCAACGCAGCTTCACTCACGGATTCCACCGGCACACCCGCTGGTGCCCCTCCTTTTCCTACGATTGTACCGCTCGAAACGCACGCAAAGCAGCCGCCAGACGATCCAGATCGGCTTCACTGTTGTAAATATGCGTGCTGACTCGCAAGCACTTACCGATCGGTAGCTCCCAGGCAGGGACAATCACGCGGTGTTCCTGCCACAAGTAGCGCTGCAGCCGCTGAGGATCGACCGTATCGGGCAGCCGGAACCCGGTGACTCCGGAATAGAGCTCTTCATCGCCCTCGAACCAGGGCTCGATCCAGCCGGGTTGGGTGATGATCTGCCGCGTCCTGTTGGCCAGCTCACGTATGCGGTTCCAAATTCGTTCTCGTCCGATCGCGTGTTGCACCGCAATTGCCTCCGGCACAGCAAGCCAGGGGCACGGATCGCGCGTGCCCTGGAACTCAAAGGATCTCAGCCACGGGGTCGAACCGTACTCATTTCGCTCATGTTTCGAGTTCTCGTCGTATTCCCAACCCCAGCTCACGACGATCGGATGGATCAACGGCTCGCATTCGGGGCGCACCCAGAGGAACCCGGCATTGATGGGGGCTGCCAGCCACTTGTGGCAGTTTCCCCCGTAGAAATCGCAACCGATCGCTGAGATATCGAGGGGGAACATCCCGGGGGCATGGGCACCGTCGATCACGGTAAGGGCACCTGCCTGCCGAGCCAGTTGCACGATTCGTTCCACGGGCAGCCGCATACCGGACATGTAAGTCACGTGGCTCACGAACACCAGCCCCACGTCGCCTTCGCCCAGCGCCTGCTCGAACCGGCGGACCACCTCCTCAACAGTAACGCCCACGCCGGTGGGCAGCCGGACCGTTCGGCAGCGTACCCCATGGCGGCGGGCAACCTCTTGCCAGAGATAGACCATCGCGCCGTATTCTTGGTCCGTGAGCAGAACGTCCCCCCGCAAACGCTCCTTGAAGCCCAGCGCGACCGTGTTCAGCGCAGCCGTTACGTTCACCATGAAGGGCAAATAGTGGAAGTCCACGCCAAGGAACGAAGCCAGAGTTGCCCGTGCCTTCCAGATGCGCTCGGGAAATTCCTGCCACAAGAACCGAACAGGACGACGGGACATCGCTTCACGGTCTCGTTGCAGTTGCTCGTAGGCACGGCGCGGCGGCAGCCCATAGGAGCCGGTGTTCAGATAGGTCACCTCGGGATCGTACATGAACTGGTCGCGTATGGCGTTCCAGTCGATCGAATTCAGTGCGCAGTCGGCCATTCGTCACGCATCCGACAGGTCCGACAATCGGTAGGACGGTCTCGCGCCCCACTGCAGCACGAGGAGTAGATAACCGATTCTATTGTGCAGCCCTTCTGGAGTCTCCCGAGCATCCAGATAGGCATATGAAGATGCGGTGCACCGGCTGCGCTGAGGCGATCTTCCGGACCGGTGGTTTCCACGTCGCCCTTTGCGCGGATGCCGGAAGCCGTTAGTGTGCGGCGCGAACGGCGGGGGGCTGGGCTGGCTTGCCACCGCCCTCTCCGGTCGGACGAACTCACTGCGCTGAACGAAGCAATGTCCGACGGGTTTTCCCGTGCGGGCTACAGGGCGCATTCGGCGAGAAGAGGAAGCAAACGGATGAAGGGGCGTAATGCGTTCCTGCTGGGTTTACTGGTTACCTTAGGCTTCTCAGCGGGTTGTCGGTCACCCGATCCCGGCGCGGCCACCCACCCCTTTTCGCACCCCACGCCACCTGTTCCGTCGCCGTCGACGGCACCACTCTCCGAACGGTCCGCTCAACGACAGACCACGTTGCCGAAGCGTGAGGTCCCCTGGTTCACCGTGGGGTACTCCGTAGAAGGCAGGCCGATCGAAGCGGTTGAGCTGGGGAGGGGGCCGTTACGAGTATTGATCATCGGCAGTGTACATGGAAACGAGCCCGAGGGTATCGCTCTGGTTAACCGTCTGGCCGAGCTCCTCTATGTCCGACCACTGCTGCTCGAATCCGCCACCGTCGTGCTCGTACGCAACGCGAATCCGGATGGAGCGGCGCGTGGTATGCGGACGAATAGCCGTGGTGTGGATCTGAACCGGAATTTTCCCGCGTCGAATTGGGAACCATTCCAACATCCGTCACGCGGGGGGTCGGGAACAGCGCCGTTGAGTGAGCCGGAGGTTCGCGTTCTGGTGCGGCTGATCGAGCATTTCCAACCCCAGCGGGTTGTCGCAATCCACTCCACACGAGGCGACCCCATGGTGAACTACGACGGGCCGGCCCAACACCTGGCCGAACGGATGAGCCGATTAAACGGTTACCCCGTACGGGCCTCGATCGGGTACCCGACTCCAGGTTCTCTTGGTAACTACGTCGGTCGCGACCTGGCTATCCCCACGATCACGCTCGAACTTCCCCGAGGCATCGACGCGGACTCAGCCTGGCGAGAGAATCGCGAGGCGCTTCTGGCCATTTTGCTACCGTGATGCTGTCATGGTCCAGACCCAGCGTCGGGGGGCCACTGGCTGTACTCGATCGCGCCCGGCGCGAGTCACTTACAATTGCGGTCCGCTCCTGACCAGGCGATTCACATGGGGAAGTCAAGTGGGCGAAGTAGCCTCTGTTCCGTCGATCCTGGCTGAATACGTGCGAGAAACCGCAAGATGGCTCGAACCCAGCGACACGGTCTGGTGCTGGGGGACCGATGAAGAAGCGGGGCTGCTGTCCGAAGAACTGGCACAGACAGGGCGGTGGATCCCGTGCAATCCGGACTATTATCCCAACTGCTTCGTGTACAGGAGTGACCCGAGCGATGTGGCTCGGACCGAAAAGAGCACGTACATCGTTACCGCCGATCCTGAAGAAGCGGGGCCAAACAACAACTGGATGTCGCCACGCGAAGCCCGTGAACGGGTGTGGAGTCTATTCCAGGGGGCCATGCGGGGGAAGACAATGTATGTCGTGCCCTACCTGATGGGGCCTCCTGATTCTCCGTTTGCGCGGGCAGGTGTGGAGCTTACTGACAGCCCCTATGTCGTCCTGTCCATGCGCATCATGACCCGCGTTGGTGCTGTTGCGCTCCAGCACATCGAGAGCACGGGCGATTTTGTGCGCGGTGTCCACGCTCTCAAGGATCTCGATCCGGCGAACCGGTACATCCTTCACTGGCCGCGGGAAAAAGAGATCTGGAGCATCAACACGGGGTACGGTGGCAATGCACTGCTGGGCAAGAAGTGCTTCGGGCTCCGGATTGCGAGCTGGTTGGCCAAGCAGGAGGGGTGGCTGGCGGAACATATGCTCATTCTGGGGATCGAATTCCCGGACGGGCAGACCCATTACGTCGCAGCGGCCTTTCCGAGCGCTTGTGGCAAGACGAACCTGGCCATGCTCGTTCCGCCCCGACGATACACGGGTTTCAAGGTGTGGACGGTGGGGGACGACATCGCCTGGATTCGACCGGGCGAAGATGGTCGGCTTTGGGCCGTTAACCCTGAGGCCGGCTTTTTTGGCGTGCTGAAGGGGACGAACCCTCGAACGAATCCGCGTGCGATGGCAACATTCCAGAAGAACAGCATTTTCACCAACACGGGGCTAACTCCGGACCGGTGTCCGTGGTGGGAGGGGCTCACCGACGCGCCGCCTGAAGGTACGTTCGACTGGCAGGGGCGACCGTGGCAGCCTGGGGCAGGACCGGTAGCACACCCGAATGCGCGGTTCACGGCGCCGGCACGGCAGTGTCCATCCATCGCTCCCAACTGGGAGGATCCCCAAGGCGTGCCGCTCACCGCCATTCTCTTCGGCGGACGACGCAAGTCGGTGGCACCCCTCGTCTACGAGGCTTTCGACTGGGAACATGGCGTTTTTGTGGGAGCAACGATGGCATCCGAGACGACCGCGGCCCAGTCGGGAGCTGTAGGGGTCGTTCGTCGCGATCCGATGGCGATGCTTCCCTTCTGTGGCTACAACATGGCCGACTATTTTCGCCACTGGATCGAGATGGGCCGACGCATTACTCGACCCCCGCGAATCTTCCACGTCAACTGGTTCCGCACTGACGAGCAGGGCCGGTTTCTGTGGCCGGGGTTTGGAGAAAACTTCCGCGTACTGCTTTGGATCCTGGCTCGCTGTGCCGGGCAGGCCGAGGCCAGGCCCACAGCGATCGGATACGTTCCCCCACCGACGGCTCTCGACCTGGCCGACCTTGCGATGAGCCCCGGCCAGGTCGAGCAGTTGCTCAGCGTCTCGCACGAAGAGTGGAGGCGCGAGGCGGACGAGATCGAGCAGTTTCTGGCCCGATTCGGCAGTCGGCTCCCCAAGGAGATTTCCCATCAGTTGTCCGCCTTGCGCCGCCGGTTGGCAGCGGGGTGAGCAGCCGGGTTACGGTGCTGAGCCGGTTTGCTGCGGCGAATTACTCCGCCGTTCAATCGGGCGGCTCTGCTTCAATGCGACTGCGAACCCGGTGGCACGGCCAGCAGGGGGGTGTCAATTCAGCAGAGGAAGCAAGTGGTGGGCCAGGATCACCGCAACGATCGCCGCGGACATGAACATCAGCAGGCTGACGGCGGCGGCGCCGAGTTCCACCGCGGCCGTGACTTGCTTGGGGGCGCTGGGGGCCAGAGCCCGTCCAAGGGACCGAATCGAGCCCAGCCAGAATTCCCCCCCAATCCGAGCGCCTACCCCGGCAAGGACAAGGCACCATTCCAGGTAGGAGAGTTCCAGCACGCACGCGATTGTCAGGGTGATGATCGCAAGGAAGAGGTGGAAGACCAGACGCGAGTCCTGTCGGAACGCCCGCTTGATCCCGCGCAGGGCAAGGGTCCAGCCGGGTTCGCGTAACATGGCCGCGACCGGCGCCGGTACGGGGGAAGCGCCCGGATCCGTGTTGGGGAGGTTGTCCCGGTCGGTGGCTGCCGTGCCCACCCGCGCTCCGGTCTGTGGTGGCCCGTCCACGCGAACGAGGAGACCGCTTCTGTTCTCGTAACTCCTTGCTTCCATGTTGCCAGGGCCTCTTTGCCACGATACAGGCCGTCGGAACCGTAACATACCGGCACCTTGCTTAACCGAACGGTCCGCTTTTGTACACCGCAACTGAACGGGGGCGACCGCGCCCCAAGAGCCTCTCTTACGGCGGCCTGCTCGGGTGCGCCGGCAGCTCTTTCCGTACGCAGCGACGCCCATGAAGGTGAAGCTTGCCCTTCGCTCCAGAAGATTGACCCCCTCATTGAGTTCTCGGCAATATCTTCCTGTTTTGTCCTCCGCAGACCGGCAGTACAGACAGCACCGGAGCGTTCGGCATGGCAACGGTCATGTACCGGCCCCTTCCGGTGGGGAACGTGATCCAGTCGCTGCCCGTAGCGAGCAAGAGCGTCCCCGGTTGTCAGGCATTTGCTTCAACGTTGAGCCGGCCGGCATCCCGGAGGCGTCTGTCGGTTCGGCCGTTGGGGGTGTAGGATGAAGCGGTCGAGCGGTTCGAGCGTGCAGTGAGACAACCGATGCGTGTGCTGCTCCTGAAGCCGGGGACGGAGGAGATCCGCTTGGGCGAGCGGCCGTTGCCACGGCTGGTCTCGCCTCGAAGCGTTCGGGTCCAGGTGCTGGACGTGGGCATCTGCGGCACGGACCGTGAACAAGCGGCCGGACAGTTGGGTAAGGCCCCAAGGGGGAGCGAGTGGCTCGTGCCGGGCCACGAGATGCTGGGGCGGGTGATGGACGTCGGAAACGCTGTTCGGCGCGTGCGGGGCGGGGATCTCGTCGTGCTTACGGTGCGCCGCGGCTGTTCGCGTTGCGTGGCCTGCAAGAACGGTCGCCCGGATCTGTGCGAGAGCGGCCAGTACTGTGACCGGGGCGTCGTTGGTATGGACGGGTTCCAGGCGCAGGTTGTGGTGGACAACGAGGACGTTGCGATCCGCGTGCCGAGAAGGCTAAGGCCAGTTGGCGTCTTATGCGAACCGTTCTCAGTAGTTGAAAAGGCGATCGACCAGGTTGATCGAATCCAGCGCTCGCGTGTGCCCTGGCTGAGGGGGAGCCGGCAGTGGTTGCGCGGGCGGCCCTGTCTCGTGGTGGGCTTGGGCCCAATCGGTTTGCTCGCGGCCATGCTCCTTACGTTGAAGGGCGCTAAAGTAACCGGCATCGACCGGCTCCCTTGCGACCATCCGCGTGTTCGCTGGTTTCGCGAGCTGGGCGGGAACTACGTGCAGGGCTGGGACGTTCTGGGCGGCGCGACGGATCTGTACGACGTCATTGTCGAGGCTGCCGGTGCGACCGATCGCTTCGCCGACCAGGTTCGACTCCTGGCGCGAAACGGGATCCTCGCCTACGTGGGCAACGCGTGTAAGACAGCATCTGAGGAGGGAGATGCTTATGGTTTGTTGCGTCACCTGGTCATCGGCAACAAGGTGGTGGTCGGCATCGTGAACGCTGGACGCGAGCACTATCGAGCAGCGCTTCGGGACCTGGGATGCGCCGTGCAACTGTGGGGGATGGACTTCGTCGCTCGTTTAATCACCCATCGTGTCCCTCCGGAAGACGCAATCGAGTTGCTACGGGCGCCGCGGGACGGCGAGATCAAAGCAGTCATAGGTTGGGGGGAAGAGTAGCTGGGTCTGCATGCTGTCCGATGCGATGGGTTGGGCCGCGGGATTGTCTTCGGGGGGGCGGTTGCAGGGGACAAGCGGCTGAGTGGGG
>JALSID010000443.1 GCA_026981825.1 Planctomycetota bacterium
GTCAGAGCATCCATGGTAGCGAAAAAGCGGGGTAATGCCCGTGGAGCGAAGGGACCCAGGAAGGTGGATGCGTGAGAGCTGGAGGAGCGGAAAGACCCTGTGGTGAGTGCCCGAACGGGCTAAGCCCCATGGGACGGTGAAAGGCAAGGCGGATGAGCCGAGCCGATGCCGACCGGGAATCCAGGGACCACGCATGTGGAGGCCGTTAGCTGAGAGGCTGACGAGGAGGATCCGAGGGTCTGGTTGTTAGCCAGGCATGAGGAGCTCCGGGGACGATGGTCGGGCAGCCTGTGTTTGGCCATGGTTCTTGCTGTCCATCCCCTATGAGGTAAAACCACCGACCGGAGAGCCGTATGCGGGAGAACCGCACGTACGGTTCGGAGGGAGGGGAGCCCGGGTAACCGGGCTTCCCTACCCCTATCCGGACCCGCCTGGCGGCGGGCTCGGGCGCCGCTTCGGCCGGGCGGCCGAAGCGGCGAGAGAGAGTGCCCCGCCATTGTCTTTCCCGCGAGAGGCGGGCTTTTCTCTCGCTCGACGGGGCCATTCCGGCCAGCGCTTCCTTCGCCCCAGCGCCTTAGGGCGGACCCGGGGACGGGTCGCGCTACCACTGCTCCGCCGTCGCACCAGCGGAGCTCCGGTCCCGCCTGGCGGCGGGCTCGGGCGCCGCTTCGGCCCGGGCGGGCCGAAGCGGCGAGAGACGGCGCGCGCCCTTGCCAAATTAAGCCACGGCTGGGCTTCTCTTCCGCCCACGGGGGTTATTTGTGCGAGCGCTTCCTTGGCGCCCATAGCTCTGGGGGGGACCCGGGCCGGGTCGCGGTACCAATGCTGTGCCGTCGCCGCGACGCCACTCGTGCGCTCCGGAGCGCGCCGAGCCAACGTGGTGAAAGTCCCCGCGCGGGCCTGGTCTGAAGCTCCGTAACCGAAGGTAACTGCGTCTCCGCGACGCTTTGGAGTGCGGCACCCCCGTGCCGCTTTCACTTCCCGCCGGCGACGCCGGGCACATCGCCCGGACCCCCGGGCCCGGCGCTTGACCCCCGCGAAGAAGCCAAAGCGGTGGAGGGCCGCCGCACTCCACAGTTTGGCTTTCTCTTCGCCGAAGGCGACGAGGACGGGCCGGGCCGAGTGCAGGCTGGGAACCCGATGAGAACCCGCTTTGCGTGGAAGCGGGACGATTGGAGTTACGACCGACGCTGGCGGGTAGCAGAGCTTCGCTGCTGCGTCGGCTGATAACGGGTGGCGTGGCCGGCCCAAGGCGCCGGCGCGGACGTTCTCCGTGAATTCCGGTGGAATCCAAGCGACGCAAAAAGAGGGACGACCACCACGGAGGAACTTCGCGCCAGCTTTGGGTACGACGGGTGACGCCGTGCTAGGCAGGAGATCGGTAACTCGTCGAGCCCGGGGGAGCACTGGCCAAGGAAGAGACGCTGGTGACGTTTATTCAGAGGTAGGGCACTCCGGAGGGTACGCTCTACCTTTGTGGCCGCAAAGTGGGACAAACAAGGAGCACTGCCAAAAGATAGCTGATACCCCAGGCTGGACGGTTGTGGCACCACCCGTTCTCGTGTACTCGACAGCCGACGGACGTTTCTACCCCGGTCGGGAAGGATGAGTCGTTTACCGACCGAACCCGAAGCGCCGGTGAGGAAGGTGAATTCCTGGGTCAGGTTGATGCAACACGCGAGCTGGCGAAACCGGCTGGTTTGGCCTGCGTGGGCTCTACTGACTGCCCTGGTGACACTTTCCACACCAGCGTTGGGTGACGGCAGCGGCCCGGTCTTGTCGCGGTTAGAGGTCTATGGCAATGCTCCTCTTCGCCAACCGGGGCCTATCGTTGACGTGCTGTTGAGCGGAGACCGACTCTTTGTGTTATCAAGCTCGGTTGAATCTGCTGAGCTGCGCAGCGCGTTAGAAGTCCGCGTATATCGACTAGGTCCCGCAGGCGGCGTGCGGCTTGAGGGGTCGGCTGCCTTGGGGGCAAGCCTAGAGTGGTGGACGTCCTCGATACTGGTGCCATGCCCGGAATCAGGGGCGGGGGGAGGTACCCCGATTGATCTTTTGGTCCTATCAGAGCTGTACCACTGCGACGTTGCGAGTGGTATACTGGATACTCGCCACTTTGACGAGACGCGTGGTCCGTTGCCTGACGGTAACAGCAAAAAGGACCGACTTGGCGTTGTCGTTTTTGATGACAGCCTGCGGACGCCAATCCTTTACTGCCCTTCACCCGCGTCTGGTCGCCGAAATCGCGTGTGCGTCCGCTGGGGCCCTTACGAAGACGCCGAGGTGCACATTCTGGACGTGTATCCATTGGCGCCCAACTGGTTTGCAGCGGTAGTGGGCACCGAGAACGGCACGGAATTCTGGACGATCTCGGAAGGCGGGGGAGTTCGACGAGAAGAGATCAGTGCTCACGTTCTTAAGGGGGCGCAGGTGGTTGGCGATGGAGCAGTCGTGGGACAGACCGGGGGAAAACTGTGTCTGTTTCGTCGTGTTCGGGAGAGCTGGGAGCTGATATGGGATCTGGAGTTAGGACCACGTCAGATGCTCTTCGGCGACTGTGTTCTCGACGCATCGCTCTGCACGCTCGTGGTCGGAGTCTACGACGGGAGCGTAGCCCACAACTGGGTGTGGGGCATCGATTACGAGCATGGTCGGCTCTTGTGGCGCCAAAGTGTTCCGAAGTTCGGCGCGAGACTTGCTGTCACCCGCGGCCACGAGCTGCTCGTGGCTGGGGGGAGTGTCGTGCAGAGGCTGTCGCTACGGGACGGCAGCTTTCGTGGGGGACCAGTCCACTGGGAAACACCTGCTGTTTTAGGGGCAAGCCGACGGTTTGTGGCCACGTTTGAACCCGGGCAGTTACTGCTATGGGAACGAGCAACGGGGCGTGTTCGCAACCGGTGGGTGGCGGAGGTCGCGACCGGGACCGAGGACGGTCGCGCCGTGGCGTTCGTTGCCGCCCGTCGATTGCTGAGCCTCGACGTGGTCAGTGGCGAAGCGACGCCTGTGCGCTCGTTTCCTGCCCCCCACGGTCTGCTGGGGCTACGTCGCGGTAAGGGTGGCGCGTACGAGCTGCTAACTGAGCGGCCTGCTGCTGAGGGGTTTGAAATTCGTCGGCATCGCCTTGGCAGAGACGGTCGCGAGGTGGAGGGGGAAGTACTTTGGCGGGGAGCGAACTACCCACTGGGGCTCGAAGGGAATTCGAAGCTAGGTTGGTTCCTCGCGCTGGTCGGTGGGTGCGCCACTGTGCGCTGGTGGCGCGCGGGTACTGATTTCGAGAAACTGACAGACGCCGAGCGGCTCTGGCACGTGGGCACCATCGTCAGCCGCGGTGAGCGAGGATTCCTGGTGCGTTACGGTCCCGCCTGGTTTGGCCATGTTCGGCTGGTGGATTCCCGCAACGAGGGACCTGTGCTCTTTGAATCACGATCACCGGGCGCTATGGTTGGAATTGCGCCGGACGCGGACGGTGAATGGGTTGTCTGCTTTGAGAGCCCACCAATGTCTTTGATAAGTACTCGTGGGCTTGTGGCTCGGGGTTCACTCATTCATGTCGGCTGCGCAGAAACAGTTGCGGAGTTCGCGCTTCCGGCGGATGTGTCGCCAGCAAGAGCGTTGCTCACCGACGATCTTCGCACCCTTTTGGTTCCAAGTAGCAATGGGGAGGTACGCGGCTACGCGATACCAATTGCTGAGGTTCACCGACACCAGTGCCGTGGCGAACTTCCCCCTCGGGTTCAACCGTCCAGGACGGCGTGGATTCTTTGTCCGGGCCCTCGCGGACTGAGAAAGCTCAGTGATCAGCGCTATTTACAGGGGCCAGACGTCCAGTTGCTGCAGGCACGCTTGGTGGAGAAAGGCTATGACCACGTGCATGTGATCGAGGTGAACCAACGCTTGTCGGCCCGGACGTTCGAGATGATCAGTCGGCGGTGTTGCAGACCGGCTGAAATACATGTTGTGGCGCCATTGGTGAGCGGAACGCTTTTTCTCTGTCTTGCAGACGACGGACAATGGGTGGATCTTGGCGCGGTGGCACATCTGACCGGTTGTCCAGGGGGACGCATTTTCGTGTGGTCGGCGTCTCGGGACGCGGCCCTACCTGCTCACAGTAGGCGGTTCATCCCAGACGGGTGGAGCGTGTGGTGCTTGAAGGGGCCGGCCCCGCGCGACCCCTGTACTTGCTTAAGACGCCCTGGAGACTGGTGGCACCGGGTGTGGCCCCCGGCGGATAACACCCGTTCGCGAGCAGGCAGGTGAGAGCGGATGCGGATGTGGCGCGTAGATTGGCTGGTTGCATTGGCGCTGGCGGCCCTGTGGATGCCCCCGGCGGAAGGCCAGGATGGTCCGTGGCGCGAACTCGGGACCTGTCCACGCACCGCTCCCACGCCTTTTCAAGCGGCCACCACGGGGCCCGATGGGATTGTTTTGGCCATCGATGAAGAGGGTTCACTCTTTGCCTGGTCCGCTGCAACCGGCAAACTGGTGTGCCGGCGACCTAACGTAGCTTCTGGCCATGTTGCGGCGTTCCGTGCCATCGACGAATCGGCTCTAGCCTTTTTCTCTCAGGGTTCGACCGTGGTGTGGTATGACTGGAGGCGAGGGCAGGTGGTGGCCGCTCTGGATGAACCCGGGTACCCGGTCCTCCTCGGGCACCGCACTCTGCTTCGTCAGGGCAACGGACTGCTGATCGTGACAAGCAACGGACGTCGACACTGGATTCCCTCGCCCCCCGATAAGGTCGACAAGTTCCAGTTCTTGGGACGAGCACTCCTGGCGCTCGGCCGGGACGGGCGCCTGTGGCGGTACACAGAACGCGGCTGGGTGAGAATGGAGCAATTCGGCGAGCGTTTCGCAGACTTCGCTGCCGGGCCGGATGGTCGCACCGTTTTCGTCCTTCGACCGGACGGATGCGTGGAACGTCTACACCTGGATGACGGCCACGTGGCTTGGCGTCAGCAGCTTCCAGGCTTAGCGAACGTTTTGGGCGTCAAAAAGTGCTGGTGTGGCGCATTGATGGTGGCCGCGCAGCGCGACTCGGAAGAGGCCGAGGTCATCCACGTGTTGCTGTCGCCCGGGGACGGCAGCGTCCTGAGGCAATTGCGAGGTGCGGCCGGCGCCATGGTCTGGTGCACGGGAAAAAGACACGGCCTTGCCCAGACAGTGGGGGCACATCTCGCACTCTGGCCGAAGCCCGAGGCACAGAGCTCGCATTGCTGTGGTCACTGGGGACCTGTACACTGGTTAACCTTCATCGCCCGTGACAGACTTCTAAGCGCAGATGCGTACCGCCTCTGCCTTTGGAGAACTGACCGGAGCGAGCCGATGGCAAGCTTGGCTCTGGACGTCCGTGGCGTCCCTGCGGCGACGTATCTCCCGTCACGCTCCACGGTGGTGGTTACCACAGCTCCGAATCGTATCGCTTGCGTTGCGGTGGATGCTGCTCACTTACGGGTGATGCGCACCTTGGTGCTGCCGCCCAACGTTGTCGTCACAGCGCTGGGCTGCACCGAGTACAAAGGCGACGAGTTGCTGCTGGTAGGCTATCGTGATCGAGGAAGTCCCAGAGCCGGGCTGAGGGCGTACCGCTTAACCGGGGGGCAGATGAATTTCTTTGGGGAAGCCAGCTTCCATGGCCCGTACCCGGTTCAGTTCGGGGGATCGGCTGACCAGGAGGCCATTGTGATCCTGCTTGCCGACCAGAACCTGGCGCTTTGGAGGCCGGGCGCGCCACCCGACCGGTTCCCGGAGCTTCCCTGGGACGCGAGCTTGTTTAGAAGCACTGTATTGCAAGCCGACCGCGCCCTGGCCGGGCAGATCTTCTTCAGCGGGATTGGCGCTGAGTCGCTCGAGGCCGACGACACCCTGTGGGAGCTCTACGCCGTGGACCGAGAGCTGAAGGAGTTAGCATTTGAGCAACCGGCGGGTGCTTGGAAAGTCCTCGGGTTCCGTGGTACCGGAAAGCGACTGCGGCTCGCGCTGGCGTCGGGGCGCTGGTTCCTATACGAGAAAACGGCGCACCCACGAGAAGGAACGCTGGCGGACTACGAACAGCGGCTGCCGTCGCCGCCTACGAGCGCAGCCATCGGACACGGTGTTGTGGCAGTTGGTACGGCGAGCGGCCGCATTTTCCTCGTTTATCCCGAGACACCCTAACTCCGACGCTCTGCCAGAAATGGCGCTTACCGGCGCTGCGCCGTGGAGCCGGCGCAGTTGGTGTGCCGGCCGCTCGTCCGGCTGTCCTTCGCCCGGCCCCCCTCTTTGTTCTGAGCCGAGGGAGCCCTGCAGAGGTGTGCGGTCCGGAGCCTCGTGATCGGGGCGCTGAAAGCCCTCGTCAGGGTATGCTTAAGACCCTGTAGCCGAAATGAGCTGGGCCACCGCGAGGAGACCTGGGAAGCAACCAGAACCAACCGTTCGGACTGCAACACGAGGGATCCGATTCAACCTATTGTCGAGGCGGGCCAGAGGCTAGAAAGCCACAAAGGGCACACCGTGTATCGCTCATGCCTCTGTGTGTCCGTGGTGAGTGGATCCAGGCTCCTCCTCCGGGCTTCGGGCGCGTCAAGAACCGCGGGTTCATGGGTCAGTTCGCGGAACTCGACGGCGATAGCTGCCCAATCCCCACCGGTAAAGCTCCCCGCTACCGGGCTGGGTGATTTCCCTCCTTTGCAGCGGTCCGTTTCCACATGTCCGCCACCCTCGGCGGGCCTCTCAAGACGGTTTTAATAAGAGGCGCAGTAGCGCACTGTCAGCGGCGCTACGTGGGCACGGAGGGGGGCGAAACTGTGGCTCCGTGCTGAGAGAACACATGGTTGGCGAGGAATGCGCCTTTGCGCTTGGGGCCGCGCATGGGCGCGGGCGGGCGGGTAACCCCTGCCCGCCCGGGCCGGGCGGGCGTACCAATGCGCCGTCGCCGGCGCGACGGCGGTCCGACCCCCTCGTCCCGCCGGGCGGCGGGCTCGGGCCGCTTCGGCGGGCCGCCGAAGCGGCGAGACAGAGCGTGCCCCATTGCCCATCCCGGCGACGTGGGGCTTTTCTTTCCCTCGACGGATGTCATTTCTGCCACCGCTTGCTCGGCCCCGCCGCCTTGGGCGGACCCGGGCCGGGTCGCTACCAGTGCTCTGTCGTCGCAGCGACGGAGGTCCGGACCCGCCTGGCGGCGGGCTCGGCCAGGTCGCCGAAGCTGGCGTGGCATCCGCTACTGCGCGGGCGGGTGGGGTGCGGCGGGGCTTTTCGGCGAGCCTGCAGCGTCGCGGCGCGACGCTGCTACCAATGCTCCGTCGCCGGCGCGGCGGAGGTCGTGCGCTCCCGAGCGCATCGAGTCAGCAGGGTGGAAGTCCCTGCCGGGGTATGGTCTGAAGCCCCGTAACCGAAGGTAACTGCGTCTCCGTGAGGAGAGGTGGGAAGCAACCGGAGGTGAACGAGCAGTCCGGAGGATGACGAACTCGATTCGGCCTGTCGCCGTGGCGAG
>JALSID010000444.1 GCA_026981825.1 Planctomycetota bacterium
GGGCTGAGCTCCAGTGCCGTCATGCCGGCGAAAACCGCCATCGTGAACGCGAAAGCAAGCAGATATCGCGACGACATCTCGTAACCTCCTGTGGAACTCACCCTGGTGCGAATACGCCTTATTGTGCCATATCCTGGATGCACCTGCACGCGTGCAACCAGAGGCGAGCGCTAATAAGGGGGGCGGAGGGGGCAAACAGGATTACGCGTCAGTTCCGCGGCACCTTCCCGGCTGCACCAGCGTTCCACTTACCCCCGCCGTTAGCTGCGGCCGGACCCACCCTCCGACGCGGACTCGCCTTCTGTGGGAAAAGCAGCACGCGGCAGGAAGACACGAAAGGTCGAGCCACGCCCCAGCTCGCTCTGCAATTCGATCCATCCCCCCATCCGCTGGACGAGATGCTTGACGATCGCTAACCCAAGCCCTGTTCCCCCACCGGCGCGCGACCGGTCCCTGTCTACCCGATAGAAGCGTTCGAAGATCCGTTGCTGATCCTGCCGGGAAATCCCGATGCCCGTGTCAGCGACCTCGATCACAGCCGCTCGCTCATCAGCGCGCACGCGAACGTCAATCGTTCCACCGGAAGGGGTGTACTTGATTGCGTTGTCGACAAGGTTCTCTATGATTTCACGCACTCCCTCCGCGTCGCCGGTGGCGACGGCGGGATCCAATTGGAGGCGGAGCGTGAGCCTTTTGTCCTCGGCCAGGGGACGGAGTTCGTCGCACACCGAGGACGCAATCGCAGCAACGTCCAGCTTGAGCTGTTCCAGGGGGGCCTCCTCCGATTCCAGTTCACTCAGACGAAGCAGGTCCAGGACCAGGCGGTGCAGTCGTCCCGCCTGGCGGCGCAGGTCGCTGAGGAATCGCTGGGTTGCCTCGCGATCTATCTGAGGAAGCTCCAGCAGGGTGTCCACAATGGCCACGATCGCGGCCAGGGGCGTCTTCAACTCGTGTGAGACGTTCGCCACGAAATCGCGCCGAACCTGCTCCAGGCGATGTAGCTCCGTGGTGTCGCGAATCACCAGCAACACGCTTCGATCGATCGGATCCATCGGGATCGCCTGCGCGAGCAGACGCCGTTTGCTGCGCTTGTGCCAGTCGAGGCGCGCTGAGGCGACGCGGCCCGTCTGTTGGCACTCACGGAGCAGCCGATCCAGTTCCAGGTTCCGCACAAGGTCGCGAAAACGTGCCCCCACAATCGCTCCTTGCACGGACAGGTCAAGCAGGTCGAGGGCGGCATCGTTGATGAAAGCGATGCGTTGCTGTCGATCGATGACTACGGCGCCATCGAGTAGGTGGGCCAGGACTCCGTAGGACGGCAGGGGGGCTCGACCCCGGGGCCGCTCTACCCGATCAGGGGGGGGTTCATCATCGCCAGGCAGAGACGTTGGAAGCGGCAACGCATCGCGAGTTTTGTCGCCCGAATCGCGGTACGCCCGCTTTCTGATGGTCGTGGCACTGAGCCAGCCCAGCCCAAAGCCCAGAATGACGGCAAGGAAGGCAGCGCTCCAGAGAGGCAGGTGCTGAGCTAATGTCGTCAGGGAGTTGCTCATCGCGGAGAATTTCGCCATACAACGCGCACCGGCCACCAACCCCTCTCGCCGACCCAGCGTCGGACAATCGAACCACCCCGTGGCTTCAACCTCTGCCCGTCAACCGAATCAGCGTCTTCAGCTCAAGAGGCTACCCCCGTCGCCTGTACGAACCGAGTACCGCCTCAGCAGCCGGCCGCCCACCAGGCACGATCCGGAGAGCCGTGGGCTCCATGCTGGCAAAACTATGCTTCCCGGCGACGCGCTTCCTCTGAGTTATCCGGCGGCCGGATCGGCACCGGCTCCCCGTGAAGCTCGGGCTGGCGGCGGAGTTCACCACCGACTTCCTCGTCTCGGTCAACATTACCGTCACGTCGAAAAACGGGCTGGGTTTGAACGAACTCCAGCCCAAGGACCTCGGCAATCCGCTCGACAGTGGACAACCGCAGGTCCCTTTGCCCTTTAAGGAAACGGGTAATGACGGCGGGAGAGACTCCGGCTTCCTTCGCGAGCCGATAGATGCTCATGGAGCTGTTGCGAATGGCCTCGCGGAGTGTTTCGCTGAGGGCAGGACGCCAAAGCCGCGGTTGACGGTTCGAAGCTGCCACGGTTGGTGCTCCCGTTTCCGAGGCCATCGAGGTTGCCTGTCCTCCCTCAGCTCCTCCTTTATCTTCTCCCGTAACTGGCCACTGGGCAAGGCTGGAGCGGATCGGGACACCAGAGACTTAACCCCTTTACGAACAAGGGGAAAGAAGAAAAAAAGGGACCGGTTGACGCCGAGAACGCAATCGTAGACAATGCGAAGGCAGACGGTTGATCACGAGTCCCCAACGCGGGCGGCACTGTTTGTTGGAGTCAGTTCGGGGTTAACGTAGTGCGGCATAACCGGTCCCGAACTCAAAGACGCGAGCAACGCTGGACCGCCGGACGTGACTCCGGGAATAACGCCGACGTGTCGGCCAGGAGTCAATACTGGCTGCCAAAAGCCTGGCTCGTTGCCAAGCGGTCGCTGGTTGTACCCGAGGCGAACCAGGCCCAGCACCGACTCACTTCTTCCGGGTGGTCTTCTTCTTGGCAGCGGTCTTCTTGGCAGCCGTCTTCTTCTTCGCGGCGGTCTTCTTCTTGGCGGCCGTCTTCTTCGCCGCTGTCTTCTTCTTCGCGGTGGTCTTCTTCTTGGCAGCGGTCTTCTTGGCAGCCGCCTTCTTCTTCGAAGCAGCTTTCTTTTTCGCCTTGGCCATAGTCCACCTCCTTTCCTGGTGCGTGCCGCCCGCTTGGGACTCGTGGATCAACCTCTACGCAACTCTCCTCGATCGCGTCTCTCTGGCGTCTCGATGTCCAAGCCCTAAGTCCTTAGATCGCGAGACCATCCAGCACTCCACCTGGAGTATAAACGAACGTGCGCGTGTGTCAAGAGGAAAATTCGCCAAATGGCAACGTTGCCAATTGGCCAACGCTGCCCCTTCCTGATCCGGTTCCACTCTTGCCTCCACGCCACCGTGGCGTCACGGCGGAACTCGTCACCGTCCGCCCAACTGAGGGGGGAAGGCATCCCATAGGCAGCGCCGTATTCCCCCACGCATGGCCTCGCATTAAGGGGGCCTCTCGCCATACAGCCTGGTGTGCCCCCCTAGAGCTCTTCGTCAAACGGCCAGGCTTCCCTTCCACGCAATTCACCAGGCAAGCGGTATTTTGCGTGGAAATGGCCTGATTTGCAATACCGTTTGAGAACGTGGTGCGAACGGTCGCCACAGGAGAGGCGCTGCCGTCGGCGGCCAGCCTAGCGACGTGGATGTTGCCCCCCAGATGGCAGCGTCACTCAGACGGAATTCCAGCGCAGGTGCCCCCGTGGCTGCACGCTGGAGCCGGGGATGCTCAGGTCGCTTTTGTCTCAAGTGGAATCGCACCAATAGGGTGCGCACAACATTCACGGGGCTTCGTCCCGGCGCAGACCTCAGTCGCTCGTGCTCCCCGAAGACGGATCGACCAAGCCGCTGGTGATCGCGGAGACGCAAACGGTCAGGGGGGCAAATTGTGTGATTGTTCGCAGACCGCACCCGCTGCACAAAACGCGAGCACCGCTGCGTGGTCGTGCCATCGCCTAGGGGCGTTGCCATCAGTCGTCAGATGCACCGCAATCGCGCCAGGGGGCTAGCGGTCGGCTGCGACGGGGGCGAGGAGGTTTTCTACGGGGGCATAGTCGTCGGTCAGCAAAATGACCCCGGCACGCTCGATCGCCCGCCGGAGCTGCTCTTCGGTGAGCAGGTAGCACTCGAATCCTGACGGGGGGTTGGAGAGCTTGCTGGCGGGATTAGAACCGACGCCCGTGGCCGGGGGAATGTCGGATAAATCGAGCGGCTTCTTCGACATCACTACCACGAACGTGTCGCGGTTCGCAGTTGGCTCCACCGGTGAAGTGCTCAAAGCGGCCACGAACGGGAACGTCCTCCGCGCCGTGTTCACGTACGCCCCAAGGAAGCGGGCAAAGTCGTAGTCGTCGATGATGTTGATCATGTACAGACCGTCCGGGGTCAACAGGCGAGCGATTTGCTCATTGAACTCGCGCGTCGTCAGGTGCCAGGGCACGCTGAAGTCGTTGAACGCGTCGCCAAACACACAGTCGAACGGATCGCGCTTGCCATCCCGTACCTCGTCGACTAACCGCCGCACGGTGATCCTCGCATCACCGTGGATGATCTCGATGGTGGTGTCTCGCGGCAGAAACAAGGCGCGATGGGCCGCTTCCGTGACTGCCGGGTCAATCTCTGCGACAACGATCTTGCTGTCCGGACAGGCCGCTTCCAGGAAACGGGGGAATGTGTAGGAGCCTCCTCCGATGAACAGCGCTCGAACTGGTCTGCCATACTGGGGGGGCACCTCATCCAGCTCCTCGTCCGTGAGCAGTTCGAAGTTCTCCGGCAATACGCCCGCCTTCTTGAGCACGGTGACGTAAGTCCGTTCATACTCGTACTGCAGGTGGAACGGATTGGTCGGGTGGATGTAGCCGTGGATCAGGTGATCCAGCACAAGCACCCGTAGGTCGACTCCGGACGGCTCGTTGGGAGCGGTTTCCACCTTGATCGTGTAGTACTCGCTTTCGTCGAAGTAGACGATGTGGGGGCCAAGCTGCTGGCGCAGGCGAAGCGCCTCGCCGGCACGCACCGCCCAACTGATCGAAGCCGGTACTACTGCCATGACCAACGCCGCAATCGTTGCTCCGCACCAGATGGCATGCACGATACCTGCGGTTACGAAACAGAGCCCGGTTACCGCGAGCGTGGCACTGGTCAAGACAATGACGGTCAGGCTGCCCAGCTTGGCAATCAACACGTACCCCGCCGCGAACGTGCCTGCGATCGCCCCTATCTGCCCCCACGCGTAGATGTTGCCGATCGTTGCGCCAATCCGGCGGGACTGCTCCAGAGCCATCTTCGCGACGACAGGAGATATCGTCCCAAGGGCTGCTGCGGGAGCAAAGAAGACCAGCGTGATTACCAGAAACACACGGAATGGGAACGACCCGGGCAGTTCGCTGGCCGCACCGAGGGCATCATTGAGCCAGACGGTGGACAGCACGAGCGCCGAGGAGACGAAAAAAAGGTGCGGCAACAGAGAGCGGGGCGGAAAACGATCGGCCAGCAACCCTCCGATGTAGTTGCCCAGCCCAAGGCCTGCCAACACAACACCGATGACCGATGTCCAGGTGTAGATAGAGGAACCGAGGTGACGGGCCACAAGCCTGGGGGCCACCAGCTCCATCACCATCAGACAGAACGCGCTCAGGAACACCAACAAGCAGGGAAGGAACCGAACTTGCCAAAAACTCGCCCACCCGCTCTTAGACGATGTTTGCGGGGCGGCACCAGGAGCGTTGCCGGACGAAGACTCAACGCTGTTCATAGGAGCGCCTTTCCGTGGGGTGCAGGAAGCTTCTGCCTGTTGCACGGGAGACGGACGGCATAGCCGTCGCCACATCGGAGGCGAGTCATGGCCGCGCTCCGACAGCGAACCTGCCGCCTCGATCGCGCTTCCCGCTCATTATCTGCCATCGCTGATCTTCCACGCAACCGGTGGGTTACCCACAAGTGGCGGAGCTACGTTTCGTCCGCCGCGATCGGCCGGAGCGTTCGGTGGCGGGGCCCGTGGGAGCGGCCAGTCGGCGTACGTCCCTCGCTGCCGTTCGGACGCCGCGGGACCATGTGGGCTGGATCACAACACCGGTGGACGCCCCCCACAGCCCACGGGGCGCCGCGGAGAAGCACCGCTTAGCCAGGTGGCCAGGTACCATCTTGTACAATCCATACAGAAAGCCGTGCTCCTTGGCGGAGCCGTCCACTCGCCTCGATCGAGCATACTCGCCCTCCATGCGATGCCCCGACAACACCGCTTTCCCACGCTGCTGGCTCTCGTGATCTGCGATACCGTCATCGAGGATGTTGAGACGGGCAAGAAGAGCCTGATCGGACTGTTCGATCTCGTCGTAGGTGTCCAACGCCCCGCCTTCATTCCGGAGCTCTGCGTTTACGTCTGTCTTGTCGGGGGCCCTGAGCACTCACCCTGCCGCATCGCCGTGAGATGCCTCGGCCCCGATGGCACCGAGGTCGCCACTGCTGAGGAATCGGTCGACTTCCCCCATGCGGATTCCGTGGCCGAACTCGTGTTCCGGTTCCAGGGCGTGGAGTTCCGCGAGACGGGATGGTACCGGTTCGAGTGCCGAATCGGAGGGGAAGCCATCGCGGAGAGACGCTTGCTCGTCGAGGTAGAAGAGACATAGCGCGACCCCGGTAGGGCTGCCCCGACCGTCGGGTGCTCTCGACGGCAGGTGATGAGCGGGCGCAGTTGGTGTTTCGACCGCTGGCGAACCGTGGCTTGCTGCCCCCCCAAGAAGGAACCCTGGTGGCACCGTTCGATTGAGGCTGACCGCGGGAAGGAGGTGGTGGATGCTACCTGATCGGTACCTGTACGACGGGCTGTGCGCTCTTGCCCGAGCACATCTGGCCGGTCCGATGGCCGGCCACCTGGGGGCCGCCGCAATAGCGGGTTGGCTGTTCACCGCCGACATGGAACGGCTTTCGCGGGATACCGAGGCGGCAATCGCGGCCGAGATCGATCGAATCGAGTCCGGGGAGGAGACAGTTTGGTTCGACGCCGAACGAGTCGGCCTGACTGTGGCTGATTTCTTCGAGCCGTTCGATGCGCCCCCGATCGATAACGCAGCCGGCGCGCTGGTGGACGACCTCTGGAAAAGCATCGGGGCGCTCCGTCAATCGGGCCACAACGTCATCTTCGCTGCTCTGGCTCTTCGTGCCCTATCGGCACGTCCCCAGATGGCCGAAGGCCCCATCGTGCGGGGGATCGAACGGTTGCTCGTGGCGTTTGCGAACGCCGGCCCTGGAAGGGGGTACTACGGCCGAGCCGTGGGCTGGAAAGCAGGCAGCACCGCTCCGCGAGTTCCCGAGGAAAAGGCTCCCGCTTACTCGTCCGTGTTCGACGCGGCGCGTTGGTCACTTCAGCTTGTCGCTGAGCATGCGCATAAACGGCGCCGCGGGTACGGGGGGCTTTTCCATGTTGTGAACCACGCCTGCGCACTGGTCGACCTCCATTTGCTCGGCTATGCCGACCTCGCCCGTGCAGGACTGCATGGCCACCTCGATCACGTACGGCTGTGGCTTGCTCTGCCTGTGCTCGACCACGAGCTCGGACGGCTCCGGCAAGCGGACGCCGACCCACTCTCACCCGACTACTGGCGCATCTACCGGAACTCCGCCCAGTGGGCCGGTTGGCTGACCCATCGACTCAAGACCGTCTACGGCTTCTACCGCTTGCTGAGCCTGGTCGAGGATGGCAAACTGCGAGCGGAGGCCCTGCGAGGGTTCCGGTACCTGATGGCATGAGCCGTTACCGAACGGTCG
>JALSID010000445.1 GCA_026981825.1 Planctomycetota bacterium
CGCTCACCGGCCAACCGGCGTAGCTTGCCGGGAAGATCCTCGTAGCCACGGAGGAGATGCTCGGCATTCCGGATCACAGACCGTCCCTGAGCGGAGCAGGCCGCGATCACGAGGGCAGCGGATCCGCGCAGGTCCGCGGCCTCAAGTTCTGCCCCCTTTAGCGTCGTCGGGCCACGAATCAACGCCTCATTTCCGCACAGCGTTATATCGGCCCCCATTTTTCGAAGCTGCTCCACGTGATGCCACCGGGACGGAAAGACCTCGTCGCGTACTGCCGAGCGTCCCTCGGCGCAACAGGCCACAGCGCACAGTTGTGCTTGCACGTCCGTCGGGACCCCGGGATAGGGACGGGCCACGCAACGGAACGCCTTTAAGGGAGAATCGACCGCCAGTGCGATCGAGCCGTCGCTCACCTCCAGCAACGCGCCCGCCCCCTTGAGTAGTCTCAGCACGCTGCCCAAATGGTCTGACCGCACGTCCTCCACCAGAATCCGGCCGCCAGTCGCAGCAGCGGCACATAGCCAGGTGGCTGCTTCAATCCTGTCGGGTATGACGGTGACCTCTTCGGGAGGCGCCAGAGGTAGCCCGGGCGAGCGCACCCGCAGCACCCCTGGTTCCGGCTGTGTGATCTCCACACCGCACCGCCGGAGGAATCGAACCAGTTGTCCGATCTCCGGCTCACACGCCGCTCCGAACAGCAAACTTTCCCCCTCAGCAGCCACGCTTGCCATGAGCAGGTTGGCCGTTCCGGTAACGGACGGGCCACGCTGCCCTCGAAGCTGCAACAGTGCGCCCACCAACTTCGAGGCGCGGGCGTGCAGGCGACCGTCACGCTCCCGGATCACCGCTCCCAGGCGACGGAGTTCGCGAATGTGCAGGTCCACCGGACGCGGCCCGATCCGACATCCACCAGGAAGGGGAACGCTTGCTGTACCAAGGCGAGCAAGTAACGGCCCAAGCAAGCAAAAGCTCGCCCGCATCCTGCACCCGAGCTCCTCCGGCACCGAATCCCGCGTCAGACCGGACGCGTCGACGCGAAGGGCATCCCCCCCGATCCAGGAAGCACGAACGCCGAGCTGAGCCAGGATTGAAAGCATCGTGGCAACGTCCCGCACCCACGGAACCCTTCGAATCACGAACGGGCGATCACAGAGAATGGACGCGGCAAGGAGCGGCAGAACCGCGTTCTTCGCTCCCGCCACGGTCACCCTTCCTGACACTTCAACCGGACCGGCAACCTCGATTCTCATCGCGCCAAGAGTGCTAAGCTGCAGCTTCCCAGAGGTTTGTGTTGCACCGTCAGCGCTCGTGCAGGTCAATGGTTACCCTATTTGACCACGCCGAGAAAGGCTGAAAGTCGGCGTGGGGTGAGAGGATCAGATTCGGCGAGCAGCGACAACACGCGGATGCCCGGCGTAATCGAATACCGTCGGCAACACCTCAAACACACCCGTCTGCTCCAGCATCGCCCGCACCGGCTCTTCCTGCGGGGCACCGATCTCCAGGATCAGCATGCCACCATTGCGTAGACGTGACGGAGCTTGCTCGATCAGACGACGCACAACCTCAAGCCCCGTGGGCCCGCCATCGAGCGCATCGCGCGGCTCGTAGTCACGTACCCCCGCCTCCAGGTTCGCCAGCTCCGCAGTCGGAATATAGGGAGGATTGCTCACGATGGCGTCAAACGGCGACGAGGGGCGAAAAGCTCGGAGCAGATCAGAACGAACCCAATGCGTCCGCTCCGCAACCCCGTGACGAACCGCATTCCGCCGCGCCAGACGAAGGGCAGGCAAGCTCCTGTCCACTCCCACTACCTTGGCCCCGGCATGCTCATGGGCGATCGCCACGGCTAGATTGCCCGAACCGGTCCCGACATCAGCAACGCGGACCCTCTCCCTGTCGCGGAAATGGTCCAGATACGTGAGTACCACGAACTCGGAATCGGGCCGGGGGATCAGAACGTCGCGCGTAACCGCAAAGGTCAGCGAGAAGAACTCCTTTTGCCCAGTCAGATAGGCCACCGGCTCGTGCGCCCCCCGCCTTCGCACCAGCTCCCGATACCTGGCCCGCTCCCCTTCCTCCACCGGCTTGTCGTAGTTCGTGTACAGCTCTACCCTCGAACAGCCCAGCGCATGAGCAAGGAGCACCTCGGCATCTAACCGGGGAGTCTCCAGCCCCTTGCGCGCGAAGAAGTCCGTCGTCCAGGTCAGTAGATCACGGATCGTCCAGACCCGGTCCTCCCTGGAAGGACGCCGCTTATGTCCGCCGTTCGTAGCGGATGACTTCACTGCTCCGGACATGCGCCTCCTGTTACACCGCGCTGGTGCTACCTCCTGAGGAATTCTATGACAGCCGTCCCCCACAACGCTTCGGCTACCCGAAGATGTGCCTTTCCGACCACCTGGCCCCGTCGACGAACCGGGGGAACCGAGCGCGGGAGGAACCGCAGAACGGGCGCCCGTCACCGAGCGTCAACGAACCCGAGGACGCCACAGACGGAGCCGCTCCGCGTCGGCCTATCCCGTGCCGCGTCACAGCTCGGGCATCTCGTCCCCGTCGTCGGGCGACAGCAAAGCGTCGATCAACTCGTCCAGCTCGCCATCCATGATGGCGTCCAACTTATAAAGGGTGAGGTTGATGCGGTGATCGGTCACGCGGTTTTGAGGGAAGTTGTACGTTCGGATACGATCAGAGCGGTCTCCTGTGCCAATCTGCTGCTTGCGCGAGCTGGCGCGCTCCTGCTCAATCCTCTGCCGCTCCAGTTCGTACAGGCGCGAGCGCAGGATCCGCATCGCCTTAGCGCGGTTCTTGTGCTGGCTCTTCTCGTCCCGGCAGTTGACCACGATGCCAGTGGGAAGGTGCGTGATTCTGACCCCGCTTTCGGTCTTATTCTGGTGCTGACCGCCCGGTCCGCCAGACCGCATCGTCTCGATCTTGAGGTCTTCATCTCGGATCTGGATCTCTACCTCGTCCGGCTCGGGAAGAACGGCGACGGTTGCCGCCGACGTATGGATGCGTCCCTGAGCTTCGGTCTCCGGCACACGTTGCACGCGGTGCCCACCGCTTTCGAACTGCAGGTGCTGGTAGACACCGTCGCCGCTCACCGAGAAGATAATCTCCTTGAAGCCCCCCAGATCGCTAGGGCTGACATCCATCACGTCCACTTTCCAGCCCTTGCGAGTGGCGTACTTTTGGTACATGTTGAACAGGTCGCGAGCGAATAAAGCTGCTTCCTCACCGCCTGTGCCGGCACGGATCTCCATGATCAGACTGGACACGTTCGCCAGCTCGCCACCCGAGAGGTCCTTGCGGAGCTCCTGCCAGATGCGCTTCCGCTTCGCCTGAAGCTCGTCGAACTCCGCCTCCGCATAGCGGCGCAGTTCCTGATCTTCCTCCGACTCGAGCAGCTCGCGCGCCTCCCTCGCCTGGCGGGTAAGATCCAGGTATTCCCGGTACTTTCGAGCCACCCGCGCCAGTTGCCCCAACTCGCGCATGATTTCCCCGACCCGGCCCGGGTTGCCGGCCACCGAAGGATCGGCAAGCTGAGCCTCCAGGTGTTCGTACCGAGCCAGTATCTCGTCCAGTTTCTGGCGGAGTTCAGCCTGTTGGCGGGTTGCGGTGGTCGCCATACGCTCAACCTCAGTCTCAGAGAATCTATCGGCTTCGACCCCGAAGCCATTCCATTAGTTCGACGTGGCCGCCCTTGACACGTTCCACACACTCAAGCCGTCGCCCGGTGTAGAACATCCGCACGCAGAAGTTCGCAGGGGAAAGGCGCAACCGCCGAAGCTACAGGAAGTGATCCCCATCGCCGGAGAAACCTGGCCGCTCAGGGCAGCCCCCACCTCCAACGGGCGGGCTCCCCAAAGACACTGCGAACGCTTGCATTGGGTCAACCGCCTGCTACTTCTGTTTCTGCTGCTTCTTCTGGCTCTCGCGCTGCTTCCGCCAAGAGCCGTACTTGCGTTCGAATTTTTCGACCCGTCCGGCAGTATCGACGTACTTAACCTGGCCGGTGAAGAAGGGATGGCAGTTTGAACAGATCTCCACACGGATCTCCGGCTTGGTGCTCCTCGTCTTGAACGTGTTCCCGCACCCGCAGGTAACCGTGCATTCCACGTATTCGGGATGGATACCCTTCTTCATCGCGCCAGCCTCACGTACGTCCGTCCCGTTTCGCTACACGCGTAGCTCACGAGAATGGTAGCACCGCGACCAGCGATGTCCAGTCGGAACAGGCAGAGTACCTGACCGGCCAGCGTGCCTTTGCCCGCACCCGCGCCCGTCGCTTCGTGGCAGTGGGACTTGCACGTGGCGGTAATTCCCGCCCACAGCATCGGGCACGCCCACAGCATCAGGCAAAAGAAAGGCGTGCCTTCGCACGAAAGACCGCGCCGCGACCGCATGTCCGCCCCATTCGGGGCACCCGCAACCCGGCGCTGGGGCTTGCGCCACGCCACGTTTCCCGCCGCGTCTGCCACCAGCCCCTTGGCACTATGCGGACTGCACGGGAACGCCTCCGAAGGCGGCGTCCCGCAGGCCGGA
The DNA here is from genome assembly GCA_026981825.1 of Planctomycetota bacterium. Taxonomy (GTDB): domain Bacteria; phylum Planctomycetota; class Planctomycetia; order JALXBF01; family JALXBF01; genus JALSID01. Next base: position 4,546 of record JALSID010000445.1, read on the forward strand.
GCTTCCCGACGCTTGGTCCGCCCGTGCAGCCTGACCGGTGTCGGTGACCACAGGCGACCTGGGACGACGACGCGCCGTCTGGAACGGTGAGCTGCTCCCCCAAGCTGGACTTGACACACAGTGCTTGGATGGCACCACGGTACAATGGCAAGTAGCGGTTAGGGAGACCGCGGGATAGGCAGCACGAACTGCGGGGTTTTCCGGAGACATCTCATGGAGCACTACACCGCTTACGCAGACCAGTACTTTGTCAACATGGCTCTGCGCACCTGTCTTCCCCTCCCCCAGAACCGAGAAACCATCTTGGGGTTCTACGACAGCATACAGCGTGCGCTTCCGTATTTGAGCCGGTTATACGTTCGCGAGACGGGCGAGGTAGCGATCGAGTCCGAGAAAGCGGAGGGACGGCTCAACTGGGTCGCTCTGGAACGGGAAATGCTTTTGTCTGGGTGTGTGCGGCCCGATACACCGGAGGAAGCTTTTCAGCAGCACGTGCACGTGCTGAAGTTGGCTCCCTACCATCTGTCCATCAACCACCTCGACGTCTCCACGCTCGATCTGACCATCGGGTTTGACTTCTTCTACCGGGGGAATCAGCACGAGGTCGTGGCCAGCGCGCTGGGGGCGATGTTCGACGGAGCCAACCCGCTGCATCCCCCAGTTCCAGGAGCAACGCTTGCCGGGTTCGAGCCGGACGTGACTTTCGCACTCGATCCCGATATCCGCACACTGTGCCGTGTATCCGTGGAACCGAGGACAAGCATCTACGCCCTGCAGACGGGCGAGTACGGTGAGGACCCCATCTCGGTGTGGTTCAGTCTCCGGCGGGTCGGACCGCTGCGGCCGCGGGAAGAACTGGCGGACGTCCTCACCGATCTGATCGGGCGTGCAGACCGGCTGGTTGAGTCATACCTTGTGCCCAATGTGCTCGGCCCCCTGGCGCGTGTGATCGCCTCTCAGTGAAGGTAAGCTCGAACTGAAAGTAACCTCGAGCGGGCCGACTCGCCCGCCCCTTCGGGCGGCTCGCACGGACGGACCGCCTGCCCTCCGAAGCGGAAGAGGTCCACCGTAGGATCAGAACGTGCCCCCAAGCACCGTCAGAGCCCATTCACCGCCCACCCGGCTGGAGCATCCCCCAGCCGAAGCCGTCGGCAAAGAGGTAATGACATCCCCTTTTTCAGGCCAGAATGTCGTACACCGGCGAGACCGGTCGGTCCACACCCGTGATGCGAACGTCCAGCCCCTGGAACCGGTAGGTCAGCCGCTGGTGATCGATACCAAGGCAGTACAGAATCGTCGCGTTCAGGTCGTGAATGTGCACCGGGTTCTCGACAACGTTGTACGCAAAGTCGTCGGTCTCACCATACACGAGCCCACCTTTGATGCCACCCCCTGCCATCCAGATCGAGAAGCAGCGCGGATGGTGGTCACGGCCATAGTTGTCGCGGGTTAACCGTCCCTGGCAATAGATGGTGCGTCCGAATTCTCCGCCCCAGACCACGAGCGTCTCATCAAGCAGTCCGCGCTGCTTCAAGTCCTGGATCAAAGCCCAGCAGGGCTGGTCCACGTCGCGGCACTGGTTGGGCAGATCACGAGCGATGTTGCCGTGTTGGTCCCATCCTCGATGGAAGATCTGCACGAAACGCACACCACGCTCGATCATTCGACGAGCCAGCAGAGCACACCGCGCAAACGTACCCGGCTTGTACACGTCAGGACCGTACATGTCCAGGATGTACTTCGGCTCACTGGCTACGTCCAGAAGCTCCGGCACCGACGCCTGCATGCGGAACGCCATCTCGTACTGAGCGATCCTGGTCAGTGTCTCGGGATCACCGATCTCCTGGTACGTCTGCTGGTTGATTCGTTCGATCGCTTCCAGAGTGCGGCGTCGAACGGTGGTACTGACACCGTCAGGGTTGGACAAGAAGAGCACGGGATCGCCCGTCCGGCGGAGCGCCACGCCCTGGTGCTTGCTGGGGAGGAATCCGGACCCCCAAAGTCGGTTGTACAACGCCTGGGCCTCCTTGCGGCCGGTCCAGGTGGGCGTCATCACAATGAACGTGGGCAGATTGTCGTTCTCGCTGCCTAGACCATAGCTGATCCACGCGCCGAGACTGGGCCAGCCAGGTAGCTGACGACCGGTGCAGATGTAGGTAATCGCCGGGTCGTGGTTAATCGCTTCCGTGTGCAACGTCTTGATGATGCAGATGTCGTCAACCATCTTCTGGTGATACGGGAGCAGCTCCGAGATCCAGGCGCCGCTCTCGCCACACTGGTAGAACTTGAACTTCGACGGTGCGATGGGGAGGCGCTTCTGGCCGGAGGTCATCGTCGTCAGTCGCTGCCCCATCCGAACCGACTCGGGCAGGTCCTTGTCGAACCAGTCCTTCAGGCCGGGCTTGTAATCGAACAGGTCCATGTGTGCCGGTCCACCGGCCATGAACAAGTAGATGGCACGCTTGGCACGCGGGGCAAAGTGCGGTGCTCCCAACACTCCCCTGCCCACGTCGGTCCGCGATGTCGCCTGAGCCTCCCGCTGCAAAAGGGAAGCGAGAGCCGCCGTGCCCAACCCCATCGCCATTCGCCCAAAGAAATGCCGTCGCGTAATTGCCAGTGCGTGCTCACGAACCGGATCCATTGCTCTCCGCTCCCGGTACCACGTCGGTTTCGTTTTCTGCCGAGGCTGCTAACCCCTTGTCCTGATGCCGCTTAGTTCTTGGTAAGCACCTCGTCCAGGTTCAAGACAGTGTTCGCAACCATTGTGTATGCGGCGAGTTCCACTGGATCGAGCTTCGGGTCCGGTGGGTACTCCCCGATCGCGATCAAACGTTTCGCTGCCTCTGGATCGTGCTTGTACGCCTGCAACAAGTCGCGGGC
>JALSID010000446.1 GCA_026981825.1 Planctomycetota bacterium
TTCTGCAACATCCCCACGTACGCGGCCATAACGCCGCCGGCGATCGTCGCCATGCCGCCCGTCATGAGCGCCATGAGCTCGGAGCGGGTCATGCGGTCCAGGTAGGGGCGGATCACAAGCGGCGCCTCCGTCTGCCCCACGAACACGTTGGCCGCTGCCGCCAGAGTTTCCGATCCGCTCGTGCCCAGGACCACCTGCATCACTTTCGCCATTGCCCAAACTACCCACTGCATGATCCCTAGGTGGTAAAGGGCTGCCATCACCGCCGACACCAGGATGATCGTGCCGGTGACCTGGACGAAGAAGACGAAGCCCCACCGGTCGGCGTCACCCATTGCGGACCCAAACACCTGCTCGTTCGCCAGAGCACCAAACACGAACTCCGTGCCGTACTTGCTCGAATCCAGCAAAAACTGCACAGCCTGACGTGCCCACTCAAAGAACCCGGCCGCCCAGGGGGTACGCAGGATCAAAAGGGCAAGCAGTAACTGAAAACCGACCCCTTTGGCCACCAGAACCCAGTTCACTCGCCTTCGGTTCGACGAAAGTCCCCAGGCGATCGCCAACAGAACCAACAATCCAACCAGGTTGACTAGCCGACTCATGGATGACCGTGCCCACCTGCTCTGGAAAGGTTCACGCAAACACTCGGCTCCAATGTTAATCGAGCCCGGCGGAACTGAGCCGCCGATCCTTCCCGACTCTCGTGCACTGCGCCGCCGTCCCATCGAGACCTTCACCGGTTCCTGCTTCCATGGCCTCACGGACGAGCGTGGACCCGCCGGGGCGGTGCTCCTCCGCACCCAGACGGGAAGGCGCTGGGGGCTGGTTCGAGCAGGTGACGAGGGGGAACCACCTGGCGCAGGCGCTGTTCGGCAGGGAGGCCGGCCCAGACGAAGACGCTGCAGGGGCTCCGTGGAACCGGATTTGGATTGCAGGAGCCGCCCCCGCGGCCGGGAGGTACGGCCGCTTTCGTCGGGAACTAGCTTTTTCCGGCGGACACAGTAGAATGACTAAGCTTGCTCGGTAGTATCGTGCGGCTTCACGCCGTGGCGAGTGGTCGATCCAGGGAGTATCGTGGGACCTGTAGCGGGGGGATACTGCCGTGGGGATCCTACTTGGACGCCAGTTGGTAGCGGACCTGTACGGATGTGACCCCCGGTTGCTGGACAACGAGCCGTTTCTGCGGCACCACGTCCGTGAAGCTGCGAGAGCAGCTGGTGCAACGGTATTGGGGGTTCACTCCCACCGGTTTGCCCCAGTGGGCATCAGTGTGGTAGCCGTTCTGTCTCAGAGCCATCTGGCCATTCATACCTGGCCGGAGTATGGCATCTGCAGTCTGGATCTCTATCTGTGTGGCGACAGCCTGACGCCGCGGTTGGCTCGCGAGCACATGGCTCGAGCACTCGGGGCCGAGCGGTTCGAAGAGGCGGAGCTGCCCCGGGGAACGGCGTTGCATCGCATCAGCCGACGACGCGCTCGCGTCTGCCAGATGGCCGCCGCGGGCGTGCGCAACAACGGCAACGGGACGAGCGAGCCGCTGTCGGAGGGCCTGTATGCCTATCTTCCCGACGAACCGCTCCGGGTGTCCGGGGGGGATGCTGAGCGTCCCTCCGGTCCGGCAGATTCGCCGCCGCGGGTAGGAGGACAGGAACACATGGATTGGGCGCGACGCGCTGCCGAAGCGTTTAAGCATGGCCGCCAGATTTGGGGGCCTCACCGCTGGCTGCATGACTGGGCCAGCCCCTGGGAATACACCGCGCATGCAGTCCGCGGTCAGGTGTGCAGAGAGCGAAGCGAGTACCAGGAGATCGACATCCTGGAGACCGAAGCGTACGGACGCTGCTTGATCCTGGACGGAGAAGTGCAGAGCTACGAGGCGGACGAGCACATCTATCACGAGTGCCTCGTCCACCCCGCCTTCCTGCTCCACCCAGGGCCCCGGTCGGTGCTTGTCGTGGGCGGCGGCGAAGGGGCAACGATCCGCGAGGTCCTGCGTCACCGCTCTGTGGAGCGGGTGATCATGGCGGAGCTGGATCCGCACGTGGTTGACGTGTGCCGGCGGCACCTGCCTGGGTTCCACGCCGGGGCCTTCGATCATCCTGCCGTGCGGTTCCACTTCGGCGACGGGCGGGAGTTCGTCGAGAACTGCCAGGAGAAGTTCGACGCCGTGATCCTGGACCTGACCAACCCGATCGGTGACAGTCTGTCCAGCCCGCTGTTCACGGTGGAGTTCTATGAGGCTACCCGCAGGATTCTGAACCCGGGGGCGGTCGTGGTGGTGCAGTCCGACGCCGTCTCCTTCTACGGCCTGACCAACTTCGCGTCCATCTATCGCACGATGCGGGAGGTGTTCCCCAGCGTGTACGTGGGGGCCACATACATGCCATCCTTCACGACCGACTGGTCGTTTACGATCGCCGGCGAGCGGTTGCCCGATCCACTGGGTTTCGATGTCGACACGGTCGATCGCCTTCTGCGCGAGCGGCTGAACAGCCCGACCCGTTTCTACGATGGCCACGCCCATCAGCGTATGTTCCATCTGCCACGCTACGTGCGGGAGGCTATGGAATCGCTCGGGCTAGTGCGACGGGACGCGGACCTGCACCGGCGCGACAAATACAGCGGCGTCCGTGGCGGCAATACCTGACTCGAGACCGAACGCGTGCCGCTCGTCTTTCCGTCAGGTGGCGCACGCGGGGGGGGCCTTTGGCCAGGGCCGGCTACTCGCGGGCTCGCTGGCTTGACGGGGCTGCACGTCGTGGCCGGCAGGTGTGCTGGTGTGGACGGTTCCAATTAGACGTTTTCCGAGCGGTGAGTGGAACGCACGTTGCCGCCGGCCGTCGGCCTGCGCCTAACGAACCAGCTCAACCAGGGCGGAGAACGCCTGCCCCGCAGCACCGGGCTGGTACAGAACCCAGAGGCACAGAGGAAGAGCAATTCCTACGAGGGTCGTGATCGGCCGGGGTTTGCTATCGACGACGTGCACCAAACGCCTCGAGCCTAACCAGAGCGCCATTAGCCACGCCAGGCAGAAGTGGGCGTAGAGGTGGTACCGGTCGCTCACGCGCAGACCCGTCTGGTAGGGGATGTCCCCACGGCTCAAAAAGACCACCGCGTAACTGGCCACCGCCAGCAACAGCGGGGGGATGGTCGCGCGCGGTGTCGCCACGGTGCACGAAACGAGGAGGATGCCACCTCCGACGGTAGCGAAGGCCAGGGGATAGGCGTACGGAAAAGAATCGCGTACCGCAGCCCACCACTGACCGAGGAGCAGATGGTCGGTGAGAAAGCGGGCGGAAAATAGTACGGCACGTCTCCAGACCAGCAGATTGGCCAGGTCTGGGCTACCCGCCCTGGGCGATCCGACCCGATTCAGGATCAGTACCGCCGCGGCGATTCCACTTGCGGTGCCCGCCATTGCGACGCAGCAGACCAGCAGGCCTCGTCCGACCGAGGTCGACCGCCGGAGTGTGGGGGAGAATCCTAGCAGAGCGCACGCTGGGCCGTTCAGTGCCCCGATCCAGAAGGTCAGGGGGCCGACAGCCGATCCGAACAAGACCTGGCCTGCGGCAAATGGGGAAACCTGCTGCTGCCTCCGCAAACGTTCGACGGCATGGAGGCCTGCAATGAGTAACAGGAGAGGTAGAAGCCAGAGGCTAGCGGCAAACCACAGGTAGACCTCGGTGAGCACGGGCACCTGGGATAAGAAGGCTACGGCAGCAGCAGCCGCCGCCGGCGAACCGGAGGATCGCAGAAAAAACCGGTGCGCGTACAGCAGAACCGCAGCGAACAGGACTGCTCGGGCAACGACGGTGGCTGTGTGTACGTTGCCGATTTTGTCCCCAAACGCACGAACAAGCCACGCCCACATGCGAGGAAGCAACACAACGTGTTCGTTGTAGGGGAACAGCAGGCCGTCACCCCCCTGAGCATTTTCGGGATAGAGATAGAGGTGATCGTCGAGAGCAAGGGGGGAGTTCAGCATAGGAGATGCCCAGCTCAAGAGCCAGAGGGCCAGGCAAGCCAGGGGCGGGAGCCAGTCGGTCCAGTGGGGTGCACGCTCACTGGAAGGCAACGGGCCTGTACCTGCGCGGAACGGGAGCGTAGCGATCAGCACCAGAAAGAGGACTACCTCGGCTACGACGATGCCGTTCGCCCGTTCACGGGTACCGTCTTCGAAGGGGACGAGGAGCACGAAGGCACCGATCGCCACGACTATGGTGAGCAGAGGGTACCGCCGCCAAATCGCTCGCATCGTCTGCTCGGAATACGCTTGCTACTTCGTGTACAGACAGCGTCCCGTTCGTGGACTGAGTAACGGAGACGCCCGTTTTCCTGGCGAGCCCTTTCCCTGCGTGGTGCTCCGCGTGTGCCTCCGGTGCAGGACGTCCGGTCAAACGTAGGCGCTCCCTCGAACTCTACCACGGCTCGGTGCCCGGGCTTCTTGAGCGTAACCTGCTCTGCGAACGCTCTCCAGGTATGTCTTCCGTAGCCTTTCAGCTCTGGGCCGGGGGGCACCGAGAGTTCCCTCTTCTCTGTTCCGTGACCGCGAGACGCTCCAGAATGTAGCTTGAAATCTGGTCGAGATCGGCCCGAGTGGCAACGTGGACGTTGCTATCGGGCCTTGGCACTGCTAGTAAGCGGCCACGGCGATCGTCGGGATGCAGGGCCACCTCGATCCGCATTGGCTCGAACACGAACAGTTCCGGGTAGATCGCTGCGACCAGAGCGATCGGGTCGTGAGGGAGCACAATGTCTCGACCTGTACGCTCTTGCCAGATCCGACAGGCGCGACCCAGGCTCCGCTTCAGTTCGTCCCGGCTCGCTGCGAGTGCCTCAGGGACCCACATAGCAAGGGGGCATTCGATGGTCACATCCAGGGGGATGACCCGAACGGGCGCCCGCGAAGCGAACACGATTTGGGCTGCTTCAGGATCGAGGCGGACGTTCGTTTCAGCTCGATCAAGGTGGAAGGCGCCTGCCATAGCGGTGATTTCGAGCGTTTGCTCAAGTTCTGGGTGCAGGCGAAGAGCTACGGCCACGTTTGTCAGCGGTCCGATGGTCAGCAGACTGACGCGTCCGTGTTGTCTGCTCAGTCGAAGCAATACCTCGACGGCGTCGCGGTTCAGGTCATCCCTCTGTAGCGGTCGTTTGGGGTGCACGTCGTACAGCAGGGGCGTCTGCCGTTCGACCGGGGCAATTAGCGGACGTTCGCAGCCCGGGGCTACCGGTACCTTTTGAGCCCCGCCAAGCGACAGGATACCCCGCGCCAGCTCTGCCCGCTTGATCGTGTCGCCGTGCACCGTTGTGATGGCCCGCAAGTCTACCTCAGGTGCCCTACACGCGATCGCCAGCGCGAGGCTATCGTCGATGTTGTCACCGATGTCGGTGTCGATGACCAGAGGGATGGGTTTTTCCATGTTCGCATGCGGTTTTGTTCGGTGCCGAAATGCGGCCGTTTGACAGCCCCAGGCAAAAGCGCTCTTCCGATATCCGGCTGCGGCCGGTTCTGGGATCGCTTACGCCGTAGGGGCGTCCTACGATCGATTCTAAGCTTCGCAGCACGTCTGGGCCGCGATTGTCTGCCGGTTGAGCCGCTTGGCGGGCACCTGGCCGTGGTCGGTGCTGGAGCGAAACCTATGTGGTGGAGGGGGCGGAAAGAAGCGTGTCGATGCTGTGGGCGGTTTCCGAACCGCCCCATCCGCTACGAGGTGCATTTAGTCCAGGGTAGCTACCGCAGGGCTTTCATGGACTGCGAATGCGGGGCAGTCTGGCGCGAGCCGGCGCTATACTTTGGAGTTCCGGTTGGCGTGTCGATCAGTGGAGTGAGCGATGCGACTTGCGACGTACGAGGTCGACGGCAAGGTGGTTCATGGGGCGGAGGTCCGAGGGGGCTATGTCCCCCTTAGCGACATTGGCGTGAGCGGAGGGCTTACGGAAGTCCTGAGGTCGGACCGTGGGCAGCTTGAGGAGCTGACCCGGCGTACGGCTAACCTCAGCCCTGTCCATCGGCCAGAACAAGTGCGCCTGCTCCAGCCCGTGTTGAATCCGAGCAAGGTGATCTGCGTGGGGCTCAACTACCGAGACCACGCGGTTGAGAGTGGCGCGCCGATTCCCGACGAGCCCGTCCTGTTCTGCAAGCTGCCAAACGCCTTGATCGGACCGGAACAGCCGATCGTTTTGCCTCCCGTTTCCAGCGAGGTCGACTACGAGGCGGAGCTGGTGATTGTGGTGGGCAAGGGAGGAAGGCACATTCCTTGCGAGCGGGCAATGGAGCATGTAGCGGGCTACACGTGTGGTCACGACGTGTCGGCGCGCGATTGGCAGCTCAGGAAGCCGGGCAAGCAATGGCTTTGCGGTAAGTCCTTCGACACGTTTGGTCCGACGGGCCCGGTTATCGTCACGGCCGATGCAATCGACCCCCACGGGCTGCCGATCCGCTTGCGGCTGAATGGCGAAACGATGCAGGACTCGAATACCCGGGAGTTCATCTTCAAGGTGGACGAGCTGATCGCCTACATCTCGCAGGTGTTCACCCTCTGCACGGGTGATCTGATTTTTACGGGGACACCCCCTGGAGTTGGTTTCGCACGGAAACCACCGGTGTTTCTCAAGCCCGGCGACGTGTGCGAGGTCGAGATCGAGGGGATCGGGGTGCTGCGGAACCCCGTGGTGGCCGGGACAGCCGAGTACCGGGCCGTATAGGCGGACTTCCGGCGCGAGCGAGCGTAGCGCTTTTGGGTGCGATCGGAGCGGTGTACCTGGTGTGATCACCGCCACGCCGCGAAAGGAGTGCCGGTGTGCGCCAGGGCGCTCAGTCGCAAGGCCTGCGCGGCCAGGAGGGGGGCGAGTCTGGTCGTCCGAAGCCGTGCTGCTCGACCGGGCAACGTTTTGACACGCGATCCTTCGTCGAGCGTGCCACAGGTGTTGCGTGGGGGTGAAGAGCCGCGCGGTGCGGGCCAGGGCTCGCCGTTTCCCGCGTCGCCTTAATCTCCGCCTGGGTTCCCCAATCCTGCCAACCGTACCGGTCGGCACAGGCGGCACCTGTGTTCTCTGGAACCGGGCCGATCCACAGTCTAGAGTTTCGGTGGAAGTGCACTGGACTGCGGTGGGCATTCCAGGTTCTAGAAGGAGACCGTGCAGATGAAACGCTGGCTTGGGTTGATCGGCGGGTTGGCGTTGCTCGTGCTTCCCGGCTGTGCGTGCGTGGCGAATCTGGCGAGCTCTGTGCACGGCACGCTTTATAACCTCACGCACCCGTTCTCTTCGAGCGCCTGTTGCCCTGCGGGCC